>CAIWRU010000073.1 GCA_903915155.1 uncultured Mucilaginibacter sp.
ATTTTGAACTAACAGAAGAACAACAAATGATACGGCAAGCCGCCCGCGACTTTGCCCAAACCGAGCTTAAACCCGGCGTTATTGAAAGGGATGAGCACCAGAAATTCCCAACCGAGCAAATAAAAAAGCTGGGCGAACTGGGTTTTATGGGGCTGATGGTTCCGCAGCAATACGGCGGCAGCGGCATGGATACTGTTTCATATGTGCTGGCAATGGAAGAATTGTCGAAAATTGATGCATCGGCTTCAGTAGTGGTTTCGGTAAATAATTCATTGGTATGTTATGGGCTTGAAAAATATGGCAGCGAGGAGCAGAAACAAAAATACCTGGTGCCTTTAGCTATGGGCGAAAAGATAGGTGCATTTTGCCTGTCGGAGCCCGAAGCCGGTTCGGATGCTACATCGCAAAAAACCACGGCCATTGATATGGGCGACCATTATTTGCTTAACGGTACAAAAAATTGGATAACCAACGGCAATTCTGCATCAACCTATTTGGTAATTGCGCAAACCGATGCCGCCAAAAAACACCACGGCATAAACGCGCTGATAGTTGAACGCGGCATGGAAGGCTTTACCATTGGCGCAAAGGAAAATAAACTGGGCATACGCGGTTCTGATACCCATTCACTGATGTTTACCGACGTTAAAGTGCCCAAGGAAAACCGTATTGGCGAAGATGGCTTTGGGTTTAAATTCGCCATGAGTACGCTTGATGGCGGCCGCATAGGCATAGCATCACAGGCGCTGGGCATAGCGTCGGGCGCGCATGAACTGGCGGTGGCCTATTCAAAGGAACGTAAGGCATTTGGCAAGGCGATAGCCGACTTGCAAGCCATACAGTTTAAACTGGCCGATATGGCAACTGAAATTGAAGCCGCGCGTTTACTGTGTTTAAGGGCGGCATGGTTAAAGGATAATGGAAAGCCCTATGGGCAGGCGAGCGCCATGGCAAAGCTGTTTGCATCGGATGTTGCCATGAGAACTACAGTTGAGGCAGTGCAAATACACGGCGGCTATGGCTTTGTTAAAGAATACCATGTGGAACGCCTGATGCGCGACGCCAAAATAACGCAGATATACGAGGGCACTTCAGAAATTCAGAAGATTGTCATATCGCGCGAGGTGCTGAAATAGTAGCACAGGTTTTGTTTACTTTTGGTTTTTGCATCGATATGAAAAACAAAGCCCTGCTCGTTATATTGCTTTCCTTATTCGTTAGTGCTTCATTTGCACAAATTAAATTACCGCTTGGCACCTGGCGCGGTGTGCTGAAAAATTCAACAGGTAATAACCTGCCTTTTAATTTTATATTAAGTGATTCAACTGGGGCGCCTCTCATCACCATAATCAATGGCACAGAGCGGTTCAAGGTAACCGACATAAAGATCAAAGGCGACTCCATGCTGATACACATGCCTTTATTCGATTCGGAATTTAAACTGCGGTTTGAAGCTAATTTTTTGGTGGGCCAATGGATAAAGCACCTGGGCAGCACCGATGCTACAATGGATTTTGTAGCCCAGCCAAATACTGATTATCGCTTCTTTAAAGCTCCCGCCGCAGCCACGCATAACATAACCGGCCGCTGGACAGCAGTTTTTGGCGATGCCGATAGTCGCGATACCACGGTTGGCGAGTTTAAGCAAACCGGATCAGAGTTAACCGGTACATTTTTAACCACCACCGGCGATTACCGCTTTTTACAAGGCAGTGTGGCAGGCGACAGTTTATATATGTCCACCTTTGATGGTGGTCATGCCTTTATTTTCACAGCAAAAATAAATGATGAAAATACCCTGAGCGATGGTAAAATGTATTCGGGCTATTCAGGCCTTGACCATTGGACTGCGGTTAGGAATGAGAACGCCAAATTACCTGATGCCTACTCGCTAACCTTCCTGAAACCGGGATATAAAAAGATCGCTTTTACCTTCAAGGATATAAACGGCCATAACGTATCGCTAAGCGACGCGCGGTTTAAGAACAAAGTGGTTATTGTGCAAATATTAGGCTCATGGTGCCCGAATTGTATGGATGAAACATCATTTATTACGGGTGGTTATTACCAAAAATATCACCCGAAAGGGGTTGAAGTAATTGGCCTGGCCTATGAGCGTACCACTGATTTTGCCAAATCGCAGCGTACTTTGCAGCAATTAAAGGCTCACTTTAATATCCAGTATCCGTTATTGATAACCGGCTATACCCCGCAGCGCGGCGACCCACAAAAAAGCCTGCCCATGCTGGCTGATTTTAAAGGCTTTCCTACCACCATCATCATCGATAAAAGAGGCGATGTACGCAAAATACACACCGGCTTCAGCGGCCCGGGCACGGGAGATTATTATACCGCGTTTGTTGATGAATTTGACAAGCTGACGGATGATCTGTTAGCGGAGTAAAATTGGTGTTCACTATTTACTGTATATCAACGTTTTGGCGTAACCTAAACAATGCCTAAACGCACCTAAACAGTGCCCAAACAGCACCTAAACACCCCATGAACGGAACCCAAACAAGCCCAAACAAGCCCAAACAAACCGAAACGAACATAAACGCTACCCATACACCCATAAACACTTAATTAGCTGTATTTCAATAATTTAATATTTATCAGCGTTCAAGCGAGGAAGCATTTTTGAACGCGGTTTTTTCACTTCCCCCACTGTTTTTTAGAACCCCCTCCTTTGGAGAGGGCAGGGTGAGGCTAAATAAACACTTTGAACACTGTTTGTCTCAAAGGTCCATCAGGCCACAACCAAAGCTTTTCTTTGTCGCCACCTCAATAATATCCTGTCCCTTAACCTTAAAAAAGGTTTCTCCACCAGGTAGCGCAGTAAAAGTGCGCCGGCTATGGAACTGATAATGCCTATCACAAGCATCAGGTTGCCATTCTTATCTATTCCCCATTGCCCAAATACGCGCTGACTTACATGCAGCATTATTTTATGTATGAGGTATATGGAATAAGAAAGCGTTGCCAGTCGTTCGGTGATCTTAGATTTGAATTTATATAATATACACGAAGGGCAAACAGCCCCCGCCACTACCAGCCCATAACCAAACGACACCAACGGGAAGCCAAATACGGAAGCGCTGAACGTGCTTTGGTTTTCGCACAAAAACCACGACCCTGTTAAAAGCACCGATCCTGCAATTAACAATACGTTGCCATACTTATTAAGCCACTGTTTTACCGTAGGGTAAAAAGTAAATAACCCGGCAATGGTTACGCCTGTCAAAAGGCCATCTAGCCTGGTATAAGTGGGATAATAAATATATTTAAGCCAAACAGTATTACCTCCGTTGATGGTTATTTGTGGCGAAACGAGGATGTTCCAGCTCCATATCCTAACCACAAAACCGACTACAAATAATACCGGGATAATGTAGGCTGCCTTTTTACCAATTTTATAATAACCGCATAGCAGTATAATTACAGGCAATATCAAATAAAACTGCTCCTCCACACAAAGCGACCATGCATGGGTAAACGTATTGCACATATCCCGGTTAAGCCATATATTCAGCGTAAAGGTCAGGTATCGCCAAATGGGCGCTAATGGTTCAAACTCGCGCAGGGCGGGGAACAGTGCATACAATATCACCACCGTAAAATAAGCCGGTAATATCCTGAACACCCGTTTCAGAAAATACTCTTTATACAAAATTTGTTTGCCGCTTGCTATACGTGCGAAAAGCTGCCCTGCGATAAGGAAGCCGCTAAGCACAAAAAATAGGTCGACACCCGTCCAGCCGAACCCGCATATTTTGCCTTCCCAATCAGGATGACCGAACAGCCTGTAATGAAAAAAGAATACCAAAGTTATAGCTAAGGCCCGCAAATGGTCAAGCCCCGCAAGTTTATGGCTATCGGTATCAATCTGGCTGGTAATAGGGGTTGGGTTCATAGTTTTTAATATCGAACACTGAATCTCGAATATCGAATGATGAAGTGGGATTCAATATTTAGGTATTCAATTTTTGTTTAATAATCGTTAATTACTTCGGTGTTCATCATTCGGTATTCAGTGTTCGATATTCGATTTTAGCTTTTTAAGTTTTCGCAGGGCCTCTCGCAGAGGCCCCCGCGCGGTTGCGGGTTGGGCTAAACACCCTGTATGTGTACGCAGGGTCCTCTGCGAGAGGCCCTGCTGCGACAAGAACTATTTGAAATATTATATTAAAGCCCTCCCTACCGGGGAGGGTTGGGTGGGGCTGATTCCTCCCATATCATACTCAAATGCAAAATAGTTTCCACCGCCTTTTGCATATCCTGTACGCTTACCCATTCCTGCTTGCCATGAAATGCATGTTCGCCGGCAAAAATGTTGGGGCAGGGTAGGCCCATGAACGATAGGCGCGAACCATCGGTACCGCCGCGTATACTGCAAAGATTGGCCTCCATTCCCGCCCTGCGAATTGCTTCCATGCCATATTCTACTATTTGTGGGTGATGGTCTAGCATGGCCTTCATGTTACGGTACTGCGGCTTAACCTGTAAGGTATAGGTGGAGTTAGGGAAATGTTTTAATACATCAGTAGCTATTTCGCGTATGGTATTGGCATGTTGGGTTAGCTTCTCCTCGTTAAAATCACGTATGATAAAATCGATAGTCGCCTGTTCAACATGGCCCGAAATGCCCACCGGATGCACGAAGCCTTCCATTAGTTCGGTGCCCTCGGGCGATAAGTTTAACGGTAATGCAGCCACTATTTGCCCGGCTATTTTTATGGCGCTTTCCATTTTTCCTTTGGCAAAACCCGGGTGCGAACTGATGCCATTTATGGTCAGCTTTGCGCCATCAGCGCTGAAGGTTTCATTCTCCATATTGCCGGCGCTCTCGCCGTCAATGGTATAACCTGCGTATGCGCCGAGTTTTTGTATATCCACCTTGTCCACCCCGCGGCCTATTTCTTCATCGGGCGTAAACAATATGCGGATGGCACCATGCTTAATTTCAGGATGATTGATCAAATGATAGCAGGCATCCATTATTTCAGCTACCCCGGCCTTATTATCAGCGCCCAACAGGGTGGTGCCGCTGGCTGTGATAATATCATTGCCAAATTGGTTTTTCAGATCGGGATGATCAGCTATTTTTAAAACCTGCGTGTTATCATCGGGCAAAACAAGGTCTTCTCCCTGGTAATTTTTGTGGATAATGGGTTTTACATTCTCGCCGCTGCAATCGGGCGAGGTATCCATATGCGAACAAAAACAGATAACCGGTACATTGGGTTTGGTTGTATTTGCAGGTATGGTGGCATACACATAGCCAAATTCGTCCATATGGGCATCGTCTACGCCAATTTCCAGCAGTTCATTAACTAATAATTTACCCAGATTTTTCTGTTTGGCGGTGGAAGGATAAGTTTCCGAAGTCGGGTCCGACTGCGTATCGATAACCACGTAGCGAAAAAAACGTTGTGAAACATTAAAATCCAGTATTTCGTTAAAATCCATATAAAGTATTATATTAGATGATATGTTATATTTTATTGAATAAACATATTATTCACCTAAATTGCTTAAATTTTGAATAAATCAGCACTATTGAAAAAAAACTTTTTACTTTTTGTCTTAGTATTTTCTTCAATTATAGTAAAAGCGCAAGGCGATTATAACTTCATGCCCATGGGTATTGGCGCGGGTGCGGGCCTAATCCGGGGCTACACTAATCTAGCCAAACAGGACAATAAAATTGCGGCCAACATAAACTTTACTTATTATGTAAGTCCGTATTGCCTATTACTTTAGAAGTGCAAAAGGGTACATTAAGCGGCGGAAGTACATCAACAGACCAGTATAAGCGCCAGTATTCAAACAGTTATCTTGGCCTGTATCTTCACGGCGACCTGCAACTGGGCCAGGTAATTGATTACTATTACAGTGGCATTAACGAGATATTAAAGAATGTTTATTTTGGATCGGGCGTTGGATTTGTAGATGATAATGTTAAGAATCAACGTACCAATCTTGTTGCTACGTCGCAATATCCGGCAGGAACATACGTTTTTCCGGGGACCGACCATAGTATTGACCTGGCCATACCCATACGTATGGGCTACGAGTTTAAGATATATAATGAATATGACGAACCTTATTTAAGGATTGATATTCAGTATACCCACACCGTTGTTTTTGGCGAAGGGCTTGATGGTTATAACGACCCGCCGAGTCACTTTAAAAATCAAAATCCCGACCAATACCGCGAAATTGGCTTTACCGTAAAGTATGACTTTGGCCGTATAAGGGCATTTACAAAACGAATAAGAGGTACCGGTTTTTGAACATTGAGGAACTACGTGATTACTGCCTGCAAAAAAGCGGCGTTACTGAAGGTTTCCCTTTCGGCGAAGATACCCTTGTTTTTAAAGTTGGCGAAAAGTTATTTTTGCTCACAAGCCTTCAACAAAGTAACCGTTTTAATGTAAAATGCGATCCCGAACTAGCTGTTGAACTGCGCGAGCGTTATAACGAAGTAATACCCGGCTTCCACATGAATAAGGTGCATTGGAACACCGTTTATACCGATGGCAGCCTAACCGAAAAACAGCTCCGCGATATGATTGACCATTCCTATGAGTTGATACTTAAAAGCCTGCCCAAAAAACTGCAGGAAATGATTAACGTGAGTTCGACATAAGGATAAACAGGACGAGCAGGGCAATGTCATTAGCTTAAGGGGAAAATGATCTTGAACTATGCTCCGTAGGAGCAAAATATTGGTAGCAAATATTAATCAAACCCATTCTGCGTGCAGTAGGTACGCAACATAGCGGGGTTTCATACCTACGGCACGATATTTATTTCGATTTCTTTTTCTACCAATATATAACCCCTACGGGTTTGCGGGCTTAACTTAATGACATGACCAGTAGGATCAACACCTTTGTAGAAAAAAGCAAATAATAATTTTTGCCTCGTCAGAGGCTACACTTTGCGAATTTGGGTAGCTCCTGACGGAGAAATATTCTTTTCTTCTATCTTTTTCTACAAAGGGGTAGTCCTTACAGGACATTATTTTGTAAACTAAATGTCATTACACTTACGTTAATTAATAACGGAGATAAATAAAATTTTGCTCCGTTAGGTGTTTTAAAAACCGTTACCTTAGTCACCCGGCAAACAGCCCTTCTATTTAACAGCAAAATGCAAGAATATCTAACCCAAACCCCTGTAGCCTCGCTCATATTTGTTATTACCATTATTACTACCATAATGGCGTTTAATAATGAAAATCTTTTAAATAATCTCATACTGCACCCATACAGTGTTTACCGTAAGAAAAAGGTTTATACAGTTATTACCAGCGGCTTAATCCATGGCGATTGGATGCACCTGCTATTTAATATGTTTTCTTATTATTTCTTTGCTTTTACCCTGGAGCGGATGATGGGGCACTGGCAGTTTGGTTTGCTATATGTGGTTAGTTTGATATTGAGTGATGTACCTACAATATTTAAACATAAAAATGATTGGGGATATCGCTGCCTTGGCGCGTCGGGTGCAGTGAGCGCGGTTATTTTTGCTTTTATTTTATACCAACCGGCCGTTAAAATGATAATTATGCCAATCCCCTTTGGGATACCCGCTATTATTTTTGGCCCTTTGTATTTGCTTTATTGTCATTACTCGTCAAAACACGCGCGCGATAATGTTAATCATGATGCCCACTTGTATGGGGCTTTAAGCGGGCTCATCATAACTATTATACTTTACCCGCCTATAGTGACTGAATTTATAACAAATGCTAACGTGCTAATTCAATCGTACCTGCATCGGTAAAATTGCCATCGGCATTAAATAGAAAGCTCATGGGTTCCTCGGGGTTTTTGATGATCTCGAGCAGCAGGAATCCCCAGTTTTTCCAGAAACTTTCCAGTACCTGGCCGTAGGTTTTGTTGTTCCAATGGTCGAATAATGGCTTGCTGCTTATCCCGCGAAGGGACATGGCTTCGATAAAGGTATCATCGCCTACAGGCAAAATATTATACTCAGGCAGCCGGTTAAACAGGTAGGCCGAATAAAATACCCGTCCGCTAAACTCCTCAAACTGGATCGGATGCAGTGGGTTATCACCAATCTTTTCCAATATCTCGCGGTGATAGTTGCGGTTAGCGCCATTATCCTGTAAACAAATCACCAGTCCAAAATCCTTAATACGCAGCGCGAACGTCATGGTATTGATCTCATCCCGGTAACCAAACTCCTTTTCGTTATTATCAACCTTAAATAAAAACAGGCTGAAAGGATTAAAGTCCTCGAAAAATATAGGCTGATTAATGCTTTGCAGCATCAAATGCAGGTTGCTGAATTTATGGATGATAGCCTGAGATATGTTAAACTCCTCGCCCTGTGAATGTTGCAGTTTTATACCCGATTGTATCTCGTTAAAAATAATACCATACAACAATTTGCCCGCCCATTGGAAAAGCCTTAGCTGGTCCAGATCTTTTACAGCCTCATAACCAATCTCAAAAGCGGCGGCGATTTCGGCTTCCAGTGGTTCCAGCCATTGCTCATTTATCTGTGCGGCGCAGGGTATTTTTAAGTCCTTGTAAGTCGCCATGCTTTCATCAAGCAGCTTAAAGGGCTGGTCCTCCAAATTGTAACGGCTCATGAGCCATTGCGGGAAAACCTGTATCTTTTCCTCTTCTGATGTTAATTTTTGGCCCGTTAAAAAGCAGGTACTGTTACTGAAGTTAAACTTTTCGAACGGGTGATAAATTTGTGCCGGCATGGGCGCAAAGATAAGTATGAAATCCATTCGGAAAATTTTAGCTTTGAATTTAACATGGAACTGACTTATCAACCCTTCGAACTACAGTTAAAGCACACGTTTACCATCGCCAAATTTTCGCGTACATCAACCCCGGTTATGCTGCTGCAAATTGCGCACGAGGGATATATTGGCTATGGAGAAGCCTCTATGGTGCCCTACATGGGCGAAACCTATGAAAGCGCCAATGAGTTTTTAAGTAAAGTTGATGCCAAGCAGTTTAAATACCCTTTTGATTTTGAAGCGATAATTTACTACCTCGACAGCCTCGCCCCCGGCAACCCCGCCATTAAAGCCGGTATAGATATTGCCCTGCACGATTTGGACGGTAAGCTAAAACAACAGCCCTGCTGGCAATTATTAGGCAGCAAGCCTGAACTAATGCCGGTAACCAGTTTTACCATTGGTATTGATACGCTGGATATTATGCGCCAAAAGGTACTGGAAGCCGCCGATTATAAAATAATAAAGGTAAAGCTGGGCCGCGATAACGATAAGGAACTGATACAAGCCATTCGCTCAGTAACCAATGTGCCGCTATACGTGGATGCTAACCAGGGCTGGACCGATTTGGAGAAAAGCCTCGACCTTACCTGGTGGCTATTGGAACAAGGCGTGGTACTAATAGAACAACCCATGCTAAAAACCGACATTGATAGCAACGCATGGCTCACCGAGCGCAGCCCTTTGCCTATTATTGCAGATGAAGCCGTACAGCGCTTTGCCGATGTGGAAAAGGCATTGGACGTTTACCACGGCATCAACATAAAACTGATGAAATCTGCAGGAATGTACGAAGCCACCAAAATGCTAAAAAAAGCCCGCGAGCTGAATATGAAAGTAATGATAGGCTGCATGACCGAAACCAGTTGCGCCGCCCTCGCCGGTGCCGCCCTCGCCCCGCAATGCGACTGGGCCGACCTGGACGGGCCGTTCCTAACAAGTAATAACCCGTTTAAACTACCGGAGTTTGTAGATGGGAAATGGGTGTTGGGAAATGGGAGTGGGTTAGGGTTGGAGTTGTTGTAAAATCCTTACATCTTTTTCGTTTGAATAAGCCTATTCAGATCGTTTTAAAATACCAATTGTACCAGGTGAGTTTTCATCAAAATTTGTTGGATTGCCGCCCATCGGAAACACCTGCCATTTTATCGTGTTTTTATCTAAAAATTTTAAAACACATTTCCATATCATTGTCTTACCATTGGGCTTTTTTACAACCAAATTAAATAAAATTGGATCTTTTGTAAAATCAGCAGTATAATTAAAAACGGGCGAACTTTGGCCTTCAGTAAACAATATAAGCTTAGAGTTAGCTAAAAAGGTCAGTTTAGCTTGATCATTTTTTTCAATTGTAGTTTTCCATTCTCCAAGCAAGTCTTTTTGTGTTTGTTGCTGCGCAAAAATCGAACTTGAAAATAAGATGAATAAAAATAAAATAATGTATTTATTCATAATTTCTACTACTTATCACTCAACATAATCGGCGCACCCTTCCCACTACCCATAATAATGATCTTAGTATTAGGCGATAAAGCTATATCCCGTTGCGCCAGTATGGTTTGATATTGAAGCTGCTGTGCGGTCAATCCAGTGGAGATTATCTTTTGGTAATCGGCAATACCCTGTGCTTCCACGCGTTTACGGTCAGCTTCCTGGCGTTCTTTTTGCAGCACGAACTGCATTTTCTGCGCATCCTGTTCAGCCTGTATTTTTGATTCAATGCTGGCGCGAACAGTGGCAGGCAGGGTAATATTGCGTACTAATATTTGCTGTACTTCCAACCCGTTTTTAATAAAGTTATCACTGATGGTTTTGTTTATTTTGAACTGAAATTCCTCCCTTTTGGTTGAATAAAGATCTACCGCCTGGTAATTCACGGCATTATCGCGTATAGCAGTACGGGTAACCGGACGAACTATTTTATCTACATAATCCACGCCTATATTTTGGTAAATGTAAGGAGCCCTTGATGGGGTGACCTTATAAAGCACCGAAAGGTCGATGGTAACTTCCAAACCATCGCTTGATAATACACGTATCGCATCATCGCCCTCAACCTGCCCCTCACCACTTTTGGCGCTCATGGTATAGTTTTCGGTTTGTATGCTAAAGGTTGTTACATCAACTAAAGGATTGATCAGGTGCAACCCGCTAGGCAATACTTCATCCTCTACTTTACCAAACAAAGTTTGTACACCAACTTTACCCGGATCGATAACCTTATATGATGATAGCGCTAATCCTAACAGCACAACAACAATCCCTACGGAACGGACAATACCGCTATAATGGTTGGCCGGTTCGGGCGAACGTTTCAACACTATACCCACAATGAGTATAATGATACCTAAAATTGCAATAATCATGATTTTTTGGGGTTTAAGGTTTTTGTGTATTCTTTATCTGCTTCAACAGCTTTATTTTCTGCATAACAAAAAATACCAGCGCGAAGATAGCCGGGAAAATAAGCCAGAAGCTTTTACGCTCGCAGGCCAGGTAGCCTACCACCACACTCCCGAATATCCCCAGGTTGTACATGAGGTTAAGCATTGCTTTTTTAAACATGCTTAGTAAACGCTAATGGTAGGGTCAATTTCGCTTTGCCAGGCCAGTATGCCGCCTTGTAAATTATATAAATTATTGTATCCCAGTTGTTCCAGCTGCATTATGGCTGCTGCGCTGCGTTTGCCGCTGCGGCACTGCATAACAACGGGTTTGTCTTTTGCAATTTTATCGGCCTCTATCAATATGCCACCAAGCGGTATAAGCACGCCGCCCAGGTTCGATACCTCATATTCAAACTCTTCCCTAACGTCGATCAGTTGAAAATCTTCGTTGTTATCCATCTTTTCTTTTAGTTCCTGTACGCTTATTTCTTTCATGATTTGTAAATATAAAAATCAAAGTTAGCTTTTTTCTGTATTAAATATTTAACGATATGCTGTAACATTAGCAAGTATACAGCGCTTCATATATGTTTGTAAAATAGATAAATAACAAATGAAGAAAGTTACACGCTTTTTCTGGTTCTGTTCAGGTGCGCATGTTGATACCCTGAAAAAGTACCCGATTGAGCACAATAAATATGTTGGCATAGGAGCCACAATATTTTTTACCGCATTATTTGCTTCGCTATCAGGTGGTTACGCTATGTACTTTGTATTTAGTGGCAGCGCTTTCGCAGTGGGCTTCGCTATTTTATTTGGGTTAATATGGGGCACTGCCATCTTCAATATGGATAGGTACATTGTATCGAGCATAAACAAAGAAGGCACAACCAACCAGCAGATATTGCAGGCATCGCCCCGTATTTTACTGGCTATAATGATAGGTGTGGTGATATCGCGCCCTATTGAGTTGAAAATATTTGACAAAGAAATTCGCGGCAAATTGAAGAACGCCTACATGAAGGGCCAGCACCGCAAAATTGATACGCTGGAGAAAACCTACAAGCAGAAGTACGCCATGGAAATGGGCAAGACTGGCGATCTTAAAAGGCAGCGCGATTCACTCGAAACGGCTATTAGTCAATCGCGCTACCAACTTAACCAGGAGGTATTTGGCGATAAATCGAACCAAACATCAGGCATCACCGGATATGGAACCTACGCCAAGCAAAAACAAGCTGTTTTGCAGGAGCAGGAAGACCGGCTGAAAGAAGTATCGCAAAACGAGGACAAAATGAATAACTATCTAAGCCAGCGTAAGGATTACGAAGGGTTGAACGATACCCGCTTGTTCTCTGATCATCAATTGGACAGCCTGGCCAACATAGCCGGTTTTGCCGACCGTAACTGGGCACTGGGCCAGTTAGGTTATAACGATGATGGCACCCGTAACCTGGATACTTATCTTGCCGAAACATTTATCAGCTGGTTATTCATATTGTTTGAATGTTTGCCGGTATTTGTTAAGCTGATGTCGCCCAAAGGGCCTTATGATGTCGCGCTTGCAAAAACGTCAGAAGCTGACGTGTACTATGCCGAAAAGAATAAAGAAAGGGATATAGCCGTCACCGATGAGATATACGACCATCATTTAGAAGAAGATGTGGTGCGAAAGAAGAAGCTGATAACCGGGCAATCAGACTATGACCTGGGCAGGCACCAGTATGATTAAACGGTATTTTATAGGTATAATTTAATTTATGTGTATTTTTGTATATGGAAACGCTGATTGTACAACCTAAGACAAAAGAACAATTAACAGTTTTAAAAGCAGTAATAAAAGCTCTTAAAATTGATTTTAAGTCTGAAGAAAGACCATATGATCCGGAATTTGTAGAAAAAATACTGCAAGGCAGGGAAGATATTAAAAATGGCAAAGGTGTAAAAATTGACAGCCCTTTCTTATCGGTATAGTTACTCGCACTGTCACAAAATTGATAGCCTGCTTTTTCCCGTTTTTATACTAAATTTAGCTTTTTAATTCACCTCATGAACAAGCTAATACTTACAACGCTATGTGTTTTTTTCGCTGCAACGTGTGCCTTTGCACAACCGGCCCAGCGACCATTATTTTATTCCATTTCATTTCCTAATGCAGCACACCACGAGGCTGAAGTCGTCTTAACTGTCCCGCAGGCACCAAGCGGAACTTTGCAGTTCAGGATGAGCCGTTCGTCAGCCGGGCGCTATGCCACGCACGAGTTTGGCAAGAATGTTTACAATATTAAAGCCACCGATATGGATGGCAAGCCGCTTGAACTAAAACAGTCAGAGGGTGATGTATACACGCTGGATATCCACCCCGAAACTGTAAAGATAAGCTATACCCTTTTTGCCAACTGGACCGATGGCACTTATGCCAGCGTTGATGAAAGCCATGCGCATTTAAATATGCCTGCTGTTATATTATGGACAGTGGGGCAGGATGCAAGGCCAATTACCGTTTCATTTGAAGGTATCGATAAATATGGCTGGAAAGTAGCTACACAGCTTAAAAGTGAAGGTGAGAATGTTTTCGATGCGCCAAATTTGCAATACCTGATGGACAGCCCTACAGAGTTATCCAATTATAAGGGGACCAGCTGGAAGGTGACCAATACCGATGGCAAAACCGAAACGATAAACATTGCAGCACATTCGGATGATAACCAGGGACTCATTGATAATTTTGGCAAGATGGTGCAGAAAGTGGTATTAGAGGAGAAGGCCGTTTTTGGCGAACTACCGGCCTATGACTTTGGCGAATACACCTTTTTGGATGATGTATACCCGAGCAATGCCGGCGATGGAATGGAACACCGTAACTCCACCTGCATAGTTGAAACCGATAAACAAATAGCAGGTAACGAAGTGGACGAGCTGAGCACATTTTCGCACGAGTATTTCCATAGCTGGAATGTTAAGCGTATCCGCCCAAAATCGTTAGAACCATTCAATTTTACCCATGCCAACATGAGCAGCGAGCTTTGGTTTGCCGAAGGTTTTACTCAATATTATGGAGAGATGGCATTGGTAAGGGCAGGATTTCACTCGGTTGATGATTATACAAAAGTAATTGGTGGTTTGGTTAATGCGGTGCTGGAAACCCCTGCGGCGGCAAAATATCCTGAAACACAGATGAGCCGTTACTCGGTATTTGCCGATGCCGGTGTATCTATCGACCCGAATAACATGCGCAACATGTTTACTACCTACTATTATTATGGTGGAGCAACCGCCCTGGCGCTCGACCTGCGCTTGCGCAGCGAATTTAACCTTACGCTTGATGATTACATGAAAGCAGTTTGGCTTGCTGTGGGTAAGGTACAAAAGCCATACACTATAGCCGACCTGCAAAAAATATTAGGTAAACTAACCAACCCAAAATTTGCCGATAGCTTTTTTGCGAAGTACATAAACGGTACCGATAAAAATGATTACGCGGCATTGCTGGCAAAAGCCGGCCTGTTACTACAAAAAGCCCGTGCAGGTAAAGCCTGGGCGGGTCCGGTAGGATCAGATAGGCGTCGTGGACGTTCAGGGATGGCTGGAGCATCGAATGATGGGCTTGTCATACAATCAAGTACATTAATAGGTTCGCCGATTTATAAAGCGGGCCTTGATGCCGGCGATGTAATTTTAAAAGCCGATGGACAGGAGATAAAAGACGAACAGGCATTTAACGCTATTGTCGACGGCAAAAAAGTGGGCGATAAGATACTTGTTGACTACAGAAACCGCACCGGCGCACACCAAACTACCATAACACTTGAAGAATATCCTTACCTTGAAGTGGTTACTTATGAAAAAGCGGGTAAGCAATTAACAAAAGAGCAGCAGGATTTCCGCAATAGCTGGCTATCATCAAAAGTTAAATAATGCAGATACCCAAAATAGCCGTGGTTGGGCCGGAGTCAACAGGTAAATCAACCATGTCGGCCTACCTGGCGGCACATTATCATACTGTTTGGGTACCCGAATTTGCCCGCGACTACTGCGCCAAACTCACCGAACCCTGCACCTGGCAGGATGAGATAAATATGTTTTATGGTCAGTTGGATTTGGAGGCGGAAATATTGCCGCAAGCCAAAGGTTTACTGATTTCCGATACCACATTTATCACCGTAAAAATATGGAGCGACTACACTTTCGGCCGCTCGCCGCAGGAAGTGTTGGATGAACTGCCCAAACATCCCTATGATCTTTATCTGCTACTCGATATCGACCTGCCCTGGGAAGAAGACCCGCTACGTGATTTCCCGCACATGCGCGAGCATTTTATGCAGGTATGGTACAAAGAACTACAGGCGCTGGATGCACGGTATGTGTTGATCTCAGGCACAGGGGAGGATAGGTATGCTAATGCGGTGAAGGCGGTGGATGAGTTTTTAATATCGAACACCGAACATTGAATTTCGAATATCGATTTAAAAAGATTACTGCGTTAGGGATTGGCGCGGATACCGGCCTGTGATTAAGGCCCAATTAAGGAAAAGTAATTTTCACGATGCTCCGTAGGAGCAAAATGTTGGTAGTAATTACAATTTAAGCCCATCTCGCGTGCCATAGGTACGCAATATAGCGGGGGTACGCACCTACGGCACGGCATTTATTTCGATTTATTTTTCTACCAATATATAACCCCTACGGGGTTTTCGGCCTTAACTTAATTACATTGGATTAATGCCTGTAGGCGTATGATCCGCTAGCCAGCGGACCGCCCGCTTCTGTCAGCGGGAATGCCCCAATAATTGTCTGAGCCCAGATACTTTGAATTGGCAGAATTTTAATTCTATGAATTCGAGTTCAAACGGCTAACAAATCCGAAATCGAACATTCGACATCCGAAATTTCTTTAACTTCATGCAACGTTATTAAAAACGGCGTGTCTTATTATCTGAAAGCTGTAAAATTTGGAAGCCGTATACATTGATAAGCATTACGACCTGGTGGTTGAGTGTAAGCAGGGTAGTAAAAAAGCCTGCTACGAACTTTACCGTTTATATTCGAAAGCAATGTTGAACATTCCCTTTAGGATAGTGGGTAATATTGCCGAGGCCGAGGATGTATTACAGGAAGCATTTTTAGATGCTTTTAACAGGGTTAAGGATTTTAGGCAGGAAACTACTTTTGGCTTATGGCTTAAGCAAATTGTAGTGCACCGCAGCATAAACCTTTTACGCAAACGCAAAATGGAATTGGTTGATATTGATGGCGAACAGCTGGATAATATACCCGACGATGCGGCGGATGACGATGATGAAACCCTGTATAAAGTAGCCATAATTAAAGAGGCGATGAAGGAATTGCCCGATGGCTACAGGGTAGTATTATCATTATACCTGTTAGAAGGTTACGACCATGAAGAAATAGGACAGATATTAAATATTTCGGAAAATACCTCGAGGACACAGTTTTTGAGGGCGAAACGAAAATTAGCAGATATTTTAAAAAAGAAAGGGATAGAAAAATGAGCAAGCGATTAGAGGATTTTATAAAAGCGAATAAAGAAGGTTTTGACGAATTTGAACCCGGAGCCGACCTATGGAGCCGTATTGAAAAACAATTACCACCCGAGGCACCAAAAAAGCGTGAAGCAAAAACTTTTTCGCTGGGCTTTGTGTTGCGGGTAGCAGCATCGGTAATAGTGGTTATGGGTATAAGCTTTGTGGTTTTTTATAAGAGCACGCAGACAAATAAAGTCGACCTGGCTGCTATAAATCCTGAGTACGCCAAACAGCAAATGCACTATGCATCGTTAGTGGAAACCAAACGCAGCGAGTTAAAAGCCGTGGCGAAAACTAATCCTGAACTATACCAGGAATTTAGCGAGGAAATAGCACAAATGGATTCGACCTATAAAAAACTGAATAATGATTTGGCTACCAGCCCTAACCAGGAACTTGTTTTGCACGCCATGATAAAGAACCTGAAAATACAAACAGAGGTGCTAAGCCAGCAGTTAAATGCAATTGAACAATATAAACAGGCTAAAAAAGAATCATATAATGAAACTAAAGATATTTAAACCAGCCTTTACCATATGCCTAACCTTTTTGGTTGCAGGCAATATGAGTTTTGCACAGGATGTAATGGCTAAGCCAATTGCGCCTGCCGATTCGGTGGCTGCTCCGGTAATATCAACCGATGTTAATGTTGCGCCAACCGTTGATGTTGTTGCACCGGTAACAACAACGGTTAATGTTAATGAAAATGACGATGTGCGGCAGGTCACCACTGTAAAATCAAACAACGTAAGGCTGAAGGCCAAACTGCATAGACTTAAGGCCGAGATTAAAAATGTTAGCGTTAGCGCAAATGTGCAGCTGAAAGTGGCCATGAAAAACCTGAGCGCCGAACTGAAGGAAGTGGCGCCGCAAATAAACATGGCATTTAAGGAAAGCGATGATGAAACTTATAACGATAACATCCAGGACGACAATTCGCTTACAAAAAACTTTACTAAAACCTATCCCGTTGATGGCAACGACCAGGTAGTGCTGGATAACCGTTACGGCAACATTGTAGTAAATACATGGGCGCGTAATGAGGTTAAGGTAGATGTGCAGATACGCGTAAGTGCCGATAATAACGAGGCAGCGCAAAAAATGCTGGATAATGTAAGCATAAGCGATAGTAAAGACGGTAACACAGTAGCCTTCAAAACCAACATCAATACGGTAAAAAATTCATGGATGTCGTTATTTAAAGGTAACGGGGGCAATCACCAACTGCAGATAGATTACATAGTTTACATGCCTTCAAGGAACGAGTTGGTAGTAAGTAACCGCTATGGTGGCATTGTGCTGCCAAATTTGGATGGTAAAGTTACCATTAGCAGCGCTTATGGTAACCTGGCCGCTAAAACATTGAGCAATGAAAGTGTGATTCAGTTAAAATATGGCAATGCAGATATTGAGAATGTAGGTAAATGTGCTATTGAACTGTCATATGGTAATCTTAGGTTGGGATCGGCCAACAATTTATCGGCTAACCTTAGTTATAGCAGTGTGAAGGTGGGTAAGCTGCGCGAAACAGGTAGTATTAATGTGCGCTATGGCGACGGCGTGCAGATCGGCGACCTCGACAGGAACCTGCGGAGTTTATCGATCAATGCATCTTATTCGGGTGTCGACCTGGGCCTTAGCGGCGATGAAAACGCAGATTTTGCGGTAACTGTTCACTATGGCGATTTTAATTACGGCGACCATAACGTTACCATCACTGGTAAAAACCCAGGCGATAACGATAAAGGCGTACACATGACCCGCAGCTACAAAGGCTATATAGGCAAAAGCGGCAACAGCGGCAAAACCATAGCCATTAATGATAGCTATGGCAGTGTGAAGTTTGACTAGGAATAGAATCAGGAGTCAAGATGCAAGAATCAAGAAGTTAAAAAGAGTTATTGCTTTTCTGTCTTGACTCTTGCATCTTGATTCTTGGCTCTAATATACCCTGCACAACAATCCCTTCAAATATTCACCTTCGGGGAATGATGCCCTAACAGGATGATCTTCTGGCTGGCAAAACTGGTAAATGAATTGTACCTGTTTGCCTGCATCGAGCGCGGCCCATGCCAGCACTTGTTTAAATGTTTCCATATCCATAGCTCCCGAACATGAGTAGGTAGCCAGCAAGCCGCCATTATTCAGCAGCAGCATAGCTAAGCGGTTAAGGTCTTTATAAGCGCGTGATGCCCTGTCGAGCGCGGAGCGGGATGGCGCATATTTGGGCGGATCGAGTACAATAATGTCGAATTTCTCACCGTCTTCCTTAAATACCCGCAATTGTTTATTTACGTCAGATTGTATAGAGGTATGCTTTTTAGCATCCAGTTTATTTAGTTTGATGTTTTCTTTCAGCGTTTCAATAGCCAGCGCTGAGCTGTCAACACTAGTGACTGATGTCGCGCCATTGTGCAAACCATTAAGCGTAAAGCCGCCTGTATAACAAAAGCAATCCAATACTTTCTTTCCTTTGGCATAATGGGCCAGTATGCGGCGGTTATCGCGCTGGTCGCAATAAAAGCCTGACTTTTGGCCTTCGGCGATGTTTATGTTGTAAATAATACCGTTTTCCTTCACTTCCACATTTTCGGGTGGACTGTTCAGGGTTAAAGCAATGTTGTTAGTTTGCAAACCTTCATGCTCGCGCGATGATGCATCGCTTTTATCAAAAATACTTTCGGGCTTTAACAATTTTTGCAGTTCATCAATAATAACCGGCATTACCTTTTCAATACCCGAAGTAAGTATCTGCACAGCTAAATGGTCGGCGTATTTATCCACTATCAATCCCGGCAAATAATCCGACTCACTGAATATCAACCGGCAGGTATTTGTACTGCCATCAGCCAAAATATCAGCACGACCAGCTACGGCAACAGCTACTTTATTCCTGAACCAGGCATCATCAACAGCAACATTTTCATCCCATTCCAGCAAACGCAAAGCCACGCGCGATTGATCGTTAAAAAAGCCGTAGGCCATAAAATCGCCCTTAGTATTTAACAGGCGCACAATATCGCCATTATCAGGCTCGCCCTTTACGCGCTCTATCGCCCCCGAAAACACCCAGGGATGGCGGTGCAGTACAGCTTTCTCCTTGCCTTTTTTTAGTATTAATTCAAACATGCGGCAAATGTACGTAAGAAAGTTGCAAACTTTCTTTATCTGGGGTTTCAGTTATAAACTGAAACCAGTGTGAGCTATAACCGACTGGGTTTGATCTATGATCAAACCCAGTCAAAAGGATTACTGGCTTAAGTTTATAACTTAAGCCTAATGATAACGACAGTTTGCAACTGTCGGCTAATACAATAAAACTATATCCAATAAACCTTTGATCCCTGCATAATCCCTTGCACTGCTGTAAATATAGTGTTCGGGTTCTTCTACAATTCCCTCGGCAACCGGGTTATTATGTAAATAGTTTAGGCGCTGATCTATCATAGCATTATTATCTAAGCAAACCGGGTGATTATCTTGTTGCCAAAATTGATACTTATCATTGTTGCTATTTCTTTCGCCGTTCGACCGAAACAGCCAAAGCATCCAACGTTTGCGACTTTCCTGCGCGTTCTCCTCAATTGTTTTTAAAAGTTTCTTACTTGAGAACTTTTTCATGTCACGAAGTATATCGGATAGATTATACCCTTCATCGGCAGATGCAATTAAGTGTACATGATTATTCATTATGACGTAGGCATATATGATAAAGCCCTTATTTTCCTGGCAGTATTTTAAGGATTCGAGCAGCATATCTTTGTAATATGGCCGCGATAAAGCATCTACCCATTCTACCACTGCGAAGGTGATAAAATAAATTTCCTGGCTGTCGTATATGCGGTATTTGGAAGGCATGGTGGAAGAAAGCTACAAACTTTCTTTGATCTTTTAAGCTTCAGTTATAAACTGAAGCCAGTTAAATTTTTTTTATGCGTAAGTTTTACTCTGAGACTAAAACTTACGCATAGTTTAAGGAGCCTTTTAGATATTTATCGGATATTTTTTATTCCATTTTGGAAGCTGACCATATATTTTCAAATACTTACGAAGTATAACATCTTCTATTTTTATTGGACAATCCTTGGACTTTTCATCATAAGTAACCCACCAGTAAATATCTAAAGCTTCAATATTTTCTATTAACATTTGTATAGGCCATGATTTTTTTCTTGAAATTTTTCCAAACTGATGCCCGTTAACTAACCTATCCTTCATACCTCCTAATCCTGCTTTTCGGGTTTTGATAGTTCCATCGGCAAGTTTTTTACCTGACGAACCTATGTAGACCAAATCGATCTTACCATTTTTTAATGAATAAATAATATATACCCCATTTTTATCCGTTGGCGCATTACACACGTCTTTGAGCGCATCCGTGACAGTAAAGAAAAAGTGGTCATTAATCTTATACTTATTTAGTTCATCAAACATATTAGGTTATTTAATTAAAAAATATTCTGTCAAAAAAGCCCCAACCTTTTACGGCCGGGGCTTAACATTAATTAACTTATAAACTGAACACTATATCCGGGTGGTTGAGGCCCGGATATTAGTTCGAAGAGGGAATCAATTTATTAACTGCAACCCATCGAGTTGCCGCAATTTAAACACTTGTAGCAGGTGCCCGAACGAACAGTAGTATGTCCGCACACATTACAGCTTGGCGCATCGCTTTGAACACCCATGCTCAGGTCTACAGAAAACTGGCGCTGACTGTTAGTGTTAGTTTCTACAGCAACCGGTTTACTAACGGGGGCATAAACGTTGGTTTCATCAGGGTTAACATCGGTATCAGCCATTTGTGGGTTGCCGGTAACAGCCTTTTGCTCGGTGATCACGTGCACCAGGTCGGTACGATTTTGGTATTCGTAACCCAACAGGCGGAAAATAAAGTCGATGATAGAGGTTGAGCTCTTGATGTTCGGGTGGCCCATTACCATACCAGCCGGTTCAAAACGGGTGAAGGTAAATTTCTCTACATATTCTTCCAGTGGCACACCATACTGCAAGCCTACCGAAACAGCTATGGCAAAGCAGTTCATCAACGAGCGGAAGGTTGCACCTTCTTTATGCATGTCCACAAATATTTCGCCTAATGTTCCATCCTCGTATTCGCCTGTACGTACGAATACAGTTTGGCCATCGATAGTCGCTTTTTGGGTGAAACCACGGCGTTTGTATGGCAGGCTCTTCTTTTGTACCACGCGTGAAAGCTGACGCATAAAGTTGGTATCCTGCGATTTTTCCATAATGGCTATCGCGGCTTCCAATACCTGCTCAGGAGTAAGGTCGCTTAGTTTTACGTTAGCTGCTTCGCCCAAAACTTCTTCAACTGTGTCCAATTTTTCTTCGGCTTCTTCCTTAGCGTCAGATTTGGTGGATAATGGCTGTGATAATTTACAACCATCACGGTAAAGCGCGTTTGCTTTCAAACCTAAAGCCCATGATAATTGGTAGCAATCTTTTATCTCATCAACTTTAGCCTCATTTGGCAGGTTGATTGTTTTTGATATAGCGCCCGAAAGGAAAGGTTGTGCAGCTGCCATCATTTTGATGTGGCCATGCGCATGGATATAACGCTCGCCTTTTGCACCGCATTTGTTGGCGCAATCAAATATTGGGTAATGCTCTTGTTTTAAGTAAGGGGCACCTTCAATGGTCATGGTGCCGCAGATGTATTCGTTAGCTTCGTTTATCTGTTTGCGGCTAAAGCCTAATGAACGTAATACGTTAAAGTCAGGTGCATTGTATTGATCTGCTGTAATGCCCAGGCGTTTTAAACATTCTTCGCCCAAGCTCCAGATATTAAACGCAAAGCTGATCTCGAATGCTGATACTAAACCTTTATCCAGTTTTTCTAATTCATCCTGTGTAAAGCCTTTTGCTTTTAAGGTATCAACATTAATATGCGGTGCGCCTTTTAAAGATGCTGAACCTTTAGCATAGTTAACAATTGCGGTAACTTCATGCTCTTTATAACCTAAGTTGCTTAAAGCTTCTGGAACAGCCTGGTTGATGATCTTGAAGTAACCACCACCTGATAATTTTTTAAATTTAACCAGCGCAAAATCAGGTTCGATACCGGTAGTATCACAATCCATTACCAAACCGATAGTGCCTGTTGGCGCTATAACAGTGGTTTGTGCGTTGCGGTAACCGAATTGCTCGCCCATATCCACTGCTTTATCCCATGCGTTGCAAGCGGCTGAAAGCAGGTAATCAGGACATTGTTTTTGGTCGATGCCCGGAGGAAGTATTTCTAATCCTTCGTAGTTATCAGGTGAATTATAAGCCGCATAGCGGTGGTTGCGCATTACACGCAACATATTGTCTTTATTATCGTTATAACGGCTAAATGTGCCTAATTCGCGTGCCATTTCGGCTGAAGTTGCATAAGCAGTACCGGTCATGATAGCGGTAATAGCGCCGCCAATTGCACGGCCTTTGTCGCTGTCATAAGGGATGCCGTTCACCATTAAGGCCGAGCCTAAGTTGGCGTAGCCTAAACCTAATGTGCGGTAATCGTATGATAATTGTGCAACTTCTTTTGAAGGGAACTGCGCCATCAATACTGATATTTCAAGTACGATGGTCCATATACGGCATGAATGTTCAAAGCCTTTTACGTCAAACACGCGTGTTTTTGGGTCGAAGTAATGTGCCAGGTTAATTGATGCCAGGTTACAGGCAGTATTATCAAGGAACATATATTCCGAACATGGGTTCGATGCATTAATGCGGCCGCCTGCAGGGCAGGTATGCCATTCGTTAATAGTGCTGTCATATTGCACGCCCGGATCGGCGCAGGCCCAAGCCGCGAAAGCGATATCGTCCCATAATTTTTGCGATGATATTGATTTTACAACCTTACCATTCATACGGCCTGTTAAATCCCAGCTTTTGCCTTCGCTTAGCGCATGGAAAAAGCTGTTGGGTATACGTACCGAGTTATTTGAGTTTTGGCCCGATACGGTGCGATATGCTTCGCCTTCGTAATCAGATGAGTAGCCTGCAGCTATTAAAGCGGCAACTTTTTTCTCTTCTTCAACTTTCCAGTTTACAAAGCCTTCAATTTCGGGGTGGTCGAGGTCAAGGCAAACCATTTTGGCTGCACGGCGGGTTGTACCGCCCGATTTGATGGCACCGGCTGCCCTGTCGCCTATTTTAAGGAACGACATCAGGCCCGATGAATAACCGCCACCTGAAAGTTTTTCGCTTTCGCCGCGTATCTTCGAGAAGTTGGTACCAACACCCGAACCATATTTAAATATGCGCGCTTCACGAACCCACAGGTCCATGATGCCGCCTTCATTAACTAAATCATCTTCAACCGATAATATAAAGCAGGCATGCGGCTGCGGGCGTTCGTAAGCCGAGGTTGATTTGCTTAATACTTCGGTAACAGGGTCAACATAATAATGTCCCTGTGGCTTGCCGGTGATGCCGTAGGAGGTATGCAGGCCGGTGTTGAACCATTGCGGTGAGTTAGGGGCAGCCAACTGTCCGGTAATGGTGTAAACTATTTCATCATAAAAAATATCGGCATCTTTTGGCGATGCGAAATAACCGTAGCGTGAACCCCAGTCTTTCCAGCAGTTAGCCATACGATGGGCAACCTGTTTGATGCTTTTTTCTGAACCGGTTGTACCGTCAGGCTGAGGTACCATGGCTTTACGGAAGTATTTTTGGGCAAGTATATCTGTGGCCACCTGCGACCACGAAGCCGGTACTTCAACATCATTCATCTCGAACACTGCGTCGCCCGATGGGTTACGGATGACCGATGAACGTTTCTCGTATTTGAACAGGTCAAATACATTTACTCCTTCTTTGGTGAAGTACCTGTCAACCTTTAGTCCTTTACCGCCAGGACCGGTTGTTTTTTTTGTCGATTTATTGCCCATTGTAATAATGTGTTATTGTTAAAATGTATGAAAAAAACTTCTTAGGGGTTTTTAATCAAATCTATTATTATAGATAACACCAGCCAATTTTGAGTTTTCCACACAGTGTGGGGAAGACAGGCATAATCACTGTCAAACCTTTTAATTTATTAGTTCATAGCAATTTAACCCTGTGGAAAACTTAAAATAACAAATTTTATATGGCTTTTTGGCTTATTTTTACTATGTTTTGTGCTGCGTTAAGAAACCATGTATTTGATGGAAAAAGTTTAACTTTATTTAACTTAGGATACTATAAAATAAAACCTGCCATGATAAACCGGAAATATTTTAACGTTATTATTATACTATGTTGTATAAGCGCCCTGCTGGCAGGTTGCGACACAATGGGCCAGGTTGGCGATAGCTACAGCTTCCGCACCTCGAAGGATACGCTGGAAAGGGCTATTGATACTTTGTTTGCCAAATACCCCGAATATAAAATGCCGGAAAAATGGGAACAATATAATACGTTGAAACCAAGGCCGGTGCCTTACCTTGATAACAAGTATTTTTATTTTAAGGACCAGCCCGAAGAAATGTATTATGTGGTTTTGATTGATAACCTGGTAATGAATGGCGATAGTTCGCATTCTGCGTTGGCTATACGCGCAGTTAATACCGGGAAAAGCAAGTGGTTATTGGAATCAGACCTGGGATATGGTGATGAAAGAAGAATATCAAAACGGTTTGATTCTTTGATCATATCGAAATTGAAATTGTATACGGGGGCCAAGGTGCGGAAAGAAGAATAATTTACATTAATGGTGCAGCAACAGGTACCCTGAAGATTGATTTTTTAAATTTAAGTGCCATTAAATCAATTTTTTAATATTTCAGCAACAGGGGGCGCTACCGGGTGATTGGCAGTAAAAGTAAATCCCAGCATAGCTGCGATGGTTTGAGCAAATTGCGCTTCAATTATTTGTTCCTGTTCTTTGATCTCTCCCTTTGGTTTAATATTTGCCCCTAATGCCATCAAATAGGTTTCGTTAGAACCAGGGGTTTTAGCGCCATGATCTGTCCATTCCGGGCCTGTTCCCCTTCCATGGTCGGGGAATATTAGCATGGCCGTTTTACCCTTATAAAAGGGATCATTTTGAATCGTATCCCATATATCCTTAAACATGGCATCCGCATAATGGGCCGCATCCAGGTAATCGCCGTATTCTCCAGCATGCGCAAAGTCATCCGTGTCCCCAAGGTCTATATAAAGTATCTTTGGGTGATTAGCCAGCAGATATGCTTTGGCAAGTGCGTAAGTAGCGCCGTCTAGTCTTTCCCCGTTTCCGAATATATCAGGCATCATATGTTGCAGCAGGTTTGCCTGCTGCTGCAATGGTGTAAGGCTTGTTCCCTTTACGTCTTCGCCATATATGTTTATGTGCAAACCGCTCCTGTCGCGGTTCATGATCCTGGCAACGGCATCCCATGAAGAAAAAATGTCAATCTTGTTATGAAAAGTAGGTTGCTGATTGATGAACTCCAATACGTTGGTGTTAGGATTGTTGGGATATTCATTGGAATTTACAGCGCTGTCAAAATACCCGGTGAATATCTCACTCCTGCCAGGGTATGAAAACCAGTAGGTATTCTTAACATTCACCAGGCTTCCGTAATTACGGTTACCATGTATTTGCCCTTCATTGGCAATAGTGCTCCAAACAAACGGCATCAGTTTGCGTCTCCTTGTCTGCATGTTGCTGTCCCAATATTTTGTGACGGTCCACGCAGAGTCGGTATGATTAAACCGATGATTGAATAGGATAGCAGAATCTGCTCCCTCAAACAACTCTTGCCAGCGATACCCATCCATTACAAAAATGATAAGATTGTCGGCCGGCTTTTTCTCCTGGGCAAATAATGATGATTGTGTAGTTACCAGCAGGCTTAGGATCAGCAGAAAACTAAATGTATATTTCATCTTCCAAAGATAAAATACCACTTAACATAGCGTTTTAAATCAAAGTTACCAAATGATTAATACTGCATAACTTAGTTTATGAAATTAGCCTCATCGCTCTTTCGTTAAAAAAGTAACAAACACTCCATCACTCATTCGCTAACTCACCCAATAAATATTATTCAATCACGCTTACCCTAAGCATGTTGGTTTTGCCTTGCTTGGTAATAGGGGTCGATGCAGTATTAATTACCACTTCGCCGGCCTGTATAAGGCTGTTGGCTTTAAGCATATTGTTTACATCGCTTATAGTTTTATCTGTACTTTCCAATTGGTCGTAATAAAAAGCGCGTACACCCCAAACCAGGCTAAGCGCGTTTAACAGTTGCTTGTTCGATGTAAATATATAAGTGCTTGCCTTAGGGCGGTAGCTCGATATTTCAAAAGCGGTATAACCCGAGAAGGTCATCGCTACAATACCAACGGCATTGGTATGCTCGGCCAAATATACTGCCGATCCGCAAACCGCGTCGCTAAGGGTATCATGAATATCTGTAGGCTGTGGCGCTTCTTTAGTCGAGTTGTAAGGGTAACCCAACTCTTCAACATTGCGCACAATTTTGGCCATGGTTTCAATTACAATAACGGGGAACTCGCCAACTGATGTTTCGCCGCTAAGCATAACCGCATCGGCGCCATCAAGTACGGAGTTGGCTACGTCGTTAACTTCGGCACGTGTTGGGCGTGGGGTGGTGATCATTGATTCCAGCATCTGGGTAGCAACAATTACCGGTTTTGAAGCCGCGCGGCATTTGCGGGCTATCATTTTTTGCAATAAAGGTACTTCTTCCATCGGCATTTCAACACCCAAGTCACCACGGGCCACCATTACGCCATCGGTAGCGGCAATAATGGCATCAATATTTTCAATAGCCTCGGGCTTTTCAATTTTAGCTATTACACGGGCTTTACTGCCACGCTGGCTGATGATATTTTTAAGTTCGATAATATCCTGCGCGTTACGCACGAATGAAAGGCCTATCCATTCTACATCAAACTGTAAAACAAATTCAAGGTTGGCCAAATCTTCTTCGGTTAAGCTGGGGATAGATACTTTAGTGTTCGGCAGGTTTACCCCTTTACGCGAGGTAAGAATACCGCCGTGTACAACTTCACAAACTACGGCGTCTTCGCGGTTGGTTTCAATAACCCGCATTTGTATTTTTCCATCGTCCAATAAAATTATTTCATTGGCCTGCACATCCTGCGGAAAGGTTGGATAGGTAATGTATATCTTATTATCATCGCCTATACACTCGTGGGTGGTTATATTAATACGTGTACCGTTAATAAGGTGTATGCCGCCGTCTTTTACCAAACCTATGCGGATCTTAGGGCCCTGCAAATCGGCCAGGATGCCTACATTGGTTTTATATTGTTCGTTTATTTCGCGGATGGTGTCAATAACTTTTTTGTGGTCTTCGGCTTTTCCGTGCGAAAAATTAAGGCGGCAAACATTTACGCCGGCCTTTATCATGGCTAAAAGGGTATCTTTTGGTGCCGACGCCGGCCCCATGGTGGCAACTATCTTGGTACGATTGTAATATAATTTCATAATTATTAGTTTAAACGGCTGTTATTTTACAATAGTGTAAAACGGACACGTTAAAAATTTTGCGCTAAAATAGGAGATTTTCACGTGATTTTATTTTTTTTGGATCAATCTTTACCGCGGCAACAATTTCGGGTATGCGATTTAATGACGATACGAGACTATCAAGGTCATCATCATCAATATAATTACGTATCAATAAAAAATAATCGGTTTTGCGCATTTCAGATATAAGGTAGCCGTCGGAGCCTTTATTGCCTATAAAATAAAAATCGGTATCGCTGGCTTCCCAGTTATAGGCATACCGTGAAAAATAAACAGGGCCTCCGCCTGGGTTAATTTCAACCTCCAGATCGGCAGTTTTTAGTAAATTGAAGTTCAGATATTTGTTTATCAGGTAACAAATACGATAATCTTTTAGCGATGTTGTGACTGCAATCAGTACAAAATCGAGATCGATCTCAAACTTTAATATTTTTCTGTTCAAAATCATTACATTTGCGCCGGTAAAAATACAAATTGAAACCTTTGCACGTAAAATTTTGTTAGCCTAAATGTGTAAAAAGTTTTAGATTTGATATTTAACAGAATTTATTTTTCTTTGCACTGAAATTATTAATCATTAAACTATAAGACTATGTCTGATATCGCTTCAAGAGTAAAAGCTATAATCGTGGAAAAATTGGGTGTTGACGAAAACGAAGTAACACCGGAAGCCAGCTTCACCAACGACCTTGGTGCAGATTCTTTAGACACCGTGGAACTGATCATGGAGTTTGAAAAAGAATTTAACGTGGCTATCCCTGACGATCAGGCTGAAACTATCGGTACTGTAGGCCAGGCCGTTGCTTACCTTGAAAAAAACGTTAAATAATACTCCTAACGCCATTAAATGGAGTTAAAAAGAGTTGTAGTAACCGGGCTTGGGGCACTTACTCCAATTGGCAACAGCGTTTCTGAATATTGGGACGGGTTGATCAATGGAGTAAGTAGCGCAGCCATGATCAAGAGTTTTGATACCAGCAATTTCAAAACCAAATTTGCGTGCGAAGTAAAGAACTTTAACGCAGAAGCTTTCTTGGGCCGGAAAGAAGCCCGTAAGCTGGATCCATTTGTTCAATACGCCTTATATTCAACCGAAGAAGCTGTACAGGATGCCGGACTGGATTTCAGTAAGCTTGATACTACACGTATCGGGGTTATCTGGGGCTCGGGTATTGGTGGTTTAAAAACATTTTTAGACGAGGTTTCGGCATTGGCCAGGGGCGACGGAACCCCGCATATCAATCCCTTCTTCATCCCTAAAATGATTGCCGATATTGCCCCCGGGCATATCAGTATTAAATATGGATTGCACGGGCCTAACTTTACAACAGTTTCGGCTTGCGCCTCATCAAATAACGCGCTTATTGATGCCTTTAACTATATACGTATGGGCAAGGCCAATATGTTTGTTACCGGCGGATCAGAAGCTATTATAAATGAGGCAGGCATCGGCGGGTTTAACGCCATGCATGCGCTGTCGACCCGTAATGACGACCCTGCAACAGCATCGCGCCCGTTCGATCTTGACCGCGATGGTTTTGTGGCAGGCGAAGGTGCAGGTACCCTTATTTTAGAAGAACTTGAACATGCTAAGGCACGTGGTGCCAAGATATACTGCGAAATGATAGGCGGCGGAATGAGTGCCGATGCTTACCATATGACTGCACCACACCCTGAAGGGCTTGGCGCGGCATTAGTAATGCGCGAAGCTTTACGCGATGCAGGTATCGAGGCTTCGGAAATTGATTATGTGAATGTTCACGGTACATCAACCCCGATAGGCGACCCACAGGAAATAAAAGCTATCGAAGCCGTATTTGGCGACCGTGCTTATGAAATAAACATTAGCGCAACCAAATCAATGACCGGTCACCTTTTAGGTGCGGCAGGCGCCGTTGAAGCTATTGCCACTATACTGGCTATGCAGCATGGGGTTATACCGCCAACCATTAACCACTTTACCGATGATCCCGCGTTTGACCCACGGATCAACTTTACGTTCAATACCGCCCAGAAACGGGAGGTAAGGACAGCGCAAAGCAATGGCTTTGGCTTTGGCGGGCACAATGCCTCCGTTATATTCAGAAGGTTTGAAGATTAATTGTATAAAATGCCTATTAGTCGTTTTTACAAACTCTACCTATCGCCAAACAGAAAATACGTAAAAGTTTTGAAGAATTTGCTCGGCTTTGTTCCGGGCAATTTGGCTTTGTATAAAATGGCCTTTCGCCATAAATCCGTAGCACAAAACATACGCAAAGGCGTAAAGAACAGTAACGAACGACTTGAATTTTTGGGTGATGCTGTACTGGGCAGCGTGGTGGCCGAAGTTTTGTTCAAACTGTACCCTTATGAAGATGAAGGGTTTTTGACCGAGCTGCGTTCTAAAATTGTAAGCCGCGTAAACCTTAATCAACTGGCTCGTAAATTGGGGTTCGATAAGCTGATAGAGTTTGATAACCGCGCATTGAATGCCCAGAGACAGGGTTCGATGCTTGGCGATGCTTTTGAAGCATTGATAGGCGCCGTTTATTTAGATAAGGGCTACGATTTTACCAGGAATTTTTTGATAAACCACATTATCAAATCGCATATTGACATCCACAAACTGGAGCAAACCGAAACAAACTTCAAAAGCAAACTGATCGAATGGTGCCAGCGCCACGGCAAGGATATTAGCTTTGACCTGGTTGATAATCTTGAAGGTGAAAACACCAAACTCTTCACCGTACAGGCCAGTGTCGACGGCGAAGTTGCCGGTATGGGCAAAGAATTCAGCAAAAAGAACGCCGAAAAACTGGCCGCCGAAAAAGCCTGCGAAACACTGGGTATATAATTCGCCCGCCAGCCCCCTGAAGGGGGAGTTTTTATATCGACGTAAACACCGCGCGTTTAATTTAATATCGAACATCGAATTCTGAATTTCCAATAATGAAGTTTGAAGATTATGCCGTAAAGTGTATTTTACTTCGGTGTTCGACATTCAACATTCAGTGTTCGATATTCAACTTGCCATTACGTTCCCCTTTAGGGGGTTAGGGGGCTTGGGCTAATATAATTTCTGTATAGGAATACCGTCTTTGTGTTTATTGAAATACACCAGGTATTTTTTAATGTGGCTTATCAGGTCGTAATCGTTCCACTGCTGTATGTCCTCGTACGATGGGCTGTACTGCTGCATGAATTTCTCCACATCAGCATCCGACAAATTCGTAACACGTTTTACCAAAGTCTTGTTATAACGGTTGCTCACCGCAATGGCTTCCAGTTCCATTTTAGAGAATTTGATAAAATGGCGCTCGTTTTTGGCATCCCGGCTAAATATTTCATAAAAGGCCGTTAGGGGCGAAGCTATAAACTCATACCATGGTGGTTTGCCGTCAAAATAAAGCCCTTTGCTGCGGTATTCATTTTTTACATCATTCAGTTCCTGTTTGCTGCTTTCGCCTTTTATGGTAACCTGCGGCAAAACCACTATGGGCTGCATATAAATTACCAGGTCGCCGGGGCTGGTTACCACCTGCCTTTGGGGCGTGTAACCTGTTTTGTTAAAAATAAGGGTATCGCCTTTCGCTGCTTTAATGGTAAAGCCGCCAAGTTCATCGCTCATCATTATTACCTGGTTCTGCACGTCGGTAACGGTGGCCTGGGCTATTCGGTCGGGTGTGTCTTTTCTATAAAAGATACCATTAATACTTATTTCCTGTCGTTGTGCATAGGTAAACGCGGGCAGGAAAAGCAATAAGACTATAATGATATGTTTCGGATTCATTCGGCGCAAAAATAGTAATTAGCCACGATGGATGAGTAATTGCTTGTAAAACGGTTAAACCTGTGGCTTATTACGCGCATAATTAATGCCCGACCTGCAAATCAGTAAAATAATTATCTTTGCACATGATAAAATCCATGACAGGGTATGGAATTGCTGCTTTCGACTCAGGAAGCACAAAATATACCGTTGAGATAAAATCCCTGAACAGTAAATTTTTAGAACTTTCGTTACGCCTGCCCAGGATATTCTCGGATAAGGAGTTTCAACTGCGCAATGAATGCAACAAGCAGATAGAGCGCGGTAAGGTAAACCTTTCCATTACTATTGAACAACAGGCCGGTGTGGTTAAAGCTGCAGGTATTGATACCGCGTTGTTAAAAAACTACTATGAGCAGTTAAAGGCTGTAAGCAACGAACTGGGCGAACCTGCTACCAATTTATTACAATTGGCCCTTGGCTTGCCTGAAGTGGTAAAATACGATGAGGAAACACTATCAGAAGATGAATGGAAAGTGGTTGAAAAAACTTTTAACCAGGCGGTAGCAGAGTTTCAGAAATTCAGGTCTGATGAAGGGAACGTGCTGGAGCAGGACCTGAAATACCGCATAGATATTATATTAAAGAATTTAAAACTGGTTGAAGTTGAAGAACCGAAACGTGTACCCGTTATCCGCGAGCGCTTGAATTCATTTTTGCTGGAAGCCACCAACCGTGAGGCCATTGACCAGAACAGGTTTGAACAGGAGCTGATATACTATATTGATAGGCTCGACATCACCGAAGAAAAAATAAGGCTGAAAACACACTGCGAATATTTTATTGAAACATTAAAAAATGCGGATGCTAACGGCAAAAAGCTTGGCTTTATAGCGCAGGAGATCGGTCGCGAGGTGAATACATTGGGCTCGAAGGCCAATGACGCCAACATGCAAAAACTGGTGGTTGGGATGAAAGAAGAGCTGGAAAAAATTAAAGAACAATTACTTAACGTATTGTAAGTTCATGGATGATGGTTCATAGTTCATGGTAAAAGCATCGCTAATTACTAAACTTGAGCCTTACTATGAACTATGAACTATGATCTATGAACCAAGAAGGTAAACTCATTATATTTTCGGCACCATCGGGGGCGGGTAAAACTACCATAGTGCATCACCTGCTAAAAAAAATACCCGACCTGGAATTTTCCATATCAGCAACTACAAGGCAGCCGCGGGGAGATGAGGAGGATGGCAAGGATTATTATTTTATTACCCAGGAAAGTTTTCTGCACCGCATAGCGCATAAGGAGTTTGTTGAGTTTGAAGAGGTTTATGCCGGCACTTTTTACGGCACGCTGCGTTCTGAAATAGAACGGATATGGAAAAAAGGCAAATCGGTGATATTTGATATTGACGTAGAAGGCGGTTTACACCTTAAACGTAAGTACGACGGCCAGGCTTTGGCAGTCTTTGTACAGCCACCATCATTGGAGGTATTGATAGAACGATTGACAGGCCGGGGCACCGATAGCGACGAAAAATTAAAGGAACGTTTCGCTAAAGCAGAAAAAGAATTAAAGTATGCGCCACAATTTGATATTATCCTAAAAAATTACGATCTTCAAACGGCATGTGAAGAGGCGGAGATATTAGTAAAAAATTTCTTAGCCCCCTAACCCCTCCATAGGAGTCCTTCGGACCTTAAAGGGGGAAAACGGGTTAATTGCTCCCCCTTTAGGGGGCCGGGGGGCTTAAAAACTGACATGAAGATAGGCTTACTATTCGGCTCATTTAATCCAGTACACGTAGGCCATTTAATAATAGCTAATTATATGGCCAATTACACCGACCTCGACAAAGTCTGGCTGGTAGTATCACCCCAAAATCCACTTAAAAAATACGGCGACCTGATCAACACTTATGACAGGCTGGAGATGGCCAAACTGGCTACCGACAATTCAAAAAATTTATCGGTAAGCGATGTTGAACTGAAATTACCGCAGCCTTCCTACACTATTGATACCCTAACCCATCTGAAAGAAAAATATCCGCAGCATGATTTCGCGCTGATAATGGGGTCGGACAACCTGGTATCGTTACCCAAATGGAAAAACTTTAAACTGATACTGCGCGATTACCGCATCTACGTTTACCCCCGCCCAGGTTATGAAAATGCCGAATATGCCTCACATCCGTCAGTAACCATTACCATGACACCCTTGATGGAGCTCTCGGCAACCTTCATCCGCAAATCATTAGCTGAAAAAAAGGATGTGCGCTATTTTGTACCCGACCCTGTATTGGATTTCATCGAGAGTAAGAATTTGTACGGGAAAGTGAAATAGTCGTATATTTATATTAATAAAAGGAAAAGCTGTTATGGAGATCACAAAAGATGCGCTTATAAATATTGTTGGGAATGTCCAAGATAAAATTGATGTAGAGGAAGTGATTGATAATATTTTAATATCAGCCAAAATTGAACAGGCACTTTTGGAATCTGAACAAGGATTGGGACAGGATTGGAATGAATTTAAAGACGAATGGCTAAAAGAGGATCTGTAAACCTTGTCATTTTACCAACAGCTAAAATCGACCTCAAAGAAATTGTTAGCTACATAGCGAAGGGTTCACCAAAATATGCTAAACTGGAAAAATTCCTGATAATTAAAGCTATTGAACAACTTTATACCAATCCCGATTTAGGAACGCCATTTAATTACAAATCAATTAATGCACGAAGTATTGTTTTTAGAAACTATTTTATAATTTACCGTTATAAAACAGAACTTTTATTAGAAATAATTGCCATTCATCATCACGCCCGCCTCATCAGCAACAACCCCGCTTTTAAACCCGACGAATAAAGTTATTTTTGCATTGTGAGCGAAAAAACTATCCTTAAACTGCAATTGCCTACCGACCCTACCTGGGTGAAAAACGTAGTGGAAAGCAATATTGAAGAACTTTTAACCGACCATGCCTTTTGCGAGCAAAAGGCCGCCAGTAATGCTATTACCCTGATCGTTCAAAACCCCAACCTGAGCGACCTGGTGCAGGAGATGATAGCATTGGCGCAGGAAGAAATGGAACACTTTAAGCGCGTACATGAAATTATTTTACAGCGCGGGTTTGTGCTGGGCCGTGAACGCAAGGATAACTACGTGGGCGAATTGCAAAAATTTATAGTAAAAGGCGGCGGGCGGACAAGTCAGTTGGTCGACCGTTTACTGTTTTCGGCAATGATTGAGGCCCGCAGTTGCGAGCGTTTCAAAGTGCTGTCGGAAAATATTGGCGATGTCGTGTTAGCTGAATTTTATTACGAGCTGATGGTAAGCGAAGCCACGCACTATGCCACCTTCATACGCCTGGCTAAAAAATACGCCAATGGTATTGACGTAGATAAGCGCTGGAAAGAATACCTGGAACATGAGGCTGTTGTGATACAGAACTATGGTAAAATGGAGCGGATACATGGGTAGTTCATAGTTGGTAGTTTATAGTTCATGGCAGAATATTATTGCAGCCAGGATTTTACCATGAACCATTATCTATGAACTATGAACCCCTGCAACGTTCTTCAAATACCTCTCCATCATCCCAATATCGGCCACATCATTTATATAGCCTATGTACATATCCGGGCGTACTATTATCGCTTTTTGCTGATGAGGATTGGTTTCAAATGCTTCGAAAACTTCCAGGTTTTTGCCGGATGGGGGCAGGTAGAAGAAATTGAGGATGCCAGTGTATTTATTGGTGATCCATTTAGCTACCGTGAACAGGAACAATTCATCAAACTTGCCTAAAATTATCAATGTAAAGCCGGGTTTGCTGCACCATTCGTGCAGGTCGGTTTCCACCAATTGTTTTTCGTCGAATATTTTGATGTAAGGCAGGCGGTCGCCCGCTTTTATTTTGGTTGACTTGCTGAGGTGCAGGTTGATGTTACTATCGCGGTAGCTGATACCTGTTTGGGATATGGTCTTGAAGAATCTCTCTCGCGTAGTTTCTTTCGACCATACAAAATTTAAAACTTTTGGCAGCATCCATTTTTTAAACTGGTTTACAAACCAGTTGCCCGACATGACGAGGTTAAAAACGCGGTCGGTAGTGCGGAGCAGTGTTTTTGCTATAGGCATACGCTCTGCGGCGTAGCTGTTCAGTATGGTTTCATTAATTTGCCCGTTGATAACCCCGGCCAGTTTCCATGCGAGGTTGTAGGCATCCTGTAAACCGGTGTTCATGCCCTGCCCGCCAACAGGGGAATGGATATGCGCGGCATCGCCTATTAAAAAGCACCGGTTTGCCCTAAATTTTTCGGCCATGCGGTGGTGCAGGCGGTAAATAATGAACCAGTTGTTTTGGGTGATATTTATTTTGTTGCGAACGGTTTCGTTCAGAAAAGGGATAATGTCATCAACCTTCACATCTTTCTTTTCGTCGAATTGATGAGGCAGGTTGCCGATAATACGGTAATTATTGGCCTCGGTCATCGGAAAGAACCCTGCAAAACTATTTTGAGTTAAAAATAGCTGGATAAAATCCTCATTCAGGCTGTCGTTATCAAGTAAAGCATCAGCCAAATAAAAATTATGCTGATAGGTATCGCCATTAAAAGCTATCTGTGATTGTTTGCGTACCACGCTGTGTGCTCCATCAGCGCCTATGAGCCAGTCGCAGTTGATGCGTACGGTTTCATCGCCGCTTAAAATATCGGCATCAACACTGTTTGGGTGTTGAGTTAACGTGGTTAGGGATGTGTTCCAGTAAACGGGGCAGCAGTTCAGCGTAAGGTAATCAAGCAAAACACGCTCATTCTTGCTTTGCTGATACAGGAACAGGAAAGGATAAAGTGTTTGCCCGTTACCAATATCGGTTAGCTTAAACTCAGCTTTCTTCTTGCCATCAATATTAAATTGAGCACCCTTTACGGCTTTACCATTATTAATAACGGTATCGACAATACCCATCTGCCGATAGATCTCCAGCGACCGCGCCTGAACCACCAATGCCTTTGATTGCGTAGTGGGGCCTTCTTTGTTATCAATAATTATGGGCTGTATACCATAACGTAATAGTTGTGCCGCCATCATCAGTCCCGAGGGGCCTGCGCCTACAATAAGTACCTGGGTATGTTGGGCGGTTAACGGCATAAATGACTAACGAAACAGCAGGAAAATAGTTGGTCGTTTATGCAACTCCGGTACTTTTTTGCGCCATTGTTCAATAGTTTTGGTTTGCAGCAATTCTGTTTCACTGGTAAGGTCGGCGGCTATGCAAAGTTTGGTTGTGGGGTTGCAGGTTTTGAGTATCTCTTCCAGCATGGGGTTGTTGCGGAATGGTGTTTCAATAAAAAGCTGGGTTTGGTCATTTTTTATGGCCAGGTTTTCCAATTCTTTTATGCGTTTGCTGCGTTCGACTTTATCAATAGGCAAGTAGCCATGGAAGGTAAAGCTTTGTCCGTTAAATCCCGAACCCATTAGCGCCAGTAATATGGAGCTTGGGCCAACAAGTGGAACAACTTTAATCCCCATGCGGTGTGCCTTTTCCACTATTTCCGCGCCGGGATCGGCTATGCCGGGGCATCCCGCTTCGCTCATCAGGCCAACATCGTTGCCGGCTTGTAAGCCCTTAAAAAAGTCGCCGGTGCCATCGGCACGGTTGTGTTTGCCGTAATCGTGGATGATGAGTTCGCTTTGCGGCGTGGTCAGCCCGGCTTCCTTTAAAAATTTGCGGGCGGTTTTTTCATTCTCCACAATATATTCTTTGATACTGTTTATCGTATCGGTCAAATATGGGGTGAACGACTTTGCTGCCGTGTTTTCGGCAAGGGGGACGGGTATTAAATAAAGGGTTCCGTAAGGCATATTGCAAAATTGCTTTTTTTTATTTAATTTAAGCTATTATAAAAGGAGGTTGCGTATTGAAATCATTAGGCTTAAACTGGTTTATTGAAGGATCGCTTGATTTTGAGCACAAAAAATACATCCTGCTGGATTATTTACAGGAGATAAACCGCCATTTTGATAAAAGCAAACTCTACCCAAACCTTACCGACCTGGTGTTCCACTACAACAACCTGCTCGACTTTAAACAGAACAAAACCGTATTGCAGCAGGCCTTCCCGCAGCGTTTAAGCCTGGCTGATATTGAGGCGGTGAAGCTTACCTATAAAAAAATTGTGGAGGATGATAGTTCCATGCTTGAGATTGAGCGCATCATCACCTATGCTTTAAGCAAGATGGACCCCGCCATACAGACAGGGAAAGAGATATATGATTTTGTAGAGAGCCGCCTGAATATTGACCCTGTAGGATTAGTGCCGCTAGTACCTTATAATGGTTACTTTTCGTTACGGAATGGTAACGAACGCACCAACTGGGTATATGAATACCAGATAACCATTTTTGAGAGTAAGGACGATAAGTTCCGCGGTATCAATGTTCAATTTGTCGATACGTTTGAGCAGAGCATTACCAATACACCTGAGGCTATTAAGCTTAATTTGATAAAACAACGCACGCATTTGCCTAACCCCGCAGTTTATTATGTGCAGAGTGATATTACTTTTCCGTTAGAACAAACTTTGCTGCCGGTGGCGAAAAGGAGTTTGGTGAAATATATTATGAAGGCTGCGTAAGCCAAGAATTTAGTCCAAGTCATGCCGAACTTGTTTGACATCTCGCATGCTAAGCACTAAATGCGCAATTACCTGTCCTGTGGGATGCTGAAACAAGTTCAGCATGACATATTTTCTTATAAACTAATAACCATGAAACAAACCTTCCGTTCAAAAATTGGCCCTGAGATAGTTATACCAATGGGCCTGATACTTGGCGGGGTATTGGTTTTTATGCTGATACTTGGCGCATGGGTGGGTGTTCTAATAATTGCGGTGGTGCTGGCATTTGTTGTTCATTTATTCGCGACAACGTATTATACTATTGATGGTGCTGAATTGAAAGTAAGGAGCGGGTTTTTGATCAACATTACCATCAACATAAATACCATAACCAAAATTGTCCCTACGCGGAGTATCCTGAGCGCGCCTGCTGTTTCGCTCGACAGATTGGAAGTGTTCTATAATAAGTATGATAGTGTGGTGGTCTCGCCCGGAGATAATGTGGGGTTTATTGAGGCGTTGAAGGGGATTAATGAGGGGATAGTGACTGGTTGAGGCCTGTTGCGATAGCGAAAAAACAAACTCCCGAAGTTTTTAAACGGCGAAGCCTTCAATGAGACCTTAAAAAAATAAGTTATACCCGAATTAAACTTCGGGAGTTTAATAGCACATATCCTGTAAATCTTATAAATCCGTCGAATCCTGGTGCAGACTATTTCAACTTACTCAAAGCGTCTTTCACCCGTGGTATTAGCGCCTCAATTTCTTCGTGGGTGATAGCACCCACAGATGCACGGAACCAGTTTACATCATGATCTGTACCGAAAGCAGAGAATGGCACGAAGGCAACTTGCGCTTCTTTTATGAGGTATGAATTAACGTCGGTTGAGTTTTTCAGCACGGTACCGTCGGGTGTGGTTTTGCCGGTGTAATCTACCTTTATGGTTAGGTAGATGGCACCCATCGGTTCGATGGAATCAACGTTGAAACCCTCGGATTTTAGTTGCTGGAAACCTTCGTGCAGCGTGGTTAAACTTGCTTGTATGTTGGCTTTCAGTTTGCCTAAGTAACCATTAACATACGTATCGTTGTTCAGGAATTTGGCCATAGCCACCTGCTCGGCCTTTGGCGACCATGCACCCATGTGGCCCACGATGGCCTTCATATTATCGATAACATGCGCCGGACCAAAGCCCCAGCCTACACGCACGCCTGTTGAGGCAAAACATTTTGAAGCGCCATCAATGAATATGGTGTATTCCTTCAGCTCAGGACGAAGCGAAACAGGATCGTAATGCTGGTGCGCGCCGAATGTGAGTTGTGAATATATCTGGTCGTACAATAAATATAATGGTTTTTCGCCTGCCGCGCGGGTTTTGTTTTCGGCAATTACCAGGTCGCAAATTTCTTCCAAATCCTTTTTGCTGAACATGGTACCCGTTGGGTTCAATGGCGAACACAAAGCAAGCAAAGCCGCTCCTTTAATGTGCGGGGCAATATCGGCCGCCGTAGGCATAAAATTATGCTCGGGGCGGGTAGGTATGAATATCGCGTTGGCGCTGGCCAAGTCGCTGTAATGATTATTATTCCATGAAGGTGTAGGGAACACTACCTTATCGCCCGGATCAACCACCGCTAAAAAGGTAGAATAGATCAAGGGCCGCGATCCGCCTGAAATCAATATTTGGCTTGAAGTATAATCTAAATTATACCTGCTTTTTAAAAACGACGATACACTTTCGCGTAAGCTAAGCACGCCATCGGCAGGGGGGTAGTTGGTTTGATTATCGTTATAAGCATCAACAATACCCTGCTTTAATTCGGTTGGAATGGGGTAGATGTTGGAGTCAAAATCGCCTATGGTTAGGTTGGCGATGTTTTGCCCGCGGCGTTTCAGTTCGTTTATTTCGCCTGCTATTTTAATAATCTCGGAACCGTGCAGGTTTTGTGCTAATTTAGATACAGTCATGGTAGGAAGTCAAAAGTCGAAAGTTCAAAGTCAAAAGTCAGAAAAAATACCGTATCGAAACAAATAACTTAACTTATTTATTTAGGGTAGCGGGGCGCAGCCTGATGATGTGTATCCAGTGCATCACTTTCATCACAGGATAAACAGGATCGAACTCGAACCAGCGTGCGCCGAAATTTGCGCTGTTAGGGCGTTTGTGGTGGTTATTCTGGAACAGTTCGCCAAGCAACAGAAAGTCAAAAGGCGTGGTGTTTTTTGATTTGTCCTTATTATCGAAGTTGGAATAGCCATATTTGTGGCCGCACCAGTTTACAATAGCGCCTTGTATAGGGCCCATTAAAAAGTGAATGGGTAATAAAAGGAACATCCACCAATGGGTAGCGAAGGCTACATAAAATGCAACATACAATACACCGAACAAAATGCGGACAGTTAAAGTTGAACCTAACTTGTCGATAAAACGCCATTCGGGATAATTACCGCCGAATTGCGCATCAGGTTCTTTCAGGCGTTTCTCGTACAGGCTGTAGCTGGTTGCCGTGTACATCATCATCTGGAAAACATCCCTAAAAAAATGCGGCGAATGCGGGTCCTTCTCGGTATCACTAAAAGCATGATGCTCGCGGTGCATAATGGCATATGCGCGAGGATTTAGGAACGATGAGCCCTGGAAAATAAACGTAAGCAGGTAAAAAACACGCTCGTTAAACTTATTGGTAGTAAACATTTTATGGGATACGTACCTGTGCAGGAAGAATGTTTGGAAGAACAGGGAGAGGAACCAGTGCGCCAAAAAGAAAATTAATATGATCACGAAAATTGGTATTGATAGAAAAAATATAAAACGTTTACAAAGATACGATTAAAAAAATAGAAAAGATTTTGAGAAGGATAATTTAACAATTGTAACGCCTGAAAATAAAATGGCCGCTATGATATTTATAGCGGCCGTTTTAATGAATAACACCAACTTATTAAGCCTGGTGATCGCGCAGGAATTTGATCTTATCGTGCGAGGCAATAATGCCTTCCTGCTGTTGTACTAAAATACGGTCAACTTCAAGTGGTAAACCATTGTCGGTTGTTAAAGCATCCTTATATGCTTTTTTAATCGCGTCCTCGCCACGTTCACACTCTGCCAAAATACTTGCGCGGTCGTGACCACTAAAAGTGGCTTTTACATCAAGCCAGGCACGGTGTATAGCGCCTGTTCCGCTGGTGCCGGTTTCGGCTTCGCCGCCTATGCGGTTTACCTGGGCAGTAAGCTCCTGTACGTTTTTGCTGCTTTCGCTAACCATGTTATCAAAAATGGTTTTAAGGTCGGAAGCGTTTGCTTCCAGGTCCTTACTTGCATGTTCAAAGCCGGCAATGCGGTCGTTATTGATCTCGATCAGATCATTCAATACTTCAACTGATTTTTCTATGGTTTCCATAATAGATTGGTTTTTGTTGAAGTAGCTGCAAGTATCCTGCCAGTTATTTTTATTAACTGGAAATAAAAAATAATTCGTACGGTTATTTGGGATATGGCAATTTTTTTAATTTCCTCCCCTGGGAGAGTGCGGCTGACTGCGAAATGGCAGGGAGAGGTTTACATGCCATGCGTAGTTCACTAAACCCCTACCTGCCCCTCCCAGGGGAGGGAATCGCACGGGGTCATGCTTTTTTTGAAATTATTTCAGTTCAAACTGTTCGGCTAACAGCCTGTATGATTCCAGCCTGTCGTCAAAATCTTCGGCAATGGTTACGGCGATGATCTCATCGACCTTATAATCTTCGGCCATCCATTTTAGTTTGAGTTTTATCTCGCCCGGGGTGCCGGTAATAACCCGCTGACGGTTATATTTTATGCGATCAAGTTCGGCAGGGGTATAAACCAGGTCCTTAATATCATCATAACCTACCGGGCCTGGGCTTCCGCCTTTTTCAAACTGATTGAAGCGGTAATCCATCAATGCCTGGTGCTGAAATATTTTTTCCTTGTCCTCGGAACAAAACACAAACGTGGCGAAGTTGGCCTGTGCTTCGGGCATATCATCCGACGGTTTAAAGCGATCACGGTAAGCAGCTACCGCCTGCGGACCGCCAATGGGATTTATAAAGTGCGCAAACGACAAGCCCATGCCAAAATGAGCGGCAAACAGTCCGCTTTCGCCGCTGCTGCTCAACAGCCACATATTGGGTACGGTTTGTACCTGTGGGATGGCGCGTACTTTTGATTGAGGCGAGCCCGGCGAGCCGGTATCGTGGAAATAGTTGAGCAGGTTATACAACTGGTTAATGAAATCCTGCTCGTTGAATTGATTGGATGGATTGAGTACCGAAGCGGTTAGCCTATCAGTTCCCGGCGCACGACCCATACCCAAATCCACTCGACCAGGGAACAAAGCCTCCAACATGCGGAAATTTTCGGCAACCTTTAAAGCGCTGTGGTTTGGCATCATGACGCCGCCGGAACCTATGCGGATGTTTTTTGTCTGGCTGCCTAAATAGGCCAATAATACTTCGGGTGTTGAGCCGGCCAACATGCCGGTGTTGTGATGTTCCGATACCCAAAAACGGTGGTAGCCCAGTTCATCGGTATATTTTGCTAATGCTACGGTTTCCTGTATGGCCTGTTCGGCGGTAACGCCTTTACGAATGGGTGATTGGTCGAGTACACTTAGCTTTATTTTATTTGCATCCATAAGTGCAAATTTAGCTAAGCGTGTGTTGAATGGGTGTAAAGATTTGGGCGGCTGAATAGGTCGGGTGCTTCAATAAAACCACTCACCACCTTATTTTTCCGCTTCGCCCTAATTACAACCTTTGCGAATAAACCTTTGATGCAACTTTAGGTCATAATTAAAAACAACATAAATAATTACGACAATGAAAAAGATAAATGAAATAATAGCATTCTCGGTTTTAACCGGCGCTGTAGCAACTTTTATAGCAGCTTTTGCAGTTATATTTACTGTGATATTGTAATACAACTGGCCGCAGGACTCAACATCCTGCGGCTGACCTTAATCTTTAAAATGATAAAGAAAAACAACCTCGCCAACATAGGCGGGTTTTTTCTGGCCTTCAATTTCCATGGTAACGCCAATGGTGGCTTTGGTTACCCCACGCAAGTTAAGTATGGCCGATAGTTTGGCTATCAATCGTACCCGGCTATCAACAACAACAGGCTGTGAGAATTTCATGCTCTCGATGCCATAGTTTATTTCCATTTTCAGGTTCTGCACGTCGGCTATCTGGTGCCAGAAGTAGGGCAGCAACGATACCGTTAAATACCCATGCGCTATGGTACCGCCGAACGGTCCCTCACTTTTCGCCCTTTCGGGGTCGGTGTGTATCCATTGGTGGTCGAGCGTGGCATCGGCGAACTGGTTTATTTGTTGTTGGTCGATGGTATGCCAGTCGGAAGTGCCGAGTACATTGCCTAAATAAGATTCAAATTCGGCGTGGTTGTGGATGATAATCATGCGGTGTTGTTATAAAATGGTTTGTAAAAATAGCAAACTGCGGGAGATTGCAAAATGTTGATTTAAGTTATGCATTCATAAAATGTATGTTGTAATTCACCGGCTTAATAGTTAAATTTGTGATATGACTATACAGGTATATCCATATAATCAAGAAGAAGAAAAGGCGCTTTTAGATTTCCTTAACAGCAGGCATTATAATTACAAAGAGACTGTGGAAGAAGATACGGAAGAAATCGATGCTGAGTTTTTAGATCAATACAACAAGGAGTTGGACGAGGCCGAAAAGCAGATGGATGCAGGTAATTATTACACCCACGATGAAGTAAAAAAATTCTTCGCTGACAAGAAAAAGCGTATCAGTGGAAATTGAATG
>CAIWRU010000074.1 GCA_903915155.1 uncultured Mucilaginibacter sp.
CACGGCTATATCTTTTTCGGCGGGTGCCCAAAACGGGAGTGCGGTAAAAGGTTTTAAAACAGGCTCATACAATGGGAAGACTCTTGTAGTTACCGCAGATAATGGTTACATACAAATAACACCCTTTTCTTCAACTATTATTAAGGTAACATACAAGCAAAAGCTGGGCGATGAAGTAAAAAGTTATTCAACCATTGCATTGCCGGTGCGTATAAATACAAAATATATTAATAATGCCCATTTTACGGGGATACAAACAGCGGACTTAAAAGTACTGGTTGATAAGCACGATCTTTCGGTTAGTTTTATCGACAATAAAAATCAACCTCTTTCAAAAGCGGAAGGCTACGCAAAAACCGGCGACAGTTCGGCTATAAGTTTCAGGTCTGACGGCAAAGAGGCTTTTTACGGCGGTGGCTCAAAAGCCATCGAAATAAATAAAAGGGGCCAAATATTGCAAAACTACAACCAGGCCCATTGGGATTATAAATACGGGCAAACCGATCTGAATATCGCTATCCCGTTCTTTATCTCGAGCCGCAAATACGGCATTTATATTGATAACGCTGCCAAAGGCCGTTTTGATGTTTGCAAAACCGATGAAAAGATATTGGGCTACAAAGCCACTAAAGGCTTGGTAAGCTTCTTTTTTATTGGTGGTGGCAGTGTCGACAATATATTGGCAAACTACACGCATTTAACCGGCCGCCAGCCGTTGCCGCCGCGTTGGGCACTGGGTTACATATCATCAAGGTATGGGTATAAATCGGAACGGGAGATAAATGATGTGGTGAATAAAACGCAACAGGCAGGCATTCCGCTTGATGCCGTGGTGTTCGACCTGTATTGGTACAAAGCCGATACACTGATGGGCAATCATAACTGGTACCGCGACAGCTTTCCCGATCCGCATAAAATGCTCACTAATTTACTGAACAAGCATATTAAAGTTGTCACCATTAGTGAAACTTTCATCACCAAAAAGTCTGATAATTATAAAGCTGCCGTAGCACAGCAGTTGCTGACGCCCGATTATTTCGACCATTCTAAACCACATATATTTAAAGATTTTTGGGCAAGCCCGGCAGGTTTATTGGATGTTTTCAATCCTGAAGCACAACAGTTTTACTGGAATTTTTATAAAGCGCGCATAAAGGAAGGCACCGCAGGCTGGTGGTTTGATCTGGGCGAACCTGAATCAACCAGCGACAGTTTGCGTTTTTATGCCGGAACGGATAACCAGGTACACAATGTATATGCACTGGAGTGGTCGAAATTTGCATTTGATGGTTACCGGAAGGATTTCCCGCAAAGCCGCATATTATTGCTGCCTCGTTCGGGCTATGCCGGTATGCAGCGTTATTCAACGTTCCCGTGGTCGGGCGATATTGACAGGTCGTTCGATGGTTTGAAAGCACAGATACCTATTGTAACCACCATGGGTTTGGATGGCGTGGGCTATATGCACTTTGACGCGGGCGGATTTACAGGCGCGGGAGAAGCAAGGAAAGACTCTGAATTGTATTCGCGCTGGCTGGAGTTTGCCGCTTTTTGCCCCGTAATGCGCACCCATGCCGACGCTACAGTTTACTCGCCCGAACCTATATTTTGGGATGATGTGACACGCGAAAGGGTAACGAAATATATTAAGCTGCGTTATGCGCTTTTACCTTACAACTATACGCTTGCTTATAAAAATACCACTACGGGCCGCCCTTTAGCAATGCCCGTTAATTATTTTGATACCGATGATAAAAAACTGGCCAATGTGAACGATGAGTACTTATGGGGCGACGCTATATTGGTAGCCCCGGTGATTGTAAAAGGCCAAACCACCAAAAAAGTGCTGTTCCCGAAAGGGGAGTGGATAGGGTTTAACGACCACAGATCGTATTCAGGATCAGCTGAAGTTAATGCACCTATCGACAGCTTGCCGCTGTTTGTGAAGGCGGGCAGCATTATTCCAATGTCAGGCCCATACACCAATACTACCCAGTACAGCGGTAAGCTATTAACGTTAAAATATTATATTGGTAATAATATTCAGCCGGTATCGTCGCAATGGTTTTATGATGATGGGAAAGACCCTAATTCGCTAAAAAATATGCGGTATGACCTGGTAACATTTACCACCAGCGGAAAAGGGGATACCCGCCATATCAGCATCAATCCGCAACATATAATTGGCAAACAAAAGAAGTTTAAGTTACAGCTTCAGGGGAAAAATATAGCATCGGTTAAATTTTCGAACCAAACGAAATATACCATAAGCGGCAACGAAATAGCTTTTGACTGGAATGGTGCACCTCTGCAAATCGACATTAAAACCCTATAACATCAGCATGAATAAAATTACGACACTGGTAATAGCCCTTGCTTTATTTTGTGGCAGCGTAAAAGCACAGGATCCATGGATAATAAAGGCTGATAAGATAGACCCGGCAAATTATTATGGTGTTACCGTTGCTAATGGTATGCTGGGCATTGTGTCATCGCCTAATGCTTTGGAAATAAAAAATGTAGTACTTGCCGGGGTATATGATACTTACGGTCGCGGCCGTGTGAGCAATTTTATAGCCAGCTTTAATTTGCTGAATACCTCTCTGCAATTTAATGGCGACGACTGGGACCCAAGCCTGGTGAGCAACATGCACCAGCAACTGGATATGCAGCATGCATCATTTACAACAACTTTTGATTATGGCGATGTGGCATGGGTTAAATATACTTATTACGCGTTAAGGCAATTGCCTTTTTGTGTACTGATGAATGTTTCGGTGACCGCCAAAAAGAATGTAAATATGACTGCTGCCAGCGTAATGCAGGCGCCAGATGCGTTAAGGGATGTACAAAATTTTTATAATGAAGTGGATGGCCCGCATGGAATCATAAGCCTGCTAACATCTACCGCCAAAAGCCCTACGGGTAAGTTGCAGTTATGCGCCTCGAACGCTTTTATTTTTACAGATAGCGCCAAAGCGCAGCCGCGTTTAATGCACGAAATGCTGGATGCCAACATGCACTCCATGCGGTTTAGTAAGGAAATGACGTCGGGCCAAACGTATTCATTTTCGATAGTTGGTTCATCCATTACTTCCGTGCATACTGCCGACCCGCTTAACGAGGCGGAACGTTTAACCATTTTTGCTGCTTTGCAGGGAAAAGACGAATTGATAAAGGCTCACAACCAGGCCTGGGCCGACCTTTGGAAAAGCGATATACAAATAGACGGCGATCCGCAAGCGCAGCAGGATGTGCATAGCATGCTGTACCATTTATATTCCTTCTCACGTGAGGGAACTGCCTTTGCGCCGTCGCCGATGGGTTTATCAGGGTTGGGTTATAACGGGCATATTTTTTGGGATTCGGACCTTTGGATGTTTCCTGCTTTGCTGGTGCTACACCCGGAGATAGCCAAATCACTTGTAGAATACAGGTATGAACGGTTAGAAGCTGCTAAGCAAAATGCCTTTGCGCATGGTTACAAAGGTGCTATGTTCCCGTGGGAAAGTTCAGACAATGGAACTGAAGAAACCCCGGTAGGCGCTTTAAGCGGCCCATTCGAACATCATATTACCGCCTGCGTAGGTTTAGCCGCATGGAATTATTACTGCGTAACACAGGATAAAGAATGGCTGAAAGAAAAAGGCTGGCCGTTAATATCGGCCACTGCCGACTATTGGGCGAGCCGTGTTGAACGTAACGGGCCGGGGCATTATGATATTAATAATGTGGTAGCAGCGGATGAGTGGGCCGAAGGAATAGATAACGATGCCTTTACCAATGGTGCCGCCAAAGCCGACCTGCAATGCGCCGCGCTGGCTGCAAAAATATTGGGTATAAAGGTGAACGCTGATTGGGCCGATGTAGCGCAAAACATCCCGATACTTAAATTCTCGGATGGGGTAACCAAAGAATTTGCCACGTACAAGGGTAATGGTATAAAACAAGCAGACGCCAATTTGCTGGCCTACCCTTTAAAACTGATCACCGACCAGGCACAGGTAAAAAAGGATTTAGAATTTTATGAAACCAAGGTGCCAAACTCTGGTACCCCCGCCATGACACAGGCTATATTTACCCTGCTATATAGCCGTTTGGGCAATGCCGGTAAAGCCTATCATTTTTTCCAGGACGCGTATGTGCCCAACCTGTTGCCGCCATTCAGGGTAATTGCGGAAACAAAGGGCGGCACGAATCCCTACTTTGCTACAGGCGCGGGTGGTGTTATACAAAGTTTGTTGATGGGTTTTGGCGGGTTGGATATTACGCAGGCAGGCATTACACAGGTTAAAAGCGTACTTCCTTCAAACTGGAAATCAATAACTATTACTGGTGTAGGGGTGGATAAAAAAACTTATACCGTTAAATAACGCGAGTTCGATATAATTTTTATTCTAAAAAAATGTCCTGCAAGGACTGCCCCTTTGTAGAAAAGGATAAAGAAAAGAATATTGCTCCGTAAGGAGCTACCCAAATTCGCAAAGGGTAGCCTCTAATGAGGCAATTACCATTTTGCTTTCTTTCTGCAAAGGTGTTGACCCTATGGGTCATTCTAACTCTTATATCGAACTCACGTTAAATAAGCAATAAAAATTATAATTATTGCCTGCAATTAGCCTGCTGCTTATATATTTGGAAACGCTAAAACGTTCACCTGTAACAGTTGTAAACCTAACATCATGGAAATAATTTTTGGAGTAATTTTTCACTTTATTGGCGGCTTTGCTTCCGGTAGTTTTTACATCCCTTACAAAAAAGTAAAAGGCTGGGCATGGGAAAGTTTCTGGATAGTGGGCGGCATATTTTCATGGCTCATAGTACCACCTTTAGCGGCATGGTTAACTATCCCCGGTTTTGGCGATATAATTGCAGGGGCAGGCCATACCGTGTTAATGTACACCTATATATTTGGCGTGCTTTGGGGAATAGGCGGGCTAACTTACGGGCTTGGGGTACGCTATTTGGGTGTGGCTTTGGGCAGTTCCATCATTTTAGGGTTATGCTCGGTATTTGGGGCATTGATCCCATCGGTATATTACCAATTTTATCCAAAAGTGGGCAAGGATACGATATACGACCTGGCAAGTAATCATTGGGGGCAATTGGTGCTGCTGGGCATATTGGTTTGTATCATTGGTATTGTGATAACAGGTAAAGCCGGTATGTTGAAGGAAAAAGAGCTTTCGGCTGATAAAGAAGTGGCTAACAACAATACTGAATACAAATTCGGGCTGGGTATTTTTGTGGCGATAGTATCGGGTATATTAAGTGCCTGCTTTGCTTTCGGCATTGATGCAGGTAAGGATATGGCGAATGTGGCTAATGCAGCGTGGCAAGCCATCCATCCAAATTCGGGTAATTTCCTGTATCAAAATAATGTTACTTATGTAGTGATACTTTGGGGAGGGTTAACCACTAACTTTATTTGGTGTATGATATTAAATGCCCGTAACAAAACTTTTGCCGATTATACCAACGCTAAAAAGCCATTACTGAAAAATTATCTGTTCTCGGCATTGGCGGGCACAACCTGGTTTTTGCAATTCTTTTTTTATGGCATGGGCGAAAGCAGGCTGGGCAATGGTGCAAGCTCGTGGATATTGCACATGTCGTTTATTATATTGGTAGCCAATATGTGGGGCATCGTACTAAAAGAATGGAAGGGTGTTAGTAGCCGTACATTTGCAACATTAATTATTGGCATAGTGGTAATTATTCTCTCGGTAGTGATAGTTGGTTATGGTAATTCGATAAAACCGTTAACATAATGGCAAAATATTAAAACAATTATTGGGAATTTGTTATTTGTTATTTGTAAAACATTTACTTTTAGCAAAACACATACCCTATGATAAAAACGACTACCTGCCGTGTTTTTTTAATAGCCATATTCATTTTTATAAGTATCAGCAGCCTTTACGCGCAAGATTATAAGAACCAGTTTACACTTACATCAGATAATGACCAGTATGTAAACCCAAACCATGACAGGTATTATACCGATGGCGTTGCTCTTAATTTTACGCACGCGCTAAAACACGACACCCTCCATAGCCTGCTTGCAAAAAGAATAATAGAATTTGAGTTTGGCCAAAGGATATACAACTCATACACAGCCAGTGCAAGAAGGCCGCAGCCCGATCCATTTGTATTTAAACGTTATGATATTGACCGGCCATTTACCGCTTATTTATACGCGGGCGCTGCGCTTAACTTGCTTTATAAAAATGAAAATGCGTTAAGACTGGACGCGGAGATAGGCACAATAGGCCCCGCGGCACTGGGAGAACAGGTACAAACTGATTTTCATAATTATTTTGGCCTTTATAAAGCACGCGGCTGGCCGTATCAGCTTAAGAATGCCCCCGGCATAAATTTTAAGGGCGATTATAAAATGCTTTTATACCGCAACAGAGGCAATTGGTTCGATATGGCTTTTAACCCCACCGCATGGCTCGGTAATACGTTTACAGGAGTAAGTGTTGGTATGCAGTTCAGGTTTGGGCACTTTGGGAAATTTTATGAATCGACCATAACCAATAGTAGCGTGAGTAGAGATGCAAGTGAACAACAGACACATGAGTTTTACTTTTTTACAACACCACAGGTAAATTATGTGGCTTATGATGCCACCATCGAGGGTGGGCTGGGCCTTAGCGATAAGGGGCCGATAACATTCGGTATATATCACTATGTTTATCAGCAGCAGTTTGGGTTGGAGTTTGCTTCGGCACGGTGGTCGGCTAATTATATAGCCTACGTCAGAACAAGGGAAGTAAAAAGTACCGCTTTGGGCGATCAATGGGCCTCCATTAGCCTTGCTTACAGGTTCGGCAAAATTTAACTGCCCGTTTGCCGTTACTGAATATATTAAAAAGGATAACGGGAGAGTAAAAGCAAAGTGTTATCTTCAATAAAAATACCCTGCCGCTATTGTAAGTAATGAGTTTTAAACATCTTCTTTTCCTGGTGATTTTTTTGGGTTGCGGATTAACTGCCAGTGCCAACTATAGTTTTAACACGCGCTGTTTGCAGGCTTATAAAGCTATATTCGATTTTAGGCTGAATGATGCCCGGGCGCTCATTCAGCAGGAAAAACTGCAAAACCCGCAGAACGGCATCCCGGTTTTATTGGATAACTATATTGATTACATCAGCCTGCTTACATCCGATAATAAAACAGATTATAACCGGCTGCTCGATCGTAAATCGGGCAGGATAGACATCCTGGAAGAAAATAGAGAGAATTCGCCGTATTACCTTTTCGCGCAAGCGGAAGTTTATTTACAATGGGGGTTGATAAAAGGAAAGTTTGGCGATTACATGTCGTCGGCTACTGATTTGAAAAAGGCGCGGGGATTGCTGAAAGATAATGCTGAAAAGTATCCCGATTTTTTACCTAACCAAAAAAGCCTGGCATTAATTGATGTTGTATTTGGGTCGCTGCCATCAAACTTAAAGGGGATTGCCAAATTCCTGGGGATGTCGGGTAATATACAGGCGGGCTATTCAGAACTGGAGAAGTTGAGGACACAAATACCGGGTAGTCCCTATGCGTTTTATAAAACCGAGGTTATATTTTTTTTATGCATTATGGATGTTGACGTGATGCACGACCGGACTAATTACGTTAAACTTAGCACTTATGTAGCCGGGTTGGACAATCAGAGTATACTACGTACCTATTTGCAGGGCTATATTGCGTCGCGCACCGGGCATAATGACGATGCGATTGAAAACTTACTGTCGATACCAAAATCGAACCAATATATTGATCTGCCGGTAACAAATTATTTAATTGGGAACGCGAAACTTTGCCGAATGGACAGCGATGCCTGTGATTTTTTACTGGCCTACATCAATAACTATAAGGGGGTAAATTATATTAAGGATTCGTATTTGAAGATAGGCTATTTTTACTTGCTAAAAAATGATGAGGCTAAGTACAATTATTACGTAAAACTAGCGCGCACTAAAGGCTATTCGGTTGATGAGAAAGATAAGCAGGCACTGGAAGAGGCGAATGATGTGAGACCAGATAATGACCTGCTGCGCGCTCGTTTTTATTTTGATGGTGGTTATTATAATAAAGCGCTTACCCTGTTGCAAAATAAACAAGAAGCAGATTGTAAAATATTGCGCGATAAAATAGAATTGAATTACCGCCTTGGCAGGGTGTACCAGTTACTAAATAAGTACAATGAAGCCGTAACCAGCTACCAGCGAGCCATAGTGTTAGGGCGAACTGCAAAATACTATTATGCCGCCAATGCCGCGCTGAATACCGGGGCGATTTTCGAGTATATAAAAAGCTATGACCAGGCAGCGAACTACTACAAAATGGCTATTGGTATGAAAGGCCATGAATACCAGAATAGTATAGATACCCAGGCTAAAGAGGGCCTGGAGCGGATTCATCGTTAGGTGTAGTATTAAGTCTTTAGTATAGAGTCGATAGTCAGATTCCGGTGTTTTTAGACTTAGTACTTAGTACTCAAGACTTCCGACTAAGGACTAAAGGTTATAAGTAATAGGCTCATCTGTGTATCGGATGTTGCGCCGGATGGTTTTGATGTGGTATTCGTTTACTTTTTTCTTGAGGGCCTCGAAGTCAAAATCGTGGTTGGTGCCGCAATCAAGCATAGATGCGTGGACTGTTGGGCTTAGCGCCTCAAAGTATTCGATAGTGGTACTGGCCCAGATGAGCTGGCAATCACCTTTTATTTGGGGGACAATCTCATACAAACCTTCATCGAACTTGATGTAACGGATATAGCAGCTTTCCAGCTTGCCCTGCGGGTAAAACAGCAGCAGGTTGCCGGGTTCGGACAATATTTCGGCTGCATATTCAAAGCTTTCCTGTATGGAGCGTTTGCCGGGGTCGACAGAAAAACTGCCGATGTGGCGTAACCACGTATTTTTCTCCATTTGCTTTTTGAGCGACATGATGTACAGGCGCTTCATGTTATGCTTTTTGAGGAACGTTTTCCTGAACACGTAAAAGGCCCAGAACCCGTCCCAAAAACTAAAATGATTGGCCATGTAGATATAGGAGTGGCCGGGCTTAAGTTCTATGTCATCAATAATTAGCTTGCTGCAACGGAATTTAAACACCACGCCGCTTAGCCAGCCGAAAAACTTCAGCATATACAGTGGCAATGGTTTTGATTTAATGATCATAATAGTAAACCGGCTAAAGCGGCAACAAAGTCCTTGTCAATCATCTCGTGGTTTTTATCCAATATAACGACCTCGGCCTTTGGCAGTTTTTTTAAAAATTTGGTACCGATATGAGGCGGATACATGGCATCGCGTTTGCCAAATATAAAAATGCTGCGGATGTTTTGTTTTATTAGTGTGCTTATTAATTTGCCCTCGTCGGTTTCAAACAAGCGCAAATAGGTGAAGCTGGCATATAAGTTAAAGCGCAGTTCGGGCGTATCTATCTCTTTGTACAGGATATTACGGCCCACATCATCTATCAAACCAAGGCGTTTGCTAAAGTTCAGCACATTTATCAAAGCCTTTTCGCTTTGGGTAAAACGCTCGAGTAATTTATTACCTAACTTGTATTTGCTAAAAGCGCGTATCAGCATCCCCGGGTTTATGGATGATGGCGCGGCCACAATATATTCATCAACGCGGTTACCCATTTCTTCAACAACTACCGTGGCAAAATGCGAACCCATAGAATAACCGATAACTGAGAAACGGTTGATGTTTTCAAACGCGCAAAACTCTGCAATCAGTTCGGCAAAAGCTTTTTTGGTGATGGGGTTTTTTACCGCGGCAAGAGTTTGATTGTGCAGTTTGGTTTCTTTATGAAAGAAAAGGTCGAAGCCTATAAAAGTATATTTGCCTCCCAGCGCGGGCTCAAGCGATAGGAATTGCTTGCCATGCATACCATAGCCGTGAAAACAAAACATAGTTTGTGGGCCCGTACCAAATTTGTAGTAGTGGAGTTTAACTAAGGCGTTCTCAAAGTAATGCGACGTCAAGGGTTGATCTCAATTAGTGCGATTGCCCAAATATAGTCGCCATCGTGCGATATTGTTAAACTAATTTTAAACCTGCCGGTATATTTGTGCAGTACCACATAGGGGCGGCCACCGGGTTTATCCCTCAATATCTCTATTTTTTTGAATGGGAGGGCAGATGGTTCTAACTGTTTAATTGCTTTGTATACTGCTTCCTTTGCTGCCCAGGTTGAGGCGTAATGCAGGTCGGTATCATCAAACTGATCACAATAAGCCGTTTCAGCAAGGGTGTATACTTTTTTTTTGAAAAGATCGTTTAGCGATAATTTAAAATCGGGCAGATAAACCAGGTCGTTACCGGCAGCAAATTTGTCGCTGATAGTGGCTGTAACCGATGCGTCCAATTTATTATTCATCAACTCCGAGGCCCATAACGTTAAAGCCGCCATCAACATAATGGATATTGCCTGTTACTTTTTTTGATAGCTGGGAGAAGTAATATAAGGCTGTATCGCCCACATCGCCTGCATCAATGTTACCCAGAGGCGCAGTGAATTTGCCCATTTTGCGCAGCTTGCGCGCGCCGTAAATAACGCCGGCAGAGGTTGTCATCACTAAACCGGCTGATATTGCGTTTACGCGTATTTTTTTATCGCGGAAATGACTGGCGAGATAGATAACGATATTCTCCAGCGCAGCTTTGTTTATAGCCATACCCGCATACGGCGGAAATACCCGTTGCGAGGCATTATAAGTAAGCGTGAGTATTGAAGCGTTTGGCGCAAGCAGCTTTTCGGCTACACGGCATATGCGGATAAGAGAATAGGCACTGATGTTGAAGGAATCCATCAAATCCTCGAAAGGGATATCAAGGTATGAAGGCATATCCTGTTCCCCTGTGGCTGCCTGGGTATAGTAAATTACCTTACTGGTGCCAAAGGCTACCCCATGCAGGATATAATCGATAGGGCCGAGGCCGTTGAATACGGCTTGCAGAAACGTGGTGATCTGATCTTCATCGCTCACATCAACTTCCATGGCATATTGGGTGTCCATGCCAATCTGGTTCATGAGGTATAACACGTCATCCTTGGTATCGCTCATGTAGCTTAAAGCCACTTTACAACCTGAGCGGTGTAGCTTGAGGGCCACATCATAGGCTATCGAGCTGTCGTTACGGACGCCGAATACTACTGCAACTTTGTTTTGGTTATCGATCATGCCATTACTCTTTTTGTCTTTGCGAGAGACGAAGCAATCGCGAATAATGCATCGTCGCTTTGCTTCCTTGCGATTGCCACGCTACGCTCGCAATGACATAGTTTTTTATATATCCCTCGAAATAGCCATAGCGCTGTTTGTACCGCCGAAGCCGTAGTTTAAGCACACTACCTGGTTAATTTCTTTTGTTATAGTTTCCTGGGGGATGAGATGCCTGTAGGCCGCTGCCGGTTTCATGGAGCCTTGCCATCCTTCTTTCTTTTGGAAGTTTTCCAGTTCGGGGTTCAGTGTGTCGGAGTTTAGGCAGCCCGGTACTTGCTGGTTCTTTAGCATTAATAGCGCTACGATAAACTCAACCGAACCTGCTGCACCCAGCATATGCCCGAATTGTGATTTTGGTGCAGAAACATGGTAGCCTTCCTCACCAAGTGTATCTACAACGCTTATCAGTTCCAAAATATCGCCTACAGGGGTTGCGGTGCCGTGTACTTTAACTACATCGGGTTTTATTTGTGCATTGGCAGATAAGCCTTTCCACATCCTTAACTGGCCGCTGTAGGATGGATAGAACATGTCGCCATCGCCATCTGAATTATTGAAATAATCATCAATAACGGCTAAAATATTGGCACCGCGGGCTTTGGCTATTTCGTATTCTTCTAACGCAACAATGCCTGCACCAAATGAGCATACGAAGCCGTTACGTTTTATGTCAAATGGACGCGAGCTTTCGGCAGGGGCGAAGCCCTTGCTCAGCACCTGCATGGCATCAAAACCGATGAACGTTTCGAGTGATGTGCCTTCAACGCCGCCTGCTATGGCGCGGTCCTGCAAACCGAATTTTATTAAACGATAAGCATAACCGATATTGCCCAAACCTGTAGCACATGCTGAAATAATGGATTCGCAAACACCACGATTTTTGATGAGGCAGGATACATTGGCCGCTTCGCGGTATGACATGGCCCTATCAACCATGTGCGAGCCAGCCTGGCGTGATTTTTTACCCAATTCGAAAAAGGCGTGCCACGCATTACGCATGATGACGTTGCCGCCGCCACCTGAGGCAACAACCACACCTGTCATTTCAGATTGGGTTTCCTCTTTGGTCCAGCCGGCCATTTCAATAGAATCGAGCGCGCCGTTCATGGCCCAGACGCAGCCGAGATCGGCAGTGGAGAGATTGATATCGGGTATACGTCCACGTGTATCGACAAATGTTTCGGGCCAGTCGTAACCTTCCACCAAATATATCGGTTCAATGCCCAGGTCGTTATCATTGATATAACCTGCTACTTTCGAGCGTATTTGCTTATCGCGCTCAGCAGCTTTTGACCATTCACGGATTAAACTTTGACCTGAAAATATTTTCTGATCAAATTCTTTTATATCAGCACAGTCAGGAAAGGAGCCCCCCATACCAACAACCGCTACTTTTCTGCCTGTTACCATTTTAATTGCCTCTTTCTTCTTCTGTTCTTGCTTTTGCTTTGATGATTAGGTCGATCACATCTTTTACCTTCGAGCCAAGTTCGTCAATATCTTCATCTTCAAACTCCACATCAAACTTTTGCTCAACCTTAGCGGCTATATTTATCAACTCGGTTGATGGCGTGTTCATGTCGGTCATGAAGTCGGTTTCTTCGGTTACGTTTTCCAGCTTAGCCGGGTCAACGGTTCTTATTGTGCGTAAAACTTCGATCAGGCCTGCAAGTATTTCTTTTCTATCCATTATTGTTTTTATAGTAGTTTGTCAAACATTTCTTTTTTAATACCCCTGCCGGTGATGTCATACAACTCGGCAATGAAAACGAAGCCGGGGTCGAGGTCAAAAGCCCTGAGCCGCTGCTCGTCAAAATCTTTAAAATAGGCATCGAGGTCCATGCCTTTAGGCGCACGGTATATGCGGCCTTCGCACACCATTTGGCGCCATTTGTAAAACTTGATAAAACCAATGTTAACAAAAGTTTGCCCCTTTTCCAAATACGAATGGAAAAACACGTTGCCTATGCTAATGAACGTAGGGATAAATAATTTGGCTAAAGTTTCGGGTATAACATTGTTTTTTTTGCACTCCAGGAATGAACCCTGCGAAACTATGGTAGCCTGTGCAAATGATTCCACCTGGTCAACCCCGCGAAAAATATCAAAATGATCTTCCACGTCGTGTTCGGTAGGGGTGTAGCTGGCAACAATACCAACGCTGGGTACATGCCAGTGGTAATTGTCGACATAGCGCTTTTTAGGGCCGTGCAGTACCCAGTGCTCAGGCAGGTCGCCTACCAGTGTTTCGGGTATCTGGTCAACTGATGTAAGTTTCGATCTCAAATTAAACCTCCGTTAATGTGTATGTTGGTGCCGTTAATATATGAGGCTTTATCTGATACTAAAAATGCTATGGTTTCGGCCACATCATCCACCTTGCCGAAGCGTTTGGCGGGAATCATGGCCAGGTATTTGTCTTTATAAGTTTCAGGAATGGCATCGGTCATATCTGTTTCAATAAAACCAGGAGAAACACTAAGTACACGAATTGTGTGTTCGGTGTTTGTTGCAGCTGCTTCCTGTGCCAGTGAGCGCGATAACGCTGCAAGACCAGCCTTTGTTGCCGCATAAACGGATTGAAAAGAGTTGCCTGTTTCGCCAACTACCGAGCTGATGTTGATGATAACGCCGGTTTGATTAAGGCCAAATATTTTCATGGCGGTTTTGCATATCATGATGGGGGCCTTCAGGTTCACGTTAAGCATTGCGTCAATTTCGCGCTCGGGCTGAAAGGTGAGGGGCTTATCGAAAGTAACACCCGCATTATTAATTATGCCATATAGCTCGTTACCATGCTGCTTTTTTAGCTGCTTACAAAAATCCGTTAACTGGTCGTTGTCGCTGAAATCGGCGCATAGGATATCGGCACCGGGTATGGTAGTGGTGAAGCTTTCGGGCTTTGAGGCGTGCAAGATGAGCGAATAATCAGCAGCCAATTTTTGTGCTATTGCCAAGCCTAAACCCCTGCTGGCACCAGTAATCAGTATCTTTTTTTTTGTCATTTACAGGTAGCTAATTAACGACCGGGCTGTTGATGATCGCGCAGCAAAAATATGATTTATTATTATTTATAAACCCTTGTAATATATGATTGTTTTTAAAATATACTAATCGGTATTTTTCCTAAAAATAGAAGCAAATAATGATATGGCCATTGCCTATATTATTTAATGATAATCAGCTGACTTTTATTTTTTAGCAGGCTTATCAGACCAATGCATGTTACGAAATTTCCACCCTTCATCTACCTGTACTACAGTGGCTGTAAAATAACCATCGTAATAATCAGTTTTTCCGCTTTTATCAGTAATGGCTTCGCTGTAGTCGCTGCCAACTGAAGCAATGCTATTTGTAAGCGGGTCAATACGCATGTTTTTCCATGAGAGTATTATTTGACTTACATTTTTTTCAAGTGAATCTTGGATAAATCTAACCGCCGATTTATGATCTTTAAATGCCAGTTGTCCATCGGTCGCCATAAAAAAATTGGCGGTATCTTGTATATAGTTTAGCCACGCAGTCGGTCCCTTAAGCATGATGTCTAAAGTTAGATCTTTTGTAAGTTTGTTTACACTATGCTGTACGCGCCCTATTTCATCGGGTGTAAGCTGTGGTTTGGAATAATTGCATGAAAAAATAAGGGCGAGGGCCGGCAATGCCAGCAGCCAATATTTAAAATTCGCGATAGTTTTGTTCTTCATCACTTTTAATGTTTCTACTAATTTATGTAAAAACATTAAAAGCAACGATTTTTTAGGTTCACTCTGTTTTTAAACTTTTTATAGGGTTGGCCACTGCCGCCTTTATCGCCTGGAAACTCACCGTAAATAAAGCTATAAATACGGCCATTAAGCCTGCTAAAGCGAACATCCACCAGCTAATGGGTACGCGGTAGGCAAATACCTGTAGCCATTTGCTCATTCCGTACCAGGCTATGGGCGTGGCTATTATAAATGATATGATAACCAGTTTTAGAAAATCCATTGATAGCAGGCTTACTATGCCTGATACACTTGCGCCCAATACCTTGCGTATGCCTATCTCCTTGCTGCGCTGCTCGGCGCTGAAAGCGGCGAGGCCAAATAAACCTAAGCAGGAAATGAGAATAGCCATTATGGTAAATGAATTGATAATTTGCGACATGGTGATCTCGGCCTGGTATTGCTTTTGCACTTCCTGGTCGAGGAACATGTATTCAAACGGGGTTGAAGGGAGATTTTTGTGCCATACTGCTCCGATGCTGCTTAATAACGAATGGTAATTATTGCTTTTTACAGCTACTGTAAGGGTGGTAAAGCGGTTGGGATTATTGTCGTAAATAAACATAAATGGCTTTACCTCCCCATGAAGCGAATTGTAGTTAAAGTCCTTCATAACACCTACAACATCAACAAAATATGCGGGATTTGAGCCGTACTGCGAATAAAGCCTTGTGCCCACCGCTTTATCGATGCTGAGCCCCAACCTTTTTGCTAAGGTTTGATTTATGAGCACGCGGTTGGTATCGTTCAACCGGAAATCGCGACCGGAAATAATTTTTATGCCATTTGCTTTAATTACATTTTCGTCAGTAACAATGTTTTGGGCATCAATAGCCGTGGTCATATTACCCCCGGGAGGGTAAACGCCATGATCGTGCGGGACAAACTGACTGAGGTAATTATCTGATTTGCTGACTATCTTTACATCCGCCATTTGGCGCAGGTCGTTGGCGAGATCATCTATTTTCCTGGTTGTTTCCGCTGTATAAAAATTAAATATCATTTTTTGGTTTTTGTCGAATCCCAGGTCTTTATTTTTTATATAGTTTAACTGGCTATAGATGATTATGATGCCTGTGATCAGCACAATTGACAGTACAAATTGAAATACCACCAGCGAACGCCTGATGCCCGTCGCAGAAATATGATTATTGAAATTACCTTTTATAACTTTCACGGCTTGAAAGGCAGAAAGATAAAAGGCGGGGTAACTGCCTGCCAAAAAGCCGGTAACTAATACAAGCAGGGTTAACATGGTCCACAGGCGATAATCGCTGAAAAAGGATAGCTGAATATTTGAACCGGTAAGCTGGTTAAGATAGGGGAGTAACAGGGCCAATAAAGGTAGAGCGATGACCACACCTATGAATGCCAATAAAAATGATTCGCCCAGGAACTGTCTCACCAAATCGAACTTACCCGCACCTATTACTTTGCGTACGCCGACCTCTTTTGCACGTTTTGACGCGCGGGCCGTTGACAGGTTCATAAAGTTGATACAAGCGATAACCTGTATCATGATAGCTATGAGCAATAAAATGTAAAGAAATGAAGGACTGACAGCTTCTGTAAGTTCATGCTCATAGCCTGTTGTGGTATGTATAGTGGTTAGTTTTTGAAGGTGCAGTTGCTTGGTCATGCCCATTGCCTTCATTTGTTGCGCGCCATATTTATCTAAAAATGCAGGTAATTTGGCCTGTAGCGTTGCAGGGTTGGTACCGGGTTGTAATTTTACATAGCTGTAAGCGAAATTATTGCCACCCCAATCATTATCATGTATCACATAGTCGCCAAGGCCGCCGCTATTCATGGTGACAAATATGCTACCGAGTATATGTGTTTTACCCAGGCTTTGATCAATTACCGCGGTAACTTTAAAATCATGTTTTCCAAAACCATTGTCGAGTGTAATAACTTTTCCAACCGGATCGTCGTTGCCAAATAGTTTATCGGCCACAGGTTTCATCAATACGGTGCTGTAGGGTTCATTAAGGCATTTTATAGGCGCGCCGTTTGCGAAGTGATACGTAAATACATCAAAAAAGGTGGAATCAACATACAGCAGGTCTTTTTCATAAAATGCCTTTTCCTTGTAGGTAATGAGTGTTTTATTGGCGCCCAAGCCGGCTGCCGGTACTACCCTTGTATATTGTTTTACCTCGGGAAAGTCGCGCCGCATGGCCGGAACAATGGGTGGCGAAGAAGAGGAATTGTTGTGATTATCGCCGGGTAATTGCAGCGTGGTGGTAACACGGTAAATATTGGCTACGTTTTTATGTTGTTTGTCATAGCTGTATTGGTCCTGCACGTACAAAACAATGTACAGGCAGCAAAGCGTGCCGGTAGCCAGGCCAATAATATTAATAAAGCTGAATGTTTTGTTTTTTAACAAAAAACGGAAAGCGGTTTTGAAATAGCTTTTGAACATAACAGTAATGGTTAATTATCGAGGTGATATCGGTAATATAACAACTAAGAATGTGCCATGTGGTTAACATGTTGATAGTTAAAAAGTTGTGAAACTTGCAACGCGAAAGGCTGTTCGGTTTTGATACAGCGGGCGTACGGTTATAGTTATGGGATTACACCGATTTTAGTGTGATTTCACCGATAAGGTGTACCCCAAAATATCGGGATTAAGATTTAGAAAAGTGGTGATAGTGTTTTGTCAGTAGCGTACACCCAGGTCTTGCTCCAGTGGGGCATGAGTGCTAACCAGGTTTGGAACTTGTAGGGTTGATTTTACCTGCGGAAGTGTAATTGTAAAGGTTGTGCCTTGTTTTTCGCTGCTGTCAACTTCAATTTCGCCGTTGTGTTTTCTTATTATCTGGCGTACGATGCTGAGGCCCAGGCCAACTGATGCTTCGCCGCGAATACCCGAACGCCTTGCTTTCGAAAAACGGTCGAAAATATAGGGCAGCATATCCTGTGGGATTCCTATGCCCGAATCTTTCACACTTATGGTAACCTCGTTATGGATTGCCGACAGATTGATATCGATATTTCCATTAGGCCCTGAAAATTTAATGGCATTGATAATCAGGTTGTCCATTACCCGCTGCAGTTTTTCTTTATTCACCTGCGCATAAACGGGAAGGCCGGGGGTGGTGTAATTGATATTTACCTGCCCTTTTTTGTTCTTTAGCCATTCATTGATAATTGAAAAAAGGAATTCGCCCAACTCGGTTTTTTCGAGCTCGAAATTATTGACTGTCTCATTTTGGGCTGTCTCGAGCAGGTCGTTTATTATAAAGCTGGCCTTATCGCATGATGCCTGTATCATTTGCAGGTTTTCCAGGTAATCATCGGCTTTGAAATCGTCCATTTCCATCAGCATGGTAATGGATTTGATAATTGCAAGCGGGTTGCGAAGATCGTGTGCTACAACACCTAATATCTCGTTCTTTGCATTGCTGGCATTCTCTATCTCTAAATTCTTTTCTTCAATGGCTTTTAACTTCAGAAAGTTATCGGCACGGTACGAGAATAAATATCTTGAGATGCAGAAGAAAGTTACAAGCAGTACTAATGATGCTAAATTGTTTAACACAAGCTCATTTATAGTGTGCTGATAAAATGGCAAAAGTGTGCTGAATATAATGCCCGTAACGAGTGTTATGCCAATGGTTTCATAATATTCAAAAGTATAAAAAGCGCCAATTATTATGAGGCCCATCAAATACATCACAAGTGTATTGCGTGGATTGTGCATGCTGAAGAAGCTGGCACGCATAGAACCGAAAATAATGAATGTGGCAAACAACAGCACAAAAAATTGCGTGAGCCTTAAGTATTTAGGCCTGTTTGCAAAGTTTTTTATTAATAGGGTACCTGTTAAATAAAAGAGCGGAAGTACGACCAAAGCAATCCAGTTGGCAGCATTGTATTCGTCGATATGATGTTCTGTTTGATGAGAAAGGCTAAAAGCAAAAAACAACCCCCTGATTATCACCGTAAATATAAAATAGATAACGCAGATAGATTTAACCGTTCTTAAATTCTGGAGAATGTAATGGGAGCGGAAAGCAGAACGGCCGTTTAAATCGGCTTTGCTAAAAAAGTGAATCCTCATTCCAGTTTAAATTGTTTAAGTAGGCAGTGCTAATGTAGCTATTTATTGCGTTATACGCAATAAATTCGGTGAAGGATACAAATTTGCGAATATGTTACAAAACAGAAAAGCCTTTGTAAGCTTAGGAACTTACAAAGGTTTTCCTGCTGGAAATGATATTATTGATTTAAAGCAACATTACTGTAAACATGATACTCGCCGGGGGCGAGTGTCATTGACATAGTTGCCGACGTAACATTATAGGTTGCGCCGGTTATGTTATCAATCCAGGTACCAGTTGATGGGAAGGTAATATTTGCTGTTTGTGATACCACATCAAAATTTCCTACTATTTCAACTTTTGCGCTTGCATCAAGCAATTGGATTGTTTTAACAGCGCCTGTAAGGCTATAACTGAAAGTGGTGGTATTGAAAACCGGGTTCTTGATCTTCCAGTTTATCATTTTCTGGTATATGCTGTACAAGTGCAGCCTGTTAGGGTCGGTGTTGTAAGACCATATGAACGGATGGTCGGCAGTATTGTCGTTAGGGTTTTGGGCCAGGCTAACATCATAGCCCAATTCGCCACCCTGCCATACCATTTTAGGGCCCGGAGATGCGAACATAAATACGGCACCCAGTTCATCGCGTTTAAGGCCGGTGGGTATATCTTTAACATTATAGCTTCCACTGCTATTGCCATAAGCATGATTTTTAAATTGCAGGCGTTCCTGGTCATGGCTCTCGAAATAGGTTACCAAAGCGTAAGGGGCAGTAAAGCCCTGGCTGTCATAAAATATTGATGAAAGATCCCAGTTAGGGCCGGTAGGATAACCCATAGTAGCTTGTTCGCCAGGTGAACTTTGGTTGTTCCATGTCATCATACCCTGTAAGGCCAGTTCATTTTCTTCCTGAACAGCGGCAAAATCTTCCAATATTACGTAAATTGGGTTGTTGCTTGGTGCAATGGTTTTCATGTAGCTGTTATAGTCTTTCCAAATGGCAACCCGGCTGGCGTCATAAGCCCCCCACACGTCATAACTTGAACCCGAATTGGTTTGTGTATAACCTTTGGCCTCGTCAAAGCGATAGCCATCAACATGATACTCCTGTACCCAGTAATTCATCACGTTTTTGGTCCAATACTTTGTAGCTGCGCTTTCGTGGTTTAATTGCCAGCCTACAGCTGCCGGGTGCATGTTGGTTTGATCGAACCACGGGTTTGATGCTGATGGCCCTGCTGACGGACTACTAGACGTGGCATACATACGCACCATTGGCGATGAACCAAACTGGTCTTCCAAAACCATATCCATTATTACGGCAATACCGCGGGCGTGGCAGGCATCAATAAATGCTTTGTAAGCATTTGGTGTGCCGTAATATTTATCAAGCGCGAACATGAAATTTGAATTGTAGCCCCATGAGTCGTTGCCTTCAAATTCGCTAACCGGCATCAGTTCAATTGCATTTACACCCAGGCGCGCTATATAGTTAAGCGTATCGGTAAGTGTTTGATAACTATGTGTGCCCACAAAATCGCGCACCAACAGTTCATATATTACCAACTTTTTTGGATCGGGACGAGTGAAATTTGGTACCTGCCAGGTGTATGCAGTAGGGTTAGCCTGGGTTACCGTAACAATGCCTGTTGTTTTACCGTTAGGATAGGCCTTCAGGTTTGGATAAACCGAAGCCGATATATACTGGTCATTATTCGGGTCGAGTATTTTATGGCTGTATGGGTCGGCTACGGTAATGGAGTTATCAATATAATATTGATAAGCATATTCGGTAGCCGGGTCTAAATTATCAACCTGTACCCAAAAGCGGGTGCCATCGGTTGTTTTGGTCATAGGGGTTGCAGTTTTCGACCATGCATTAAAATCGCCTATCAGGTATATGGTTTTTTTACCCGGGGCATAAATATTGAATATTGCCGATTTTCCTGAGTTAATAAAAGTAACTCCATCCCCCGCACCCGATGGGACATCTTTACCGGTTTTAGTGGTGTCGGTAACGTTCCCGGAACCTTTGCCAGGATTATTGCTTTTCTTGCAAGCAGTAAAACTGATGAGCAAAATCCCCACCAGCAATAAGTACACGTTCTTAATCATCATAAATTTATTTTACTGTTTATATAATTGGTTTTAAATGGATCGCTTACTTTTTATCCAGGCGCAAATACCTACAATACAGGCGGCTTTGGTTGGGGTATAAGTATGCAAATAAGTTTATTGCGTAAAAATATTAATTAAACCTTGTATTTTAAAATTATAAATAATCAATAAAATAGCGGGAGGGTATGATTACTGAAAACCCTTTAATTGATATGTTTTCTAACTATTTCAACAAGTTCGGAAAGGTCGAAGGGCTTTCGCAGGTAGCCATCGGCCAGGCCGGCCTCGGCAATTTCTTTAATATTGCTTACTGCCGAAATGATGATAACGGGAATGTGTTGTGTAGCGGGATTGGTTTTTAATTCTTTGCTTAATTGCTGGCCGTTGGCATCGCTTTTCCAGTCGGTAAGCCAATTGTCGAGTAATACCAGGTCGGGTTTGTGGGTGTCAATCGACTTCAGGATCTTTGAATCTTCAGAGGCTATGATGTCATAATTTTCCTCTTCCAGAATATAAACAATAGTATCCCTTATGTCTTTATCGTCTTCAATAACAAGGATTTTTTTGCGTGGGCTTTCCATAAGTGCTGCAATACTATTGGGTATAATTTTTTTTCAAAAAAGTGAATTTGGCTATTTGTTAATCCTTTACAGGCGATTTTAATATAAATACCATAAGCTATGCCTTTTGTTTTAGGCATGCAGCTTTTTTATTGTAATTTTTTTGTAAGTAAGATTATTTGGACCGATTTGGTACTTAGCTATGATAACACAACCTACAGCGGGGCTCGTAACTTTCCTTTTCGCCCAATAGTATTTGCCCGTCGCCGGGGACAATGCGGTAGGAGTATAGGGCAGGGTTGCCACAAACAACGCATACGGCATGCAGTTTAGTTATTGATTCGGCTATGGTCATGAGTGCAGGCATAGGGCCGAACGGTTTGCCCTGGAAATCCATATCCAACCCTGCTACAATAACGCGTACACCTTTATTGGCAAGCTCGTTGCATACATAGGGCAGTTCATCGTCAAAAAACTGTGCCTCATCAATGCCCACAACCTGTACCTGGCTGCCCGGCGCCAATATTGCCGAAGCCTTTGAAACCGGCATTGAAGGTATTGAATTTGAATTGTGCGATACAAGGGCAGTTTCGCTGTAGCGTGTATCGGCTTTTGGGCTAAATATCTCAACGCTTAAACGGGCTATGCGTGCACGTTTAAGCCGCCGCATCAATTCTTCGGTTTTCCCCGAAAACATTGAGCCACAAATAACTTCAATACTGCCACCACCTTCGGTTTTTCGTTTAAATACTTCTTCGCTTACCTGCATCCTGAACTTTTAAAGGCATCTAATATCAGAATTTAATCTTATTTTTGGGTAGTATTTGAATATAAAAAGCCATGAAGCAACAGGAAGTTTTTAAAAAGATAGGCGTAATTATAAAAGAGCTTAATGACCAGTACGAATATCTTAAAACGGTTGATGGCCCGTTAAATGAACTGGAACTGGAACTTTTTTTAGCAAATTCACATTTTTTAGGCGACCATGTGGTGATATTGAGCAAGCTTAATGCACAGAACATAGCCCCTGGAAAAACCGAAGAAAAACAAGAGGAAAAGCCTGTAGAACTGCATACCCTTAATTTTTTTGAGCCGCTTGTACAAGCACCGGTAAACTTTAATAAACCTACCGAAAAATTAAGGCCCGTTATTGAAGATACCCCGGTGCCGGAAATTGATCTTGGAGCCGGCAGTGGAAAGGATAGCTACTCGTTTATAAGGGAAGAAGAACCCGAAACGATACGCCACGAATTAATTTTGGATGAAGCTGACTGGGAGGATGAAGACGAGGAGCAAAAAGATATAAGCGACGAAGAAATTGAGATACCGCCGGTACCTGAAGTGAAAGCAAGGGAAAAAGAAATAATTCATGAAACCGAAGTTATAGCCGAAGAAAAAGAAATTGAGATACCACCTGTAGATGAAGTAAAGCCTATAGAAAAGGAAATTGAAATACCAACTGTTGTTGAGGTTAAAGCAAAAGAACCGGAACCCGGGCCTGTTGTTGCTATCCCTGTAGCTGAAAAAGCCAAAGTGCCTGAAAAGGACGAAGTGCTGACTATAAATGAGCGGATGTCGGCGAAAATGGCGGAGAGCCGGAATACTGCTGAGCAAACGCAAATTGATAAGATAGCCGACCTTAAAAAGGCCATTACTCTTAACGAAAAGCTGCTGTATATTAAAGACCTGTTTAATGGTTACAGCCTTGCTTACAGCGAAGCCATTGAGATACTGAACCGCTTTACCAGTCTTAACGAAGCCGACCTGTTTTTGAAGAAGAACTACGTGGTGAAAAATAATTGGGATGGAAAACCGGAAACCACCGCAAAATTTTATGCCCTACTACAGCGCCGTTATGCATAGATAATTCCCATACGGTTGGAGTCGAGCTTAAGCAGGACGAACAGCAGTATGGTGAAATTGAGTAATGATGAGCCCCCGTAGCTTATAAAGGGTAGCGGTATGCCAATAGATGGCACTATACCGATGGTCATGCCGATATTAATAACCACGTGGAAGAATATGACCGAAGCCACGCCATAGGCGTAGATACGTGTAAACGGAGATCGCTGTCGCTCGGCAATGCGGATAATGCGCAGCACCAGGAAAAGGTATAAACCAAGTACCACCATCGAGCCTGCAAAGCCCCATTCCTCGCCTACTGTACAGAAAATAAAATCGGTGCTTTGTTCAGGAACGAAGGAATATTTGGTTTGTGTACCCTGCATATAACCTTTGCCCCAAAGTTTGCCCGAACCGATGGCTATTTTGGATTGATTAACGTTGTATCCCTTACCTTTCAGGTCGGAGGTTATGCCCAAAACAATATCGATACGCACTTTTTGATGCGGCTGCAAAACATGGTTATACAAAAACTTAACGCTGAATACAAAGGCAATACATATGCAAAGGCCGATGAGTACATTCGAAACCAGTTTTTTATTACGCTTGAATAAAAACACGATGATGGCCGCGATAGCCGCTAATGCACCTATAATGTACCAGTGATTTTCGACCTTTAGTGTTAATACAAACAGGGTAATAAACAAACCCTCTAGTATGAGGAAATAGGGCGATAGCCCCTCGCGGTACAGCACAAATATGAGCGCGCTAAAAACCAGCGTTGAACCTGCATCGGGCTGTAGCATGATAAGCAGCATGGGAAACGCTATGATACCCGCAGCAATAAGGAATGATTTTAATTCGGTAACCTTTATGTTGGTGCCGCTTAAATATCGCGCCAGCAGTAATATGGTACTAAATTTGGCAAATTCCGATGGCTGTAGCCTGAACCCGCCACCAAGTGTTATCCATGCCTGGTTACCACCAACATTACGACCAATATGTGGAATTAGCACCAACAATAAAAGAAACGTAGTGACCACATAGATGGGCACCGAAAGCGCTGTAATAAACCGGCTTTCTAATAATAATATTACGATGCCTACGGGCACAGCTATTGACAGGTATATGAGCTGTTTGCCGTAATCGGTGCTGGTGTTAAATATGCCAAGGTTCCCGGTGCCGGGAGCGGCGGAGTGGATATTGAACCAGCCAATGGTACACAGCGCCAGGTAAATGAATACACTTATCCAGTCGACATTAAAAAAGAAACTGCGTTGCGGGTTACTCATGTTCCCTCCGTTTGACAGGTGTGGCTACATAAGCCAGTTTGTTGCCATTGTTTTTTTTGGTTGATACGCTTTTTATGCCCTGTTTTTTACGCAGGCTATCGGCTTTAGCTTTTCTGATGCTATCTCTTGCTGCTTCTTTTTTAATTTGGGAATAATAAAAAGTAGGGTCGGGCATTAAGTCGGCATCCTTTATCCGGTTGAACTCATCCATCGGCCTTCTTATGGTATCCGTTAAATATTTCTCAACAATATAGCTGGCAATCGGAGCCGCATACCACGCACCCTGACCGCCGTTTTCTACAATTACCGCTATAGCGATTTTAGGGTTTTCCCTTGGTGCAAATGCCACAAATATAGAGTGATTTTTACCATGAGGGTTTTGCGCAGTACCCGTTTTACCGCACATTATAATACCCGGTATTTGTGAACTGCGGGCTGTTCCTGTTTCAACAACCTGTTGCATGCCATCAATTACGGGTTCAAAGTATTGCCCGTCGATACCTACATAATTGCGTTGCGTATATTCTTCTTTGGTGATCTTTCTCTCGCCTATAGCTTTAATAAGGTGTGGCCTGTAATAAAAACCGTGGTTAGCGATGGTACATTCAATATTAGCCATTTGTAAAGGTGTCGCCTCTAATTCACCCTGGCCAATTGCCAGTGAAAGAATGGAATTTGAGCGCCAGTGATTAACCCCAAACGTTTTATTATAAAGCGCCGCTGTTGGCATAAAGCCTCTGCCCTCATTGGGAAGATCGATGCCGAGCCGTTCGCCAAAGCTGAATTTACTAACTTTTTTACGCCAATCGACAAAAGTTGTATCAATATTACGCGCACCATTTACGTTCATCAGCCTTTCAAAAACACTGGCGAAATAGGTGTTGCATGAGACAGCAATGGCCCGCGCTAAATCTGACTGCCCATGCGGCTCGTCACAACGCGGAAGGCCGCCTTTATAGGCGCCGGTACAGTAATAGGAAGTTTGCGGAGTTATCAGGCCCGATTGCAAAGCTATTAGAGCGTTGAGCGGCTTGAATGATGACCCCGGCGGATAATAGGCCTGTATTGGCCGTATTAAAAAGGGCGTGTACGGGTCTTTGTACATTTTCGCGGCATTATTGCCGCGCTCGCGGCCTACCATAAGGTTAGGGTCATAAGTAGGGCTGCTAACGAAGGCGAGTATTTCGCCGGTTGATGGTTCAATGGCTACAATACTTCCTACTTTGTTGTGCATCAGTTCCTCGCCAAGCTTTTGTATGCGGATATCCAGCGATGACGTAAGGCGTTCACCGGCGCGGGCGGCGGTATCAAACCGGCCGTTTTCATAGCTGTCCTGGACTACGTTGTGCGAGTTAACTATCACGTTCTTCACGCCAACTGTCCCTTTCAAAACATCTTCGTAAGCTTTTTCTACACCGGTAACGCCAATATAATCACCGGGCTTATATCTGCCTGCTGAGTGGTCGATATCCCTTTGGGTAACCTCGCCAATATAACCGAGGAATTGCGCAGCGGTAGAGTCGGGATAGGTACGCAGGTAACGGGGAGTGGCAAAAAAGCCGGGAAACTCGGATAAACGTTCCTGTATGGATGCAAATGCCTGTGCCGATAATTGCTTTTCGAAAGGCGACGATAAATAGGGCGAATATTTTATAGCTTTTTCAAAACGTTTGTCGAATTCGGTCTTATCTATATTCAGCAGTTTACAAAACTCAAGCGTGTCGAATGGTTTTACTTGTTTGGGAATAACAGTAATATCATAAAACACTTCATTTTGAACCAATACCTTGCCGTTTCGGTCGAGTATAGGTCCGCGGGCAGGGTATTGCTTTATGGGGCGAAGTACGTTTTTGGTAGCGGTAAGGCTGTACTGATCGTCAATTATCTGTATATAGAATAGCTTGGCCGCAAGTAATAAAATGATAGTTATGAAAATGTCCGCAATAACGTACCGCCGTACAAAAAAACTGTTCATTTACGCTCTTTTCTCCTGTAAAACAATAAACCTGAAACCAATATCAAAAATACAGTAAAAATAGAACTCAAAATAATGCGGCTTAGTGTATACTGGATACCTGAAAAGCTAAAAACTTCGAGCGTAAAGAGAAAGAAATGATGAAAAAATGTAAGCACCAGCGCATAGGTAAAAAACCAGCGGAAACCCATTATGCTAAGCGTGGGTTCGGGTTCGTTATCAAAACCTTCTTTTTGCACGGTTATGCTGATGAATAAAACACGTACAAGCGCCAATACCACACAGGCTGCGGCATGCAAGCCCGGAGTATCATAAAATGCGTCGATGGTTAGGCCCAACACAAAGGCCAGTATGAACAGCAGCACGTTCGGTATTTCGAACGGGAGCAGCAATATAAACATTATGTATAGATAGGGGGTGGAAAAATTATACAGTGTGATATTCTTCAATAAAAAAACCTGTATAAAAACCAGCACTATAAACCGCAAAAGGTTAATAATAAGCGTTCTAATCATCTTTCTTTTGCTGAGCCTCCAATCCCGCTTGTTCAGGTGCAAATTTATAGTCGACCACGTTCACGTATTCCAGCTTGCTGAAATCCACAGCAAAATTCACTTCCATATTTAATGATATGCCGCCGCCTTTGGGTTGCAGGTTAGTTACCTTGCCTACCATTATGCCTTCGGGGAATAATGAATAACCCGAGGTTATTACGGCTTCACCAAGCTTTGGCTGGGCATTAGTGCTTACATCAAACAGCAAGCCTTTATGCGGGTCGAGGTCATTGCCCCATTGTATGGATCCAATCTCCTTATTATTGGCCAGCATTACGCTAAAACGGCTGTTCTTGTTCAGCATGGATTGTACGCTGGCCATATGTGGCGTAACGTTTACCACCTTGCCTACAATGCCGGCGCTGCAAATAACGCCCATGCCGATGGCAATGCCATCCTTACTTCCCCTGTCGATGGTTATATAATTGTAGCTGTGGTTGGTTGAATTATTGATGACCTTGGCTGTAATGTATTCATATTTTACTTTAAATACGGTATCATCAACCTTGCGCTTGGCAAGGGTATCGATATAGAATGATGATTTAAGCTGGTTACGCAACCTGGCATTTTCGCGTGCCAGGCTGTCGTTAACGTCTTTTAACGACAGATAAGACTTTAACCCGCTGTACTGTTGGTTTAAATTACCCGTAACAACATTGGTGCTATTGATAAAGCCGGCCTTTTGAAACGCGTTGTATTTAATGTAGATGATAAGTGAGCTTATCTCGAAAATGATAAATAAGAAAAATGCGTTATACTTGGTAATGAAGATCAGTAGGTTACGCACGTTTTAGAGATTAGAGATTAGTTAATTAGAGATTAGTAGCTGCAATTAACAACAAGATTATTGATTTCCTGATTGCTTTCTTAAAAAATTAATATATCCGTTTATCATTCTCATACATTCTTCGCAGTCATTTTTAAATGATTCAAAAACTGTGTTATCAATAAAATTATTATCCAAAGCAATGATAAGATGATCTATTGTTTCGGCAGCCGAACCCCTGGCGTTTATTAAGAATTTAGCAGCATCGGCATAATGAAATCTTCCATGCCCTTCAGCTATATTGTTTCCTATCGACCTGGAAGAACGAATAATTTGATCAACTAAACGAAATCTTTCATCAGAAGGGAAAGGTTTAACCAATTCTGAAATCTTATTTCGCAAGATCCTTGATTTTTTCCAAACTTCCAGATCGGTAAATGAATTCATAAGGTTATAAAAGCAGTATAACAACTAATCTCTAATCTCCAGTCTCTGATCTCTAACCTACTGCATTAAGAATTTAAAATTACCAATATTTTTAAGGGCCGTACCGGTACCACGTACAACGGCACGAAGCGGATCCTCGGCTACGTGTACAGGCAGTTTGGTTTTTGATGCCACACGTTTATCCAACCCGCGTAATAACGCACCACCGCCTGTTAAATAGATACCGGTTTGGTAAATATCAGCAGATAATTCGGGTGGGGTTATTTCCAGGGCCTTTAATATGGCTTCCTCAATTTTCGAGATGGATTTATCAAGGCAGTGGGCAATTTCGGTGTATGATACCATGATCTGCTTTGGTACGCCTGTCATTAAATCACGACCTTGTACGGCAAAATCAGCCGGTGGATCGGCAAGCTCAGGCAGTGCGGCACCAACTTCGATCTTTATTTTTTCAGCAGTACGGTCGCCTATCATGATGTTATGCTGGCGGCGGATATATTGAACAATATCAGAGTCGAAGTTATCACCCGCAACACGGATAGACTGGTCGCACACAATACCCGATAAAGCGATAACCGCGATCTCGGTAGTACCACCACCAATATCAATGATCATGTTACCCATTGGCTCTTCCACATCGATACCTATACCTACGGCTGCTGCCATTGGCTCATGTATCAAATAAACTTCTTTTGCGCCTGCAATTTCGGCGCTATCGCGTACGGCACGTTTCTCTACCTCGGTAATACCTGAAGGGATGCAGATAACCATACGCAGCGAAGGAAAGAACCAGCCTTTGCCGGGGTTTATCATTTTTATCATGCCGCGTATCATGTGTTCGGCGGCGTTAAAGTCGGCTATTACACCATCTTTCAAAGGGCGTACGGTGCGGATGTTATCATGCGTTTTACCTTCCATTTGCATGGCCTGGCGACCGATGGCAATTACTTTATTGGTAGTGCGGTCAAATGCCACTATAGAGGGCTCATCAACCACAACTTTATCGTTATGTATGATCAGGGTATTTGCAGTACCTAAGTCGATAGCAATTTCCTGCGTAAAAGAATTAAATAGACCCATTTGTATGTTTAAGTTAAAGCGCTATCTCCATTTAGGAAACTGGTGCTACAATAAAAATCGAATTGATAAATATAACTCTGATTTTGCGTAATTCGTATCAATCCGAATAATTTGTTAAAGTTTTGTTAATGTTTAAAATGGCGCACCCCGGTAGTTACCATAGCTATGCCTTTTTCATTACTCATGTCGATTGATTTCTGGTCGTTTATCGATCCGCCGGGTTGTAATATGGCTGTAATTCCAGCTTCGGCAGCCAGTTCGGCGCAATCAGCAAATGGGAAAAACGCGTCAGAGGCCATTACTGCGCCATGCAGATCGAACCCAAAGCTTTCGGCTTTTATAATCGCCTGTTTTAATGAATCGACCCTTGAGGTTTGGCCAACGCCACTAGACATCAACTGGTTGTTTTTAGCAAAAACTATAGTGTTTGATTTGGTATGCTTTACCACCTTGTTTGCAAAGTGCAGGTCGTGCAGTTCATGCGCGGTTGGTTGTTTTACAGTAACAGCAGTCATTTGCGATGGGCCTTCGATCACAAGGTCTTTGTCCTGCTCAATAACGCCGTTCAATAATGTTTTAAACTGTTTTGAAGGAAGCTCAACCGGCTGGCGAATAAGGATGATGCGGTTCTTCTTGCCCTGCAGTATTTGAACAGCTTCATCGGTATAAGCCGGGGCTATTAATACCTCATAAAATATTTTATCTATTTCGGTAGCTGTGGTAGCATCAATTTCATCATTGGCAATAATAACACCACCGAAAGCTGAAACAGGGTCGCAAGCCAAGGCATCTATCCATGCTTCTTTTATAAACGAACGCGATGCTATACCACAAGCGTTGGTGTGCTTTAATATAGCGATGGTTGGCTCGTTTGTAAATTCATCTATCAAAGCTACAGCGGCATCAACATCAACCAGGTTGTTGTATGATAATTCCTTACCGTTCAATTTGGTGAACATGGCATCCAGGTCGCCGTAGAAAACACCTTTTTGATGCGGGTTTTCGCCATAGCGTAAAGTCTGGCTGGTTAATATGCTTTGTTTAAATACCGGCAGCGGATCTTCCTGGTTAAAATAACCGAAGATGGCAGTATCATAGTTAGAGGTGATATTAAATGCTTTTTGAGCATACAAACGGCGCTGGTTGTAAGTGGTTGAACCGTTTTGCGTGGTAAGCAGGTTGTGCAGGCCAGTGTAATCGTCCTTTGAGGCAACGATAACAACATCCCTGAAATTTTTAGCCGCAGCGCGGATAAGTGATATGCCGCCAATGTCGATCTTTTCGATCACATCATCCTGGCCTGCGCCTGATTTTACGGTTTCCTCAAAAGGGTAAAGGTCGACTATTACCAGGTCAATTTCCGGTATCTCATACTGGGCCAGTTGCTGCTCATCGCCTTCAAAACTTCTGCGTGCTAAAATACCTCCAAATACCTTTGGATGCAGCGTTTTTACACGACCGCCCAGTATAGATGGGTAGGAGGTAAGATCCTCAACAGCAATTACATCAACCCCAAGCGAGCGTATAAAAGTTTCGGTGCCGCCGGTGGTATAAATATTTACACCGAGGCGGTTTAACTCATGAATTATAGGCTCAAGGTTATCTTTGTAATAAACAGAAATTAAAGCGTTTTTTATTTGAACAGAATGGCTCATCAGCAATGCGTTTTTTTGAGCCGCAAAGGTAGGGATTACAGATTAGAGATTACAGTTAAAGGGTAGTTTTTTTTCATTTTTTTGCACGATAAAAAAAAGCGTTAGTTATTCAGCTTTAATGCCTTATAATTCGCCTTTAATAACATTAAGCTTTTGCTGAAGCACCGCCTAAAAATACAGCGATGAATGTATTTTTAAAGCCATATTGGAGCCGGGAATATTAAGAATTTATTGTTCACGGGGCATCTGACAGTGCCGGGTTGGGCAGTGCCGAATGCGATTATATCGGGGCAGGTTGCGGCGGGGTAGTGAAGTATTTTGGTTCATTGGTTCAATAGTCCATTAGGGGGGCGGTGACCTTTAATGGCGACGGGTTGTATGTGATGAAAATTGTTCATGTCCCGTGAACGCCGGGAAATATTAATGTGCTGATAGTTAGCTTGATAAGTGTTTGGGGGTGTATGGGTATGTTTAGGTTAATTTCGGTTTGTTTGGGCGCGTTTGGGTGCTGTTTATGGGGTGTTTACGTGCTGTTTAGGTGTGTTTAGGTTGCGTTTGGGTTATGCTATTTGGTTGGTATACAATAAAATATGAACAGTGAAAAAGGCAAAAAAATAGCCCGGAAACGTCTGTTACCCGGGCTACCAATGTTGTTGAGTTGCTTATTATCAATAGTTAGTATCTTATGAACTCATTGTACGTGTGCGGTACACGGTTGTATGTGGAGTAACGTTTAGTTGGTCGATAATGCCGCTAACCACTTTTGGTATATCATCGATATTTTTTTGCGGGTTATGATGAACCTCGCCTACGCCAAAGCCGCGCCATACTACTTTTTTGGTACGGGTATCTATCAGGTCGATAATAAGCGTGCCTTCTTTATAATGTTCCTGTTCGGCATAAGTTATACCACCATAGTACAGGAACGGATCGCCACCCCAATAATAACCGGGCCTGGCCCAGCCACCCCAGCCCCATCTGCTGCCCCAGCCCCAACCGGCGCCCCAACCCCAGCCGCCATAAAAGCCGGGATAAGCCGAATAATAATTGGTACGCGAACCACGGCCAACCGTTGCGGTATAAACCACTATTAAATCTGGCTGATGTGTTTGCAGCGTTAAGCCTTTAGCCTGTAAGGCGTTGGTTGCAGCGTCTTTAATTTTGGCATCGGCTTCATCGTTATTTTTTACGCCTTTCCTGTCGGTGTTTGTCGGCATCCACGCAAAACTGTGGTAACCGCTCATATTGGTGCGGTTAAGGCCTGCGGTATAATAATTGTAACTGTTACAGGCTGACAAACCGGCGAGGGTTAAAACTATCAGCGATAAATAAATTAATTTTTTCATGGCTTTGTTTCCTTTTCAGAATTAGATAACTTATTAGACTAACTTTTATTAAAAGGTTTAATGCTAAACGATATTTTTTTAGCCTCACCCTGCCCTCTCCAAAGGAGAGGGTTAAAAGTCAACTCAAATCTATCAAATTGTTAGCCAATGTAGCTGGTTAACAGGTAATTTTTTTGATATAAAACAGGCATTTTACAGTTAAATTATGTTAAATCTCGCCTTCGCGTTTGCGTATGAACCATTCGGCGCTTAACAGGGCTAGTATCAAAGCGAAAATCCATTTAATATCTACAAGGTCGCTGTAGTGTTTATCCTCGTAAACTACAGTTTTAATGTTCTCATTTTTCTTAATCAAATCTGCCAGTTTGCTGACCTGCGAAGGCAGCACCATTACGCCGCCCGATTGTTTGGCGATACTGTTTAGTAGATGGTGATTTGCTGTGCTTTGGCGTGTTTCGAGGTTCAGTGCTTTTACGGTTAGCTGTCCGTTTGCGGTATATGTTTTATTGCCAACTTTGGTTGAGGCCGTGTAGGTATATTCATCAACCGGGAGCGTACCGGCATCCAACTGGTAACTTTGACCGCTGCGGGTAAACAGGAAGCTGTAGCTTTTACCCGTTACGCCTTTCAGGTCGATCTTAACATCGGGGGTGTTGACGAGTTCGAGCGCATCATTATATAGTTCAGCATTGAGGATAACATTCTCACCCTCATCGAACACATTTTTGGCAGCATAAACCCTGAATTGCTGGCGGTTGGCATTTGCCGTTAAATATTGCACACTTTGATCCAGTAATTCTTCCACCGCATGGTGGTTGCCGTAGGCTTTGTACTCGGCCAGTTGCCAGCGCCAAAGGCCCTCGCCGGTGAGAATGCCTACACGGTGACCGCCCTCGTCGGCAAATGACAGCAGGGGGTAGGTGGTGGTAATATTGCCGATCTTTTGCTTAAACAATACCTGGTTGGCAGGCGACGAGGTGTAACTACCGAATGGTGCCAGCAAGGGCGGAAAAGAAGCTAATTTCAGCTTACTGGAATCGGATAGGGTGAACGCCGAAAACTCCGCCACCGGCTGCGCAAATACTTCCTGTATTTGATAGCTGTTGGCGCTTACTTTTATAATTGATTGAATTTGATCAAAAGCTGAAAGATCTGACTGTGCGCCGAGCATGTACCAAACCGGTATCTTGCTTTTAGTAATGAAATTTTGCAAAGCGCCTGTCGGGATAAACTGGTGCAGTATAATCAGACTGTAATCGGCAGGTTTTATGGTTGAAATGTCGGTTGATAAGATGGTTTTAACATCGTAATTCTTGTTGCTTTCAATACCGCTTTTTATTACGTTGATATCGGGGTTGATGCTGTTGTAAACGAGCAGCACCATTTGCTTGGCATCAAGCACGTCTACATAAATAGTTTCGGTGTTATTTTGGGTCGATAACTCATTTTTAACAGGAGCGATGCTGATAGTAAATTTGCGGACACCTTTTTTATCGGCGGTTAGCTTTAAGGGCACCAACTTTTGAAAGGCATCGGAATTTACGGGAATGTTTTGGGTAGCTACCTGTCGGCCATCTTCGGTAACCGTGAGCCGCATAGTTTCGCCTTTGCTTTGATAGGCCTCGGTTAAAACCTCAATTTCAAAATCATTACCCAAAAAGGCGGTTTTGTTGTAGTTTACGTTGGCTATAAACAGGTCGCGTTTTGGCGTGGTATCGCCTAACGCAACGGTGTAAATGGTTGTTTTAAAATTGCGGGCCTCGTATTGCGGGTCGCTGCCCTGGTTGTAGAGGCCATCGGTGGCGAGTATTATTGCGCCAATGTTTTGATTTACAAACTGGTCGTTCAACTGCTTTAAGGCTGTAGATATATTGGTTTGCTTGCCGTTGAATTTATTTGATAGGCCGTTGTTGAATGTTCGGTCGAAGTTGAATTCACGTACGTCGTAATTATCACCAAGGGCGGACTTGATTCCTCTTAAATCAGTAGTGACCCCCTCTACATCTCCCCCGAGGGGGGAGACTTTACTAACTCCGCTTAAAGTCCTCCCCCTGGGGGAGGACTTAGGTGGGGTAAATAACTTTACCGATTCCGAATTATCCTGCAAAATTAAAACCAGCGGCTTTTGAGGCTGATAGCTTACCGACCTCACCAGTGGTGCAAGCAACAGAAATGATAATACGAATACGGCTATAGCTCGTATAGTAAATAAAATATTGCGGAATGTGTTACCGAGGCTTACAGGCTGCCGGTACATAAGCCAGGCATATAATAAACCCAGCAGCAGGCAGGCTACTGCCCACCATCCTGAAACCGCTCCCCATGTTATAGCAAATAAAAACAGCATACCTGTATGCCAAATATGCTGTTTTAATTTGAAGATTTGAAAATGTGGTTATATGAAATCAGCGCTTTTATTTGGCACCGTAATAAATAACATTCTTACGGGAGAAAAGTAACGCCCAATCCAGGCTTTCATCAAATACGGTCAGGTCGTCGGATGCAGTGTAATGGAAATCGTCAAAATACTGAATTACCAATTTCCAGGGGGTGATCATGGTAGTAGTCGTGTCCCACGACAGGAAAACCTCCTTAGTCAAGGATATGCCATGTTCAAGCAACCAGTTCCTGACCTCTTCATGGTTATCGTTCGTTATCTTTATTTTATCAGCCTTATTAAAGAATCCTTTTTTAAACGGGGCGTGCTTATGCAGTTGTTTGGTGGTTATAAAATCATCCAAAAACTTCGACGAATTATTATTTAACGGCTTTAACTGGTGCAGATCAGCCAAAGGCAGATTTTCAATGAAACGGCCATTTAAAGAAAAATCATTTATTGGGATCGTATGATCGGTTATGTTCTCGAAATTGATTTCCATTTGGTTCGTTTAAATTAATCAGGCTAAATATAATTTATTAGCCCCCTCTAAATCTCCCCCGGTAGGGGAGACTTTTATTAATTGCTTTAAATATAGGCTATTAAAATAAGATTTTAAAGCCCTCCCTTCCGGGGAGGGTTGGGTGGGGCTTACAACATCCCGCCATCAACCGGTATAACTTGCCCGGTGATGTAGGTTGCCATGTTCGATGCCAGAAAAACGCAGCAATTGGCCACATCTTCAGTTTCGCCGCCACGTTTAAGGGGGATGGCCTGTGCCCAGCCTTCAACCACTTTAGGGTCAAGCACTTCGGTCATTTCAGTTTTTATAAAGCCTGGGGCAACTACGTTGGTGCGTATGTTACGCGAGCCTAATTCTTTAGCTATCGATTTGGAGAAGCCAATAATGCCTGCCTTTGATGCAGCATAATTGCTTTGCCCTGCGTTACCCTGTACACCCACTACCGAGCTCATGTTAATGAACACACCGTCTCGGTTCTTCATCATGATTTTTGAAGCGGCTTTGGTTACGTTAAAGATTGATTTCAGGTTTACATCCAAAACTTCATCCCATTGTTCCTCGGTCATACGCATTAAAAGGCCGTCTTTGGTAATGCCCGCGTTGTTTACCACTACGTGCAGGGTGCCGAAATCGGCTACTATATCGTTTATCAGTTTTTCGGCTTCATCAAATTTCGAGGCATCGGAACGGTAGCCCTTTACCTTGGTGCCAAAGCTTTGCAGTTCTTGTTCTAATGCCAGCCCTTTTTCAACCGATGATAAATAGGTGAATGCGACATTAGCGCCATGCTCGGCAAACTTTTCAGCGATCTTGCGGCCTATACCTTTTGACGCGCCGGTGATCAACGCGGTTTTTCCTTCTAATAATTTCATGTTTCAGTATGAGTTTATAGGCCGTGAAGGTAGGAAAATAGTTGGAAAGTGAAGGAATTCGGGTAACGTGAATTCTTTTCCCTGCTATCAAAATCGACAATAAAATAGTAGCTTTAAACCATCTGAACATACTTATGAAATATCTGCTACTACTTATTGCCTTATCAACCACTTCCTTAATATGCCATTCCCAAAGGGTTTCACTTAATCAGGGTGGTGCCACTTCCGGTTATTACGAAGAACTGCCTTATGAAGATATTAACGGGAGGATTTTTGTAAACGTAACGCTTAACGGTGCGGGGCACCGATTTCTGTTTGATACCGGGGCGCCCTGTATGATAAGCGAAGCACTTGCCAATGAGCTTAAAGCCCCCGAAATATACAAGGATACTGTTCGCGATGTAAACGGTGAAGCCTCAACCACGGCAGTAATTAAAGTTGATATAACGGTAGGTAAAACGCTTTTTACAGGTGTGCCGGCATTGAAAGGCTGGCCGCCGGGCTTAATGAGTTGCTGGCCCATTGATGGCGTGATCGGGAGCAATATTTTACACAATTCGATTGTGCGCATTGATAGTAAGAAACATTTAATTATTATAACCGATCAAAAGAATAAACTCGACCTGAAAAGTGCAAACAGCGCTAAAATGGCTACCGGCGGTAAATATCAAAGCTCGCCTGTGCTGCATTTAATGGTAAAAGATAAGGTTGACCTGAGCTTAGAGTTTGACAGTGGCGATAATTCCTTTTTACGGCTGACAGAAAATGAAACATCGCAGATGGAAAAATTTAATGTGTTTGAAGTAGTGGCTAAAGGGTATGGGGCCACCACCTATGGTATGTTAGGTTTGCAAAAGGAGGAAGAAAAGCTGCGGTTAAAGTTTCCCCAAATAACTATTGGTAAGGCTTCTTTTGAAAATATGACCACGGAAACCAATAAAAATGGCATACCGGGAGTAGGGACCGGCTTACTAAAGTACGGCAGCCTTACACTTGACTTTTTACACCAAAAATATTATTTTGATGCAGACAGTACAGTAAACAATCTTGCCGAAAAGCTTTGGCCCATAAGCCCCGGTTTTGCCGATAATAAACTGATTATTGGAATTGTGTGGAACAAGGCCACAGCTAAGGTTTTGCCCGGTGAACAGATCGTAGCTATAAATGATATTGACTACAGCCATGTTGAGTTTTGCGACATGATAAACAGGGTGCCTGCTTTAGCAAGCAAGCAAACAGCTATTTTTACCATTAAAGATATGGATGGAAATTTGCGTAAGGTGAATATCGATAAGGAATGAACTAAACTATTTGCGTTAGTGATTTCTATGGATACCGGCCCCGAGCCTAAGGCCTTGCAGGCGTATGAATGGAAAGCACGTGCCGCAGGCAACGCCCAAACAATTCCTCCCCAATTGTTAATTAATTTATTTTCGTGCTTTCTTGCATCTCCAGCACCCAATCGACATATTTGGTAAACTTTTTCACAATTTATTGTAACAAATCTTTATTCATGCAATCTTATAGTCACTATACAGCAAAGGTACTCATCTTAAGTTAAGCTGTAGGTTATTGTGAGGGCCCGCACCTTAAGGGTTCCGTTAAAAAATCAAAAAAATAATTTATCTAAACAAAATGAACAATTTAATTGGTGTTGCGCTATGGGCTGTGCCTGTGGTAGTAATTTTAGTGCTGTACAAATTTGTACTGCGTGTGTTTTTTGGTATGGTTATCGTACCCGACGACCGTATAGGGCTGGTGGTTAAAAAGTACGCGCTCACGGGTGCCAAGCGACTGCCCGATGGCCGTATCATAGCCATAAACGGCGAAGCAGGTATGCAGGCCAAAGCGCTCGCTCCGGGACTTTACTGGGCCATGTGGCCGTGGCAATACAGCATTACCATGCAACCCTTCACTGTTATTGAACAGAATAAGTTGGGGCTGGTAAAAGCCAGGGATGGTGCCTCGATGGATACCGGTCGTGTGCTGGGTAAGCCGGTAGATTGCGACAACTTCCAGGATGCGCAGGCATTTTTGGATAATAAAGGTCAGAAAGGCCCGCAAGCAGCTTTTTTAACACCGGGTAGCTATCGTATCAACGCTTTTTTGTTCGAGATAGAAACCGTACCTATCACCCAGATACAGGAAAACAAGGTGGGTATAGTAACTACGCTTGATGGTGAACCATTGGAAAAAGGCGAAATTGCCGGTAACTCGGTTGCGGGGCATAAAAACTACCAGGATCCTATTGCGTTCATCAACGCCGGCGGTCGCAAAGGTTTGCAGGAGGATGTGATACTGGCAGGTACTTATTACTTAAACCCCTGGTTTGTAATAGTTGAGCAGGTGGATATGATCTACATCCCTATTGGTTATGTGGGTGTGGTGAACTCGTTTGTTGGTCCCGAAGGTAAAGATACCAGCGGCGACAGCTTTAAACATGGCAACATTGTTAAGCGTAATGAAAAAGGTGTGTGGGATCAACCGCTGGACCCTGGTAAGCACCCGGTGAACATTTATACCCATGCTGTAGAGGTAGTGCCAACCACCAATATTGTGTTGAATTGGGCCGATAGTCGTACCGAGGCGCATGAGCTGGATAAGAACCTGTGTACCATCACTGTTCGTTCGTCTGATGGTTTTACATTCAATTTGGATGTGTCGCAGATCATCCATATACCACGCAACGAGGCGCCAAAGGTTATTGCCCGTTTTGGTAACATGAAGAACCTGGTATCGCAGGTGCTGGAGCCTACCATTGCCAACTATTTCCGTAACTCGGCACAAAAGAGTGATGTGATAGAGTTTTTGGCGAACCGTGTGCAAAGGCAGGAAGATGCGAAATCGCACATAAGCAAAGTGTTGAACGACTATAACGTAGTTGGTGTGGATACGCTGATAGGCGACATTGTACCTCCTCCGGCCCTGATGAAAACCCTTACCGACCGTAAAATAGCCGAGCAGGAAAAGGTGACTTACGAGATACAACGCCATGCGCAAATTGAGCGTAAGGAATTTGAAAGCGCCAAAGCCGGTGCAGACATGCAGCCCGAGGTGGTAAAATCAACCCGCCAGGTGGAGATCAACACGCAGATGGCTGCTTCGAAAGTTGCTGCATCGCGTGGTGAGGCTGAGGCTAAGACCATCAACGCTAAGGCTGATGCTGAAGTTAGAATCACGATAGCCAAGGCTGATGCCGAAGCCAAAACCGTGAACGCCAAAGCCGATGCCAACGCTACCGAGGTGAACGGTATAGCCGAAGCTACCAAGATTAAAGCGATAGGTTTATCGGAAGCTGAAGTGACCAAGCAAAAAACCGAAGCGATGGGTACCGAGCAATATGCCATAGTACGCGTAGCTGAAGCCCTTGCAAGTCACGGTATAAAACTGGTGCCTGATATACTGGTAAGCGGTAAAGATGGCGGTGGCAGCGGCATGATTGATGCCCTTATCGGCAGCGAAATGTTCAAGAAGCTGCAAACCGCTAATGAAGCGAATGTAGTGGTTGGGGAAAAACCAAAGGTTGATAAGCCTGGAAAGGAATAACCTGTAAGCTGATAACTTCCGAAGTCTTATAAACTTCGGAAGTTTATTTTTTAAAAGAAATAATTACATTTATATATTATGCCTGAACCGCTAAAATATATAACCAAAGGTCTTTTTCATGCAATAGTTGGCATTACCCCTTTAATTATCATTTTGCTAACCGGATGCAACAGGGCGACTGACGCAAAACGAGCAAAGTTGAACGATACGCTTGCGAAATTGCGGAAGCACGCGGCCTATATTCCCCTCGATAGTGCTGAAGTTTATGATTTTATCAATAAATATTATCTCCCTGGTCTTGATGCTGTACCAACCGGCCGTAAGGTGTTTTTTATGCCTTTAAAAGGCAGGGATTTTTACCAGGTATATGTGCAAATGAAAAGGGAGATGGAAGCAAAATACTATGGAGATACATTGTTCTCAAGATCTCTCACAAGTGTTAAGTTATTACCCCCGCCACCAATAATGTTTGACACAACCTTCAGATGGAACAGTAAAAAACTTTTGAATACAACAATAATAGCCGATATTTCATATCTTAATATATTAAAAGAGACCCAGACAAGTACAATTAAAGAAATTAAAGCTTGGCATAAAAAATATGGCTATGGATATGTTTGTATATCATACCCTCAATATAATCCTTACACTAAACGTTTGTTATTAAGAGAATGGGTCGAAAATTCTGATTGGTGCGGAACGGGAAGATACCGGGACCTTTCCTTTACCAAGGTCGCGGGCGGTTGGAAAGCAGATTAAATTATTAGTGCTGATCGAGAATTGCCTTATATTTCCCCTTCAACTCCACCAAACAATCCGCACACAAACACCCTTCAAAATTCTCGCTTACATATTGCGTTTCATTCAAGGTTAACTGCACTTTGCTGCACTGGCATTTGGTGAATGAATTGGCTTTACATTCAAAGGGCGCTTTGCAGCGTTCGCAGTATACGGTTTCGTGTTTTTGCATATAAGGTAGTCCATAGTCCATGGTCGATAGTCCATAGCCAAAAGTGAAATTCACTATGGACTATGGTCTATCGACTATTGACCAAACTTTACGCCGAGCAAGTCACACAACCCTCATCCATCGAGCAGCTTGGGCCGGCGGGTACATCGTTGCTCAATTCAGCAACAACTTCGGGTATAACGGCATCCATGTTTTTGCCGCCCTGGTTCTCAACCGTAAACTTAACCGCCTGCGATGCAGCTTGCGTACGCAGGTAATACATGCCTGTTTTTAACCCTTTTTTCCAGGCGTAGAAGTGCATGGATGTTAACTTTGACGCGTTTGGCGAATTGATGAACAGGTTCAACGATTGCGACTGGCATACATAAGCGCCCCTGTCGGCTGCCATATCAATGATGCTGCGCATCTTGATCTCCCAAACGGTTTTGTACAGTTCCTTTATTTCAGCTGGAATTTCTTCAATATCTTGTATCGAACCATTTGCTGTGATGATCTTATCCTTCATGGTGGTGTTCCATAAGCCAAGATTTACTAAATCGCGCAGCAAATATTTATTTACCACAATGAACTCACCGCTTAATACCCTGCGTGTGTAGATGTTCGAGGTATAAGGCTCAAAACATTCGTTGTTACCCAGTATTTGCGAGGTTGAAGCGGTAGGCATTGGCGCAACTAATAACGAGTTACGCACGCCGTGGTTCATTACATCCAAACGCAGGTTTTCCCAATCCCACCTGCCACTATCAGGTTGTACGTTCCACAAATCGAACTGGAATTTGCCCTTTGATAGGGGTGAGCCTTTGAAGGTTTCATAAGCGCCGTCTTTTATCGCCAGGTCCTTCGAAGCTGTCATGGCTGCGAAATAGATGGTTTCGAATATCTCTATGTTCAGTTGTTTGGCAGCATCGCTTTCAAATGGTAAACGCAATTGGATGAACGTATCTGCCAAACCCTGCACGCCTAAACCTATTGGGCGATGGCGCAGGTTGGAGTAACGGGCTTCCTCAACCGGGTAATAGTTATGATCGATAATTTTATTAAGGTTGATGGTTACCTGGTAAGTTACATCGTACAATTTATTATGGTCGAAAATGCCATTCTGGATATACCGAGGCAACGCCAGCGAAGCTAAATTACAAACTGCTACCTCGTTGGCATCGGTATACTCCATGATCTCGGTACACAGGTTCGAGCTTTTTATGGTACCTAAATTCTGTTGATTTGATTTACCGTTGGCAGCATCTTTATATAACAAGTATGGAGTGCCTGTTTCAACCTGAGCGTCTAATATAGCGAACCAAAGTTCCTGTGCTTTTACGGTTTTACGTGCACGGCCTTCTGATTCATAACGCTCGTACAATGCTTCAAATTCCTTGCCCCAGCAATCTGCTAATCCCGGTGCTTCGTGGGGGCAGAATAGGCTCCAGTCCTCGTTAGCTTCCACACGGCGCATGAACAGGTCGCTTACCCAAAGGGCATAGAATAAATCGCGCGCACGATTTTCTTCTTTTCCGTGGTTCTTGCGCAAGTCGAGGAAATCGAATACATCCGCATGCCATGGCTCTAAATAAATGGCGAATGCACCTTTGCGCTTACCGCCGCCCTGATCGACATAACGTGCGGTATCGTTAAACACCTTCAGCATGGGTATAATGCCATTACTGGTACCGTTCGTCCCACTGATATATGATCCTGTGGCCCTTACATTATGTATGCTTAAACCAATACCACCAGCGCTTTGCGATATTTTGGCGGTTTGTTTTAGGGTGTCGTAAATACCGTCGATACTGTCGTCCTTCATCGTCAACAAAAAGCATGATGACATTTGCGGTTTTGGCGTACCGGCATTGAACAGGGTAGGCGTAGCATGGGTGAACCAGCGCTCGCTCATCAGGTTATAGGTTTTGATAACGCTGTCGATATCTGCCTTATGGATACCAACCGATACCCGCATAAACAAATGCTGGGGGCGTTCTACTATTTTACCTTCAACTTTTAACAGGTATGATTTTTCAAGGGTTTTGAAGCCGAAGTAATCAAAGCCAAAATCACGGTCGTATATGATTGTGCTGTCAAGCAGTTCGGCGTTGTCTTTTATCACCTGCCAAACGTCATCGGCAATCAGAGAGGCGTTTTTGCCGGTTTTTTCATCGGTGTACTCATACAGCTTGCGCATGGTTTCGGAGAATGACTTCACCGTGTTTTTATGCAGGTTTGATACCGCTATACGCGATGCCAGTAAAGCATAATCAGGGTGCTTGGTGGTTAAGGATGCAGCAGTTTCAGCAGCAAGGTTATCCAACTCTGATGTAGTTACACCATCATACAACCCCTCAATTACTTTCTTCGCCACGTCAATCGGGTCAACCAAATTAAACCCATAACACAGCTTCTCTATCCGTGCTGTTATCTTATCAAATTTTACCGTTTCTCTTCTGCCATCTCTTTTTACTACGTACATTTTGCCTCCTTATTTTTATATATTAATATTGTCTGAACCTTGATTTGTGGGATTAAAGGATTTACATGATCTTATTTAATCGCCTACTCCTAATGTTTTTGGCCGTCCGTCTCCCTGTGCCCATACCTGCGGCCAGTGTGTGGACAGCTTTTCTAATGTTATATTACCTTTTACTAACCTCTAATCTCCAGTCTCTAATCTCTAACTCAAAAATCTTCATCTAATGAAAATGCCTGTGTTTTAGCATCTGCATTCAACACCCCACTTTTTTGGTAATCGCCAACCCGTTTTTCAAAGAAATTGGTTTTGCCTTGCAGGCTTATCATCTCCATAAAATCAAATGGATTGGTGGCGTTGTAATACTTGTCGTAACCCAATTCGCTTAACCACCTGTCGGCTACGAATTCAATATACTGGCTCATCAGTTTGGCATTCATGCCGATGAGTGCTACCGGTAGTGCATCGGTCACAAATTCCTTTTCTATCTCTACCGCGTCGGTAATTATCTTGGTGGCTTCTTCTTTTGAAAGCCTTGTTTTTAGCATTTTGTACAGTAAGCAGGCAAATTCGCAGTGCATACCTTCATCACGCGAGATGAGTTCATTACTAAATGTCAACCCCGGCATTAAACCACGCTTCTTCAACCAAAATATAGAGCAGAAACTACCCGAGAAAAATATCCCCTCAACAGCTGCAAAAGCTACTAACCGCTGCGCGAATGTGCCATTGCTGATCCACTTCAATGCCCACTCGGCTTTTTTATTTACGCAGGGCACAGTATCAATGGCGTGGAAAAGCCGGTCTTTCTCGGCAGCATCCTTTATATAGGTATCAATTAATAACGCATAGGTTTCAGAGTGGATATTCTCCATCATGATCTGGAAACCGTAGAAGCACCTCGCTTCAGGTAATTGCACTTCGCTCATAAAGTTGATGGCAAGGTTCTCGTTCACAATGCCATCGCTGGCGGCAAAAAATGCCAGGATGTGCGATATGAAGTGGCGCTCACCATCGCTCAAAGCTTCCCAGTGTTTTTGGTCGTCGGAAAGGTCTATTTCTTCGGCTGTCCAAAAACTGGCTTCGTGCTTTTTGTACATTTCCCATATCTGCGGGTAATTGATAGGCAGGATGACAAACCTGTCCTTGTTCTCTCTCAGTAATACTTCTTCGTTTTCAGTTTTCATTTTGCCTTTGTTGTTTGGAGTCGACAAAAGGCAATGAACCGCCTGCACCCGTAAATGAGGCAGTAGTAGATTGACTTTTGGCAAAACCTTATGCGTGAAAGTTTTGACAAGCTATGCAGGCAGGTGTCTGGCTTTATTGGAGTTGAAGGTTGAATGTTTAAAGTTGAAAGTAAGATGAATGATCCTGACTTTTAACCTTAAACTTTTGACTTTGAACTACTTAATAACACAGTTGCACGTCAGCCCAGGAATTTAACATGGTTCCCTTTTAATGCCGGCAATAAAACCGGCAATCCTTATAGCGATTGTAAGAACTTAATACTTCAAAGATAAGGGCAAGGGCGGTTTGGTTGGTAGGGATAGTTTTAAACAAAGAGCAGAGTTGTTAACAAAGATCGGCTAGCCCCACCCAAACCCTCCCCGGTAGGGAGGGCTTAAAAAAACTTGTATTAAAGTCTCCCCCTACCGGGGGGAGATTTAGAGGGGGGCTGGCACAAACTTCATGCTCACCGAGTTTACACAATGCCTTACATTCTTAGGTGTCAGATATTCACCTTCAAATACGTGGCCCAGGTGTGCTCCGCAATTGGCGCATACTATCTCCACACGGCGTCCGTCCGCATCGGGTACACGTTTTACTGCGCCGGGTATCTCATCGTCGAAACTTGGCCAGCCGCAGTGCGATTCAAACTTGGTAGCCGATTCATACAACGGCGTGTCGCATCTTTTACACACGTATACGCCTTCGGCTTTGTTGTTTAATAATGCACCGGTGAATGGTCTTTCAGTGCCTTTATGCAGTATGATATATTCTTCTTCGGGTGTTAATTTATTATATTCCATTATTTATTGAATTAGTGATTGAGCGAATTATTGATTTTCACTTGATACAATATACGACAATTTTGGGGGATTGAAGTTTGAATGAGGGTATGTTTACACTGGTTTGACAAGGCGTTTTTTAGTTTGAATTGTTTACATTTATCATATGAAATACACCTTAACCTTACTTTCACTATTTCTTATCGCTTGTTCGCATCCAAGTCCAAAAGCAACTGTCATTATTCCCGAAAAACCTGTCGATACATCAAGATATGTAGTTTTTAAATTTGATACAGCGCGGGATAATCATTTGTTCAGGAAAGTAAATAAGCCTGCCGATTTGTCATCATCAGAAATTGATAAAATAGAAGTCATAATCGCTGAAGAAGTAGTTGAATACAATAAGCATGAAAAAGCTTTTGTGGATAGCATAAACAAAAAATCTCATCGAAATGACCCTGCTAATGCTATCCCTTACGATAATTTGATAAGCCATCCCGAAAAGTATTATAAACAGTTTTTAGCAATTACTAATGGAAAAGGTGAAAAGGAAGTATGGGTAAGTTGCTTTTGCGATGTGGGGGATAAATCCTATTGGAAAAAAGATTGGGTTCGGGTAGAAGATGGCGGAAGTTGTTATTTTAAGATAAAAATAAATTTAACAACCAATAGAGTTGCGGGCTTTTATGTAAACGGTGTCGCCTAAAACCAAAAAATCCCGACTATTAACCAGGATTAATTAATTATTGATTTAGTGAATGAGTGATTTACTGAATGCAAATCGCTTTCACCTTTCGCCTTTCAGCTTTTACCTTTAAGCTTTAGCAGCCAATTCTTCCGCCATTGCAGCGCCAATTTCAGCTGGCGAATCAACTACACGGATACCGCATTCTGTCATTATCTTCATTTTAGCGGCTGCGGTGTCATCGGCTCCGCCAACTATAGCGCCTGCGTGGCCCATACGGCGGCCCGGAGGCGCGGTTTGACCGGCGATGAACCCTACTACGGGTTTGGTGCCGTTTGCCTGTATCCAGCGTGCTGCTTCGGCTTCCATGCCGCCGCCTATTTCGCCTATCATGATGATGCCGTGGGTTTCAGGGTCGTTCATTAACAGCTCGACAGCTTGTTTGGTGGTGGTGCCTATTATAGGGTCGCCGCCAATACCTATGGCTGTGGTGATGCCAAGACCTGCTTTCACAACCTGGTCGACAGCTTCATAAGTTAATGTGCCTGATTTTGAAACTACACCAACATGTCCTTTTTTGAAAATGAAGCCCGGCATAATACCAATCTTCGCTTCATCGGCAGTAATAATGCCGGGGCAATTTGGGCCTATAAGGCGGGTATCCCTGCCGGCAATATATTCTTTTACCATTATCATATCCTTTGTAGGGATACCTTCGGTAATACAAACTATAACTTTAATACCTGCTTCGGCAGCTTCCATAATACCATCGGCAGCAAAGGCAGGGGGGATGAATATGATAGATACATCAGCACCGGTTTGGGCAACTGCATCGGCAACGGTATTGAACACGGGCCTGTCAAGGTGGGTTTGACCACCTTTACCCGGCGTAACACCGCCAACTAACTGTGTGCCATAAGCAATCATTTGCTCGGCATGGTAGGTGCCTTCTTTACCGGTAAAACCCTGGACAATAACCTTAGAATCTTTATTTACAAGAACACTCATGAGTATGTTTTTCTTTTAGTACGGCAAAGCTAAAATATTTTTGTGCGTTGAAGGGAGGTTGGGGTAATTTTTTTGTAAAAAGTATGAGCCCCTCCTAAATCCTCCCCGGTAGGGAGGACTTTAAAAGCTGTCATGTTTTAGTTACAAATAAAAAAGTCTCCCCTACCGGGGGAGATTTAGAGGGGGCTTAAAAGCAAAGGCAGTGCTGCTATTAACGGCAGTCCCGCTATACGCTTATACTGTACATGCCTTAACCACGAGGCAGGTATTCGCTGCTATCGGGTTTAGTTAAGATGGTATGGTGTAATGGTTGGCCGTCCATTTCCCCTGCCCATGCGCTGTGGACATTGGTGGACAGGGCTTATTCCTTTGGATGCAAAGGTTTATTGATGCCCGGATGGTCTTTATTATATTCTACCTCAACGGTGTCGCCTATCCTAAGTGTCGTGTCATGCGAATTTCCTGTATAATCCATAGCATTCACCTTGAAAGAATATGAATATGAAAATTTAGGTGCGACAGGTTGGTTCCCCATATAATTTTTCTCATTAATTATTATCGCTTTAGTAATTTGAGGTTTGTCACCCAGAAAATGGTCTGTAAAAGAATTCATGGCTATTTTATAAATAAGATAACCTATAATGGCGACACCAAATAATAACCAAAAAATAGTTTGGATTTTTTTCATCTATTAAGCGCAATTGCAAATTCAATTATAGTAAGTAAAGCAATTAAACCAAATATCGCCAAGAAAAACAAGCCTGCCTTTTTTAACCTCGTGTTATCCTTGTTTTTCCATCCATTTGTGAAATTTGGAATAACAAAAAAACACATCCCAACTATAATTATAATAGCTTTTAATAAGGTTAAGGCGATATATATGTCTTGTATCATTTTTTACTTATGCCACTTTTTTGGCCGTCCATTCCCCCTGCCCATACCCTGCGGACATTAGTGGACAGGATTAAATAATAATGAACACCGAATATTGAACATCGAACATCGAAGTTAACTTCATTATTCGTTATTCGAAATTCAGTGTTCGATATTAGCACTCCCCCTTCAGGGGGTCGGGGGGCTAAACTCCCCCTCGCTTTTCGCTATCACAATAGTAGCAATCCCATTCCCTATTAAATTGGTAATCGCCCTTGCTTCGCTCATAAACCGGTCTACCCCAAATAATATCGCCATGCCTTCAATGGGTATAATGTGGATGGCTGTTAGGGTTGATGTAAGGATGATGAACCCGCCGCCTGTTACTGCTGCTGCACCTTTTGAGGTGAGCATCAGTATGCCTATAATGGTCAGCTCCTGTGCGATGCTAAGGTCGATACGGAATACCTGTGCCAAGAATATCACCGCCATCGACATATAGATGGTTGTCCCGTCGAGGTTAAAGCTGTAGCCTGTAGGTATCACTAAGCCCACTACCGATTTGGAGCAACCGTATTTCTCCATCTTTTCTATCATGCTTGGCAATGCCGATTCGGATGATGAGGTGCCAAGTAGCAGTAATATCTCTTCTTTTATATATACCAAATATTTCCACAGGCTGAATTTGTACAGGCGACAGATAATGTTAAGTACTACGAATATGAAGAGTATCATGGTTAAATAAACAGCGCCAAGCAGGTGAAGCATAGGTTGAAGTGTGCTTATGCCATATTTGCCTATGGTAAAAGCCATACCAGCGAAAGCGCCTATAGGTGCCAGTTTCATCACCACCTTCATGATATTGAACAGCACTTTCGATAGTTTATCAATGCCCGATACAAAGCCGGTACCATCTTTGGCAAGTTTGCTCAAGCCGTAACCGAATAATATGGCGAAGAAAAGTATCTGCAAAATATCGCCATTGGTAAAAGCAGCGAATATGTTTGATGGTACGATATGGGTGAAGAAGTCGCCCCATTTCATATCGGCAGCAGCTTTTTGGTAGTCGGCAAGCTGTGCAGCGTTAGCAGCAACTACCGGATGATTCATGAAGGTGGCACCGGGTTTAAGCAGGTTGGCAACTGTTATGCCTATTATAAGGGCAAAGGTGGTAACTATCTCAAAGTAAAGCAGTGCCTTGCCGCCAACACGCCCAACCTTTTTCATATCGTGCATACCGGCAATACCTAATACGATGGTGCAGAAGATGATAGGGGCTATCAGCATGGTGATCATCCTGATAAATGTATCGCTGATCTGCTTGGCTGCTGGTGCAAAGCCAGGGAAGTAAGCGCCGACTATTACACCCAGTATAATGGCAACTAATACCTGGAAGGTTAAATTGGTGAGTAGGCGCTTCATTTGTTTTTGAATAACAAGTATAAGATTTTTTATTGAGTGAATGAGTATGTGTCCGTCCGTTCGGTTACCCGGTAGGGTATAACGGACGGACGGACTCATGCGGTTGCAGGTATTTTAATTCATCACGGAATGACAAATAGTTAGGTATCTTTTATCAAATTTAAAATTTCAACCCTGAAATTTTAAAAATACTCCCCCATCATCATATTCATATATATGATTTGCTGTGTAGTGTAGTTGAGAAGTAATGTGGATAACGCGGTTATGGCTCGCTATAAAATATAGGCATTATTCTGTAAATTTAAAGAATAATCTTTATGTATTTCTCTTTGATTTATAATTATATTGCTGATAGGCAAGTGTCCGTCCGTTAGGGGTATAAGAGATATAAGGACACAAGCGGACGGGTATACTTATTTTTTCAGGGTGCCCTATCTGTCCTATTACAGTTAGTATCCTGAGCGGACGGACGGATTTTAACAACTTATTAAC
>CAIWRU010000075.1 GCA_903915155.1 uncultured Mucilaginibacter sp.
ATCAGTTCAGGGGTTGAATGCGCAACCTCTTCGATATCCATGCCACCTTCAGTTGAATACATGATAATGTTGCGCCCTTTAGCACGATCAAGTAATACACTAATGTAAAATTCCTTGGTTTCACTTTCACCCGGGTAATAAACATCCTGGGCAACTAATACTTTGCGTACCAGCTTACCTTCGGGCCCGGTTTGCGGGGTAACTAATTGCATGCCTAATATAGCGCCTGCTTTTTCCTTAACCTCGTCTAAGTTTTTGGCTAATTTAACGCCGCCACCTTTACCACGGCCACCGGCATGAATTTGTGCTTTAACAACAACCCAGCTTGAGTTGTATTCGTCTTTCAATTTTTTAGCAGCTTCAACAGCCTGTTCAACAGTATCGGCAACAATGCCCTCCTGAACCCTAACGCCAAAGCTTTTTAGTATGGCTTTACCCTGGTATTCGTGAATATTCATGTTTAGTGTAGAATTTGCGGTAAAACTACGATTTTGTTTCGTATTAGAGATTAGTGATTGGAGATTAGTGATTAGTTTTTACTCTGTTTTGAAAATTTGTAGATATGAACAAAAAAATCCTACCTAATCTCTAATCTCCAGCCTCTAATCTCTACATTTGCAAAATGTTAAAAGCGCAATCCATACACAAATCATACGGGCAGCTTCAAATATTAAAAGGAGTTAACCTTGAGGTTGAAAAAGGCGAGATCGTTACTATAGTAGGCGCATCAGGTGCTGGGAAAAGTTCGCTGCTGAATATATTGGGCACATTGGACAGGCCCGATTCCGGTCGTTTGTTTATTAATAACCAGGAATTGAATCAACTGAACAATAAAAACCTGAGCGCTTTCAGGAACCTTAAAATTGGTTTTATATTCCAGTTCCATCATTTGTTAAGTGAGTTTGATGCGCTTGAGAACGTGTGTATCCCGGCGTTTATTGCAGGCACATCACGTTCTGAAGCTGAAAAGCACGCCACCGAAGTTTTGGAACTATTGGGTTTGGGCCACAGGCTAAGGCATAAACCTAATGAGCTATCGGGCGGTGAGCAGCAAAGGGTGGCCGTAGCACGTGCCCTTATAAACAGGCCGGCACTAATTTTTGCTGATGAACCATCGGGTAACCTTGATTCGACTAATGCGCGGGAATTGCATGAGCTTTTCATCAGGCTGCGCAATGAGTTTAACCAAACCTTTGTAATAGTTACCCATAATGAACACCTGGCCGAATTATCAGACAGGCAGCTTTTAATGAAGGACGGCTTAATTATCCAATAGTGAATGTTTTGATCACATCGGCCAATTCGGTTGCCGCTCATCAGCTTAAAAACAAATTAAATGCTGATAATGTAATACTCGGCGACTATATGGATTTGCCTGAGTTTATGGTACAGTCGGGTAAAATGTTGCGGTTACCTAATCCAACATCAATGGCTTATAGTCATGAAGTACTTACCCTTTGCCTCGATAAAAATATTGGCAAAATATATCCGTTAAGGGAAGAAGAAGCGGCGCTGTTAAAAGAGGCTGAACAGTTATTTAAAGAATATAATATAGAAATTTACACCTAGAGACTGGATACTTTGCGTCTCTCAATTTTTGGTTATGAAATACAGCGACATCGACCCACGCAAAAGCGCTTTTTTATTTGAGCTGGATAGTGTGCTTTATCCTGAAAAGGATTACTACTTCCAGGTATATTACCTTTTTGCCGGGATGCTTGAATACATTGAATTAGTTGATGCCAAA
>CAIWRU010000076.1 GCA_903915155.1 uncultured Mucilaginibacter sp.
AAATTCGACTGGCCAAGGGTTTCATTCCCGCATATGAACTTCCCTTATTCTGATGCTAACCATGAGGATCTGTTGCGCCGCGAGGCACTATCTATCGCCCAAATAAAAAAGGCGTTTGAAGATAATAAGGATGATATATGCGCCATAATTATTGAGCCTGTACAATCTGAAGGCGGCGATAACCATGTGCGCCAGGAATTTATGGAGCAGCTAAGAGTACTGGCCGATGAAAATGAAGCCATGCTGATATACGACGAGGTGCAAACCGGCGTTGGCCTTACCGGCAAATTTTGGTGCCACGAGCATTTTGGCGAAAAGGCCCGACCTGATATTATTGCATTTGGCAAAAAAATGCAGGTTTGCGGCATACTGGCAAGTAACCGGGTTGATGAGGTGGAAGATAACGTTTTCAGGGTCTCATCGCGCATAAACTCAACGTGGGGTGGCAGTTTGGTTGATATGGTTCGGTCGTCAAAAATCATGGAAATAATTGAGGAAGATAACCTATGCGACAACGCCGCTAAAATGGGCGATTACCTGCAAAATCAATTATTGGATATTGCGGCAAAATACCCCGTAATAAGTAATGTGCGCGGGAAGGGGTTGCTGACCGCGTTTGATTTTCCGGATAAGGCGATCCGCGACAGATTTATTAACTCAGGGTTAGAGGACCATGTAATGTTTTTAGGCTGCGGCTCCAAAAGTATACGCTTTAGGCCGGCACTTATTATTGAGAAAAATCATATTGACGAAGGACTAACAATACTTGAGAAAATAGCCGCTATTTTATAGCTTAATACCGTTTTTTGTAATAATATTGCTACAAGCACCTGTTTTTGACATAAACAGGTGCTTTTTTATTTAAAAAAGTCCTATAATCGTTTCTAAACATTTTATCACTACAAATACGCAGCCGATAATCTATTTTTTCACAGGGTGAAACAATTAACTATTAGGCACATTTATATAAAAGTAGTATAATATGTTACTAATAGCTTTGCAAAATTATTATGAGCAAACACATTGAGAAACTAAAAAAACAACTTACCGAGATTTCAGAAGTTGTTAACTCGTTCAAATCCGAAGCCGTCCAACTAAAAATCATCGACAGACTACTGGATGTACTGGTTGAGTTTGATAAGAACGATGCTGAGGGCACCGAATTGTTTAATAAAAAAGGGCATAAAAAGGACGAAATAGATGGCTATCCCTTTGCACAAGGCCGCAAAAAGCCAGGTGCTACTAAAATTCTGAACCAACTTTTAAGTACTGACTTTTTCGTCACGCCACGTTCCATATCATCAATAGCCACCTACTGTAAGGATAACTTCGACTCAGATTTCAAAACATCTGAATTATCGGGCATTCTTTTAAAGCTTGCCAACGAAAACAAGCTTAGGCGCGAAAGAAGCAATGATAATAACAGGTTTGAGTATGTAGCTTTGTAGTTGAAAGCCAAAAGTTTTTTGCCCTAAGTAGTAGTTGACTTGAGACTATAGACTTAAGACTAAAATCATTTATCTAAGCGAAAATAGATTATCTACACCCAACAACTTCCTTGAAGTAAAGCCTTCGGCATATTTGGCCTGTATACTTTTGCCAAATTCCATGGCTCGGCCCTCAACTATCTTAATGAATTCAGGCGATGATATGTAGGTTTGCGGTTCATCTTCGTTCCAATCTGGATTAAAGAATTGCGAACCATAAGCAAGCACGCTTTCAATTTTTTTATCCCAATACTCGGTAACGTCTATCAAAATATCGGGCTCAATATAGCGGTCCTGTATAAAGTGCAATACCATATTCGGGCGCCAGGCGGCCTGTTCTTTACCTTCATGGCTGGTTTCAATTTTGCGTAACCCGGCTAAAAATGCTGAGGTTTCTACCAATTCATTGGCGCGGCCATGATCCGGGTGCCTGTCGTGGTAGGCGTTAGTTATAATAATATCGGGCTGGTAGCGGCGTATTACTTCAATAACTTTCAACTGATATGCCGGTGTATTTTGGAAAAGGCCATCGGGTATGCCTAAATTCTCCCTTATGGTAAGGCCGAGTATTTTCCCGGCTTTGGTTGCTTCCTGTTCGCGTATTTCAGCCGAACCTCTTGTACCCAGTTCGCCGCGGGTAAGATCAACAATACCTACTTTTTTACCTAATGCTATATGTTTTAAAACTGTTCCTGCGCACCCAAGTTCAGCGTCGTCGGGGTGTACCGGTAAAACCAATATATCTAACTTTGTCATACTATTTTTTATCCGCCAATATGCGGTCTATTTTCTTCCTGATTTTGGAAGAATTTGGCTTGGTGAAGGGGTAAAAAAAATCGGTTACCCTGCCGTCTTTGTTTATTAAAAATTTATGGAAATTCCAGCGTGGAACCGAACTCAATCTGCCGTTCTGTTTTTTATCGCCGAAAAATTTATAAAGCGGATCGGCGTAAGGCCCTCTTACCCTTATCTTATCAAAAATGGGAAAATTGGCGCCGAAACTCTCGCAAAATTCTGTTATTGCCGTGCCTTCTAAAGGTTCTTGCCCGCCAAAATCATTTGAGGGGAACGCGAGTATCTCGAAATCTTTATCTTTAAATAGTTTTTTTAACTCCACCAGCTCCTTTAGCTGGGGAGTAAAGCCGCATTGAGATGCGGTGTTTACAATTAAAAGCACTTTATCTTTATATTCGGACAGATTGATTTGTTCGCCGTCAATCTTCTGAACGTCAAACTGGTAAATGAGTTGGTTGTCCATTGTTAATTTCTAGTGGAATCGTAACCTTCTTTTTGGATAATGGACTCAATGTCCCTGTCTTCATCAGAATCGTAGGTTTCTTTCAGGTTGTGCCCAAACAGGCGCGCCACAGATTGCAGCATAAAAGCATCTAAACCGCCTTTCAGTTGTTTAACCAGTTCATAGCTGGTATTCCCTGTTTGGCGGTCTATTAATTTTATCAAAACTTCACCCTGACTTATTGTCAGGTTTTCAACTTCTCTTTTAAACAGGTCTTTTATTTGGTTATTGCAGGCGGCCACCAATTCTTTTTGTTTATGCTTATCGGCTGTAAGCGCAAGGTCGCGCTGTAATTGCTGGTAACGCTGGCCTGCAAACTGTGCATAGGGCCAAACGCGCCTTACATTATACTCCAAACGGTTATATGCATCCCTATCGGCCTGGGTTCTGAATATACGGGTATCTACAATTTTTATTTCTCCGTACATGATCCAGGGTATAGGCTGGCCATCAACCATTGTCATGTAGGTTTTAATGGTATCATTTTTGCCCATTTTCATAGGTGCAGGTTTTGGTGTTTGCGCCGCGACACTCCCCACTGCACAACAACAAAACAAAAGAAGACCAATAAATTTCATAATTTTACTTAATACAAAAATAATGCAATTTATTTCGTATTTTACAATTACACGTGATTTATTGACTTTTGTTGCACATATTTAAGACATTTTTTGTTAGGAGCTGATAGATGAAAGAACTGGTGATAGACCTGGAAGTTGAGAAGACTGAGATATTAAAACGATACCGCGCCTTGTTGCGTGCCTGTAAATCGACCCTTGAAAAGGGCGATAAACGCATGATACGCAAGGCATTTGACATGGCATTGGAGAGCCATGCGGCCATGCGCCGTAAATCGGGCGAACCTTACATATACCACCCTATTGCCGTTGCACAAATTGCCGCCGAGGAAATTGGGCTGGGTACAACCTCTATAGTTTGCGCGTTATTGCATGATGTTGTGGAGGATACCGATGTTACACTTGATGATATTGAGCGGGAATTCGGGAAAAAAGTCGCCAAGATAATAGACGGTTTAACTAAAATATCGGGCGTTTTTGATACCAATAGCTCATTACAGGCTGAGAATTTCCGCAAGATGCTGCTTACCCTGGCCGATGACGTGAGGGTGATACTGATAAAACTGGCCGACCGCCTGCATAATATGCGTACCATGGAGTTTATGCCGCGCGACAAGCAGCTTAAACTTTCATCAGAAACCGTTTATTTATACGCCCCCCTCGCCCACCGCTTGGGTTTATATGCAATAAAATCAGAGTTGGAAGACCTTTCCATGAAATACATGGAGCGCGAGACCTACAGTTTTATCAAAAATAAGCTGAATGAGAAAAAGGCCGAACGCGAGAAATTCATCCGTGATTTTATTGAGCCGGTAAAGAAAGTTATTGAAGGGCAGGGCCTGGAAGCTGATATTTTCGGCAGGCCGAAATCCATCCATTCCATTTGGAACAAGATGAAGAAAAAGGCCATTCCTTTCGAGGAGGTTTATGATCTTTTTGCCATCAGGGTGATACTGGACAGTACCCCCGAAAGCGAAAAAGCCGATTGCTGGAAGGCTTACTCCATAGTTACCGACCTGTACCGGCCAAACCCCGACAGGTTGCGCGACTGGATATCATCGCCGAAGGCAAATGGTTATGAATCATTACATACTACGGTTATGGGCCCGCGCGGGCAATGGGTTGAGGTGCAGATACGCACCAAACGCATGAACGAAATAGCCGAAAAGGGCTTTGCCGCGCACTGGAAATACAAGGAATCATCGACCGATAGTGGCCTTGACCTTTGGGTGCAGAAAGTGCGCGACCTGTTGAAAAACCCGGAATCGAACGCATTGGACTTTTTGGATGATTTTAAAATGAACCTTTTCTCTGACGAGATATTCATTTTTACTCCAAAAGGTGCATTGATACAATTGCCGCTAAATGCTACCGCACTTGATTTTGCCTTTGAGATACACACCGACGTAGGCGCAAGCTGTATTGGCGCCAAGGTGAACCATAAACTGGTGCCGCTAAGCTACAAACTGCAAAATGGCGACCAGGTGGAGATCATTACATCAAGCAAGCAAACCCCCAAAGAGGATTGGCTGAATTTTGTGGTTACGGCTAAGGCCAAAGCAAAAATAAAATCGGCACTAAAAGAGGAAAAAAGGAAGATAGCTGAAACAGGTAAAGAGATTTTGGAGCGTAAACTAAAATCGTTAAAGATCACTTACAACTCCGAAAACATACATAAACTGAGTTATTTTTTCAAGCTACAGTCAACACTCGACCTGTTTTTTGAGGTGGCACAGGGCAACATCGACATGAAGGACCTGAAGGAATACCAGGCCTCGGAGAAAGTAATTGAGAACAAGCCGCAAGATAAAATAGAAGCCGAACAGGTACAAAGCCTGGTGCGCACCCTTAAAGCCAAAGACAGCGATATGCTGTTAATAGGCGAGGATATGCAGAAGATTGATTATAAACTGGCCAATTGCTGCAACCCTATACCCGGCGATGATGTTTTTGGCTTTGTAACTGTGAGCGATGGCATAAAAATACACCGTACCAATTGCCCTAACGCCGCAAAGCTAATGGCCAATTATGGTTACAGGATAGTAAAAGCCAAGTGGACCAATCAACAAGAACTGGCGTTTTTAACCGGCTTGCGTATTACGGGCATTGACGAAGTTGGCTTGATAAACCAGTTGACCACCGTTATATCCAACGATTTTAAGGTGAACATACGCTCGATAACTGTTGACAGCGACAATGGCATTTTTGAGGGCACCATTATGGTTTATGTGAATGACACCCACCATTTGGACAACCTGATAAGGAAGCTTAAAATGATAAAAGGCATTAGTACCGTAACACGTTTTGATTCGGAGATTGAGAAAGCTTCATAATTAGAGTCAAGAAACAAGATGCAAGAATCAAGACAGTGTAGTTTTTTGATACTGCATACTGTTTCTTGATTCAAATAGCTAACTTTACACGTTAATAGTTCATTATGTCGCAAGTTGAAACCATTGCATTGGTTAAGAAGATCTTCGAGGCCTATCTCGAAAATAAAAACTTAAGGAAAACACCCGAACGTTTTGCCATACTAGAAGAAATATATTCGCGCAGCGACCATTTTGATGTGGAATCGTTATATATCCACATGAAAAATAAAAAATACCGTGTTAGTCGCGCAACGGTATATAATACGCTTGAGCTGCTGGTATCATGCGACCTGGTTACCAAGCACCAGTTTGGTAAAAACATGGCGCAGTTCGAAAAATCATACGGGTATAAACAGCACGATCACATCATTTGCCTTGACTGCGGTAAGGTTGTTGAATTTTGCGATCCGCGTATTCAGCAGATACAAAGCATGATGGGTGAGCTGCTAAAATTCGAGATCAAACACCACTCGTTGAATTTATACGGAAATTGTGCAAAATTAAAAGCAGGTTTCTGTGACAGAAAAATATAACCATGGATAAACCACTGCTTAGCAAACAGGCTTTTTGGGACGTTAATATGGATAATATTGACTATAAGAAGCATGCGCGTTATGTAATAGAAAAAGTTATCGACAGGGGTTCGTTTGAAGATTTTATCGCGCTTAGAAAATATTATGGCGATAATAAGATCAAAAAAGAAATTGTAAATGTGAATTGGATTGGTGATAAAGAAATTTATTTTTGCTGCGCGATATTTAGTCTCGAACTCAAGGATTTTAAATGCTATATAAAGAAACAGTTAAACCCGGAACTCTGGGTTTACTGAAAGAGTTAATGCACATCAAGGAGCTTGAACAATTCAGGCTGGTTGGTGGTACAGCATTATCTTTGCTATTAGGTCACAGAGAATCAATCGATTTAGATCTGTTTACAGACGAACCATTCGAAAGGGAATTAATTATTAATAAATTGACTGACACATTCCCCTTACTTTCTTTTGAAGGAATAAAAAGCCCAAGATTATTTTTCACATATATTAATGATGTAAAAGTAGATTTTGTGAATACCTTTGAAAAGTTTAGTTACGATTATAATGTTATTGAAGGCATTCGTTTTGCAGCTACTGAAGAAATAATAGCATTAAAGCTCAATGCTATTGCCGGACGAGGTGCTAAAAAAGATTTTTGGGATTTGTATGAGTTGTTAAATCATTATTCATTTGATCAGATGATATCCTTTTATCAAAAAAAATATCCTAATAATGCATTAGTAATGATAGCTAAATCAATTACATATTTTGCTGAGGCTGATTTACAACCCGATCCCCTTTGTTTTAAAAATTTAAAATGGGAAAGCGTTAAAAAAGACATCATAAAAAAGTTTAATATCTATATTCAAAATAAAATTTAATGGCTGTTGACGTATTATTAGGCCTCCAGTGGGGCGATGAAGGTAAAGGAAAAATTGTTGATGTACTTAGCGCAGATTACGACCTGATCGCACGTTTCCAGGGCGGCCCGAACGCAGGCCACACTTTGGAGTTCGACGGTAAGAAATTTGTACTGAATACCATCCCTTCGGGTATATTTTTTGGTAACACACTTAACCTTATTGGTAATGGTGTGGTTATCGACCCTATTACCCTTAAAAAAGAAATAGATAAACTTAAAGATGCCGGGCATGATCTTTTAGCAAAAAAGAACCTGGTTATAGCTAAAAAAGCACACCTTATTTTACCAACCCACCAACTGCTTGATGCAGCATCGGAAAAAAAGATGGGCGAAGGTAAAATTGGCTCTACCTTAAAAGGCATAGGCCCAACTTACATGGATAAAACCGGTCGTAACGGTTTGCGTATAGGCGATATTACTTTGCCTGACTTCAAAGAACGTTACCAAAAACTGGTTGATAAGCATGTATCCATGCTTACATCATTGTATGGCCATGTAGATGATTTCTCTGAACGCGAAGCTGCCTTTTTTGAAGCTGTTGAATTGATAAAGAAATTTGAACTGGTTGATTCAGAGCACTTGGTGAACAACTACCTTAAAGAAGGCAAAAAAGTACTTGCCGAAGGCGCACAGGGCACTATGCTCGATATTGACTTTGGTTCATATCCATTTGTAACTTCATCAAACACTACTACTGCCGGCGCTTGCACCGGTTTGGGCATAGCGCCTAATAAAATTGGCGATGTGATAGGCATTTTTAAAGCTTATTGCACACGCGTTGGCGGCGGCCCCTTCCCTACCGAACTTGATAATGAATTGGGCGAAGAACTACGCCAGTTAGGCCATGAATTTGGCGCCACTACTGGTCGCCCGCGCCGTACAGGCTGGATCGATCTTCCTGCATTAAAATACGCGATTATGCTTAACGGTGTTACCGAGCTGGTAATGACCAAAGCCGACGTATTAAGCGGCTTTGAGAAAATATACGCCTGCACACATTACAACTACCTGGGCGAAGTAATAGATTACATGCCTTATGATATTTGTGCGGTAGAGCCAATACCTGTATTAAAAGAGATAGATGGCTGGCATGAAGATATTACAGGTATTACTGAGATAGACCAGATACCTGATAAGCTTAAATCTTATATCATGTTTTTAGAAAAAGAATTAGGCGTACCGGTAAAATATCTTTCAGTTGGGCCTGACAGGGTGCAGACTCTGGAACTATACTAAGCCCCACCCACACCCTCCCCGGAAGGGAGGGCTTAAAATTCACCGCTCAAAATAAAAGTCTCCCCTTCCGGGGGAGATTTAGAGGGGCTATGAAAAAACAAGTAACCAATATTCATCATTTCAAGCAGCAGGCCCTGCAATGGGCGTGTAGTTTCGGCGCGGTTTGTTACCTTGATTCCAATAGTTTTACCGATCCTTATTCAAAATTTGATGCGCTGATAGCGTTTGGCGCTAAAAATGAGATCATAGCAAATGCAGGCAATGCATTTGAGCAAATGGCCCTATTTCGCGCAGCAAACCCCGGGTGGATAACCGGCTTCTTTGGATACGACCTGAAGAATGAACTGGAGCATCTTACATCGGCCAATATTGATGAAGCCGGGTTCCCCGACCTGCATTTTTTTTCGCCACAGCATGTTATTATAATTAAAGGTGACGAGGTTGAAATCCTTTCGGACGATGCCGTCTATGTTTTTGAAAATATCGAACAACAGGGTGTCCATCCATCAAAAACATCAGCCGAAATAAACCTGCAGGGGCGGTTTAGCAGGGATGAGTACTTAGCAGCGGTTGAACAGATACAAAGCCATATTACTCGCGGAGATATCTATGTGACCAATTTTTGCCAGGAGTTTTTTGCGGAAAATGCAGAGATTGACCCCTTGGCCGTTTTTCTGAAGCTGAACGCCATATCGCCCAATCCATTCGCGGCATTTTTTAAATGGAGAGGCAATTACATTTTATCGGCCTCGCCCGAGCGTTTTTTGGCGAAACGGGGTAGCAAACTGATATCGCAGCCTATAAAAGGTACGGCTAAACGGGGCCAAACGCCGCAGGAGGATGAAGCTATCAAACAACAACTCAGGAACCACGCCAAAGAGTTGCAGGAAAACGTAATGATAGTTGACCTGGTGCGTAATGATCTTACCCGTTCGGCAAAAGAAGGTACGGTAAAAACGGAGAAACTATTTGGTATTTATAGCTTCAACCAGTTACACCAGATGATATCGACTGTAGCTTGCGAGATAAGGGATGATATTTCGGTTGTTGAGGTTATAAAAAACACCTTCCCCATGGGCAGCATGACCGGCGCGCCGAAGATAAGCGCCATGCGGTTGATGGAACAATATGAGCGCAGCAAACGCGGGGTTTACTCAGGTGCGATAGGCTATTTTAGCCCGGACAATGATTTTGATTTTAACGTGGTGATACGCACGCTGCTGTACAATTCGGCCAAGAAATATTTGTCGTTCCAGGCGGGCAGCGCCATCACTTACCATGCAAATGCCGAACAGGAATATGCGGAATGCTTGCTGAAAGCTAAAGCTATTTTGGAAGTGCTGGGCAATTCGCAAATAGATTAAATTGCCAAATACATTAGTTTTGTTTATTTTTGTTGTAACAAACCATCAGATTAATGGAATTACAATATATCTCCGATAATGCAGGTAATCATACTGCGGTAATTATTCCAATTGCTGAGTGGAATAATATTACTGCCAAACACGAGGATCTAAAGGAATTAATTAACGAACCTGAAAAAAAATCCATTCCTGTCAAAAAAAAGCCTTCTGACTTTAAAGGAACTATTAGTAAAGAAGAAGGTGAAAAGTTTCACGAGTATTTAAAACAAGCGCGAAACGAATGGGAGAGAAATTTCTAATTGACACTAATGTGTTGATTGACTTTCAAATGAATGTTTTATCGCCAAAAGCGGATGAATACATTGACAGCATAATAAATGAAAACTTCACCATTTCGTTTGTAAGCTATATTGAGTTTCTTGGTTATAAAAATGTAATCAAACCAATGGAAGATTTTGTTTCGCTGGCTGAAGTAATCGAAATAAACAAAATAATAATCGATCAAACAATCCTACTTCGCAAATCATACCGAATCAAACTACCTGACGCTATTATAGCAGCCACAGCAATTGTATCTGACCATACTTTAATTAGTCGGAATACCAAAGATTTTGAGAAAATACATGGTTTAAAAATCTTAAATCCTTATAATTTATAGTTTCTTGGCCGGATCAGCAAATAACTTAGCGCCCATCCGGACTGCAATCTCTGAGCCTTTGGCAAAAAAAGCGGAGTATGGCTTTACACTTAAATAAGGAACAAATTCTTTCCCATATAATTCAGCAATATCAGCTTCAAAAATCGGATCTTTTACCTGGCTCACTTCCCACGAAATATGCTCAATCTGGTATTCCATAGTTACGGTTTCACTCCAACTGTTATATCCCCAGTAATGCTCAAATATAAATTCCTCGGGGCTACCGGGTTGCATCGGCTCAGTTGTATTATTTACTGTTCCGCCCAATTTATTCCAGTTGCCATTCAGCTTCCATTCATACAAAAATTTGGTGTGGTTATCGGCGGCAGGTTTAATGGAATGCCGCATCCGCATGGAGCTATAATGTTCTTTATATAAGTTGTTGGCAATAACCGCTATCAGGTTTTTGGGTACAATTTCGCTTACGAATACGGCACCGCGCTTCCATTCCTTACCATCAAAATGCTTTACATAAAAGCGCAGATTAACTTCCTCGAATGTGATATGAAATGGCCATTTAATGCCCAATACGCTGGTATCTTCAAATAAAAAGCCTACCATGCTAACTAACGCTTTGCCCTGCCATAAATCAAGCACGGTATATGCGGGTAAGTAAGGTTTTAATATTTCGGGATCAACTTCGTAATTAACCATTAACAGGTTGGTCCATTTTGCTTTTAAAAAACGGCGGCTACTCATTGCAATGAAGGTACGCTTTAAAAATGGGTTAGGCCGATTTCCTTTTAAACAGGTTGACCTTTGATTCGGTTCCTTTTAACAGGCGCTCAATGTTTTTTTGGTGAGTAACCAATATGAGCAGGCACATGCACATCCCATAAATAATTACCGAACGCGATATAGGAAATACAAGCGCAACTACAACAGGGTACGTAAAACCCGCCATTATTGAGCCTAACGATACATAACGTGTAATTAACAATACGAGCAGAAATACACCCACGCAAAACAGGGCTGCAGGCAAATTAATGGCCAATATCATGCCTAACAAAGTGGCTATTCCTTTGCCCCCCCTGAAACCTGCAAATATGGGGAACAAGTGGCCCATAACAGCCGCAATGCCCAGGGCAAGTGCATAATTCATATATTCAGGGGAATTGTAGGCTCCGGTGGTTGAAACGCCGATGAAATAGGCAAGATTGGTAGCTGTCCACCCTTTTAAAATGTCGATAAGCATTACAGGGACGCCTGCTTTTTTGCCTAAAACCCTAAAGGTGTTGGTAGCGCCGGCGTTGCCGCTGCCGTATTCACGAACATCAACGCCAAAAAATGCCTCCCCTATCCAAACTGCTGTAGGGATAGATCCACACAAATAGGCCAGTATGAGTGCTGAAATCGAATAGATTGATATCATCTCTCCACAATATTACTAAATTGTTATCACATTTAGAGATTAGAGACCAGAGATTAGAGATTAGTAAAAATTTAACCTGATTAACTAATCTCTAATCACTAATTAACTAATCTCTACTTTACCGCCTTAAGACTTAAGTCAAGGCTTTTAACAGAATGCGTTAAGGCACCCACTGATATATAATCAACCCCTGTTTCCGCATACGCACGTATATTATCAATCGTAATACCTCCCGAGGCTTCCGTAATAAAACGGCCCTCTATCATATCCACCGCATCGCTAAGGTCGCTAAAATTAAAATTATCCAGCAATATACGGTCTACGCCACCTGTTTGCAATACTTCTTCCAATTCTTCAAGGTTACGCACCTCAATTTCTATAGCCAGTTTTTTATTATTTGCGGCCAGGTAATTATGCGCTCCTTCTATCGCTTCCTGTATACCCCCTGCATAATCAACATGATTATCCTTTATCAAAATCATATCATACAAACCAAAACGATGGTTCACCCCGCCGCCTATTCTTACCGCCCATTTTTCAAGGTAGCGTATGCCGGGTGTTGTTTTGCGGGTATCCAGTACTTTTGTGTTGGTTCCTTTTAACAGGTCGACAATTTCATCTGTTACTGTAGCGATACCGCTCATGCGCTGCATGCAATTCAGTACCAGGCGCTCGGCTGTTAATATACTTTGCGCATCGCCTTCTACTTCAAAAGCCACATCACCATATTTTACTGCGGCCCCATCATTCAAAAAAATGGTTAGCTTAAGTTGAGCATCAACTATATGAAATATTTCAGCAGCCAGTTCAACACCGGCTAATATTCCATTATCTTTTACTAAAAGTTTTGCTTTTCCGGTAGTACCGGCGGGTATGGTGGCCAGTGAAGTGTGGTCGCCATCGCCAACATCTTCTTTTAATGCGTTAATTATAAACTGGTCTATCAGTTGTTTGTCCAAGTTGTTTACTTTTTTTATGAGGCCCAAAAGTAAAAACAATATAGAATATTCTTATTTTTTTTCGGGTTCAATGCGCATTTCAATAATCTTCATGGCACCGCCTATCTGGTTAAAGGTATAAGCAATGCGAAATGTGCCATGTTCGATTTTCAATATAGCCACGCCAAAAAGGAACTTTTGGTTTGAGTTTACTTTGTGCAGCAGGCTTACCTTAACTGGTTTGTGTTCATTAAAAAACTTAGTCAGGGCAACCTCCGCCTGTGCCCGTGAATACGTTTCGACCTGGCCATTAATGGTTATTTCAATGGGCGAATCAAACAATGCCGCCAGCCTGTGGATATTATTTTGTTTAATGAGCCACACAACGCCATCAATCGGGTCGGCCTTGGCCAACGGCATAACAGCGAAGAATAGTATAAGTAACAACAGGTATTTGGCCTTCATAATTATTAACAAAGGAAATATAGGTATAAATTGCAACAAGGAAAAATGCAATGTATTATAATTCCTGATTTTGTACCCCTGTTGTATATATTTGCACTGTGGAAAAACAGAAAAAAGTTGCATTAATTATATTGGACGGCTGGGGTTACGGCCGTAATGATGAGTCGAACGCGATATTGGCTGCCAATACGCCATTTTTTGATTCACTACTTGAAAAATATCCTCATTCAAAGCTTGAAGCATCGGGCATGGCTGTTGGTTTACCCGACGGGCAAATGGGAAATTCAGAAGTTGGGCACATGAATTTGGGTGCTGGGCGTACGGTTTACCAGGAACTTGGCCGCATACATAAAGCAGTTGCCGATAACGAGTTGCCCGGCAACCCGGTTATAAAGGAAGCCTTTGAATACGCAAAAAGCAACAACCGCGATGTGCATTTCATAGGCCTGGTTAGCGATGGCGGCGTACACTCGCACACCAGGCATTTGCGGGGTTTGTGCGATGCCGCGCAGGTTTATGGCCTTGATAAAGTTTTCATTCATGCGTTTTTAGATGGCCGTGATACCGACCCGCGTTCGGGTGCTGGTTATATTACCGACGTGGAAGAATACATTGCGCCAACCCCGGCGAAAATAGCTTCGGTTATAGGCCGTTACTATGCCATGGATAGGGATAACCGCTGGGAGCGTGTTAAACTGGCTTATGACCTGATGGTTCATGGTGATGGTGAAGGCACACAGGACGTTTTGGCATCCATAAAAAAATCATATACCGAGGGTGTTACTGACGAGTTTATTAAACCGATTGTTAGGGTTGATGCTGATGGCAAACCTGTGGCCGTTATAAAGGATGGTGACGTGGTGATCTGCTTTAATTTCCGTACCGACCGTGGGCGCGAAATTACCATCGCGCTGACGCAAAAATCGTTCCCCGAATATAATCTGCATCCGCTAAAACTGCATTATATTACCATGACCACCTACGATGAAACATTCAAGAATGTGCAGGTGGTATTTAGAAAAGAAGACCTTACCAAAACGCTTGGCGAAATATTACAGGATGCCGGCAAAAACCAGATACGTATTGCTGAAACCGAGAAATACCCGCATGTGACCTTCTTCTTCTCGGGTGGGCGTGAGAAGGAATTTTTGAATGAAAGGCGACTACTTGTACCATCGCCAAAAGTAGCTACTTATGACCTGCAGCCTGAAATGAGCGCCGAAGGCATACGCGATGCCATTATCCCTGAATTGATAAGCGGCTGGCCCGATTTTATAGTATTAAATTTTGCCAATACCGATATGGTGGGTCACACAGGCGTTTTCAGCGCGGTAATTAAGGCGGCCGAAACGGCAGATGCATGTACCAAAGCTGTGGTTGAAACCGGGCTTGCAAATGGCTACTCGTTCATTATTTTAGCCGACCACGGCAATGCCGATTACATGGTAAATGATGATGGATCGCCGAATACGGCACATACCACCAACCTGGTGCCCTGCATTATAATTGATGATGATGTGAAACACGTTAAGGATGGTAAACTGGGCGATATTGCCCCAACGGTTTTAAAACTTTTAGGTGTTGCCATACCTGAAGAAATGAGCGGGAATGTATTGGTGTAATACAAAAAAATTACTTGCTGCTATTGCATGCGGGCTGTATTTTATATTTATACTGCCTGCATGCAAACCAGCTATAAAGCAAAATGCCAGCTTAAAATATTTTGATGTAAAAGGCTTTTTTAGCCGGGATTCGGCACGCCTTACTAAACTTAATCCACTAATATTTAAATCCGTTTATCATAACGGTGGTACAGAAAGCAAGAAAGTACATATTGATAACTGGGGCACCGAACTGGGCCTATTTTCAGGTTCGGACATTAACCGGCCGGCATGGGTGAACAGCTACAATGTTATAACCGAAGGTAATATTATTATTTATAAAGCTAAAAGCCCGCAACTAGCTACCCGGGAAATATTGATAAAACAAGTTAAAGGCAAGGTGGAATATATGTTGATATACAACCACACCAAAAACCTGCTTTATACTAACGATGAGGAACTCTCCTATTTCCCCGATTCGTTATACCAGATAAATAAAGTGCAATCAGTGCGCTTGCTGGGTACTAATAAATATCAAATAAAAGGATTTTTTAATCAGCGATGATTATTGCTGAGGCCAGCGAGTTTTTCTTTTGAAAATTCGATGAGAGAGGTAATATCAGTACGCGAAGGATTGCTGTTGAGCACTTTTTCCAAATCGGCAATTGATGCCTTGAGCGAATTTATGCCGCGGTTCTTGTCGTAGTAATGCGTGTTGGCCTGCAATTTAAAAACACCGTAATCACGGTAAGCGATGCCGCGGTTCTGGTAAAATTTAATGTCATTCGGGTCAGGATTTATTTCAATGGCTTTGGTAAAATCAAATATCGACCCTAATAAATATTTTTCCCTATCAACCGGTGTTAAGCTATTATCCTTTCCTAAATAGTTTTTAGCCCGTGCCCTGTAATAATAGGCCGATGCATCAGTTGGTTTTAGCGAAATTACCTTTGAATAAGCTGCGATGGATTTTTTATAGTTATCGCTGTGGTAGTAGGAATAACCCAGCATCCACAGAGCGTTGGCATCGGTCGAGTCGACACTGCATGCCCTTTCCAGTTGCTGAATGGCCGATTTAAAATCTCCGTCCATAAAAGCCTGCTGGCCTAATTTAACATAGGCGTTTTGCGCATGGGCTGTATCAAGCGAAGAGATTATAAGTAACGATACAATGATCGAGAGCTTCATCCGGAGGTTAATCTGTGGCAAAATAATATAACATTAACTGTATTTGCAAGCAATTATTATGCGAGCCGGGAAATTTATGCAAAAAAAATTAATAACCCGGGCTTACGAATGGAGTATTTAGTATGACTTTTTTTCATCTTTACTTAAAAGTGGCCGTGCATTTAACACACTTGCCTTTTCATCTATAATCAACATGTAATCAAAACATTACGATGAAATAGCAAATATCAGGGCATAATAAAGTATCTTGGCATAGGTCTTGAAACATATAATACCACAAGTAATAAACGTTAATATTCCCTATAATTATTGTTTAGGCATAGTGAAGGGTGACAACATGACGTTTTATTTTATATAAAAAAGCATAGATGAGTTTCGATCCATACGATTTTAAGAGCGCTTTACCGATAATAAACGACGATTCTGAATTTTTTCCGCTGATGTCATCAGAGGACGAGGCAGAAATGAATAATGAGCAGGTTCCGGATGTATTACCTATACTTCCGCTGCGCAATACCGTACTTTTTCCCGGCGTGGTTATCCCCATTACCGTTGGCCGCGATAAATCAATCAAACTAATACGCGATGCCAACAAAGGCGACCGTATGATAGGGGTTGTTTCGCAGCAGGATGTGGGCATTGAAGACCCCACCTTTAACCAATTGAACAAAGTTGGTACGGTAGCATTAATTATAAAAATGCTGCAAATGCCCGATGGGAACACCACTGTTATCATCCAGGGTAAAAAACGCTTTGTTTTGAATGAACAGGTGCAAAGCGAGCCTTACATAAAGGCCACCATTAATCCTTTTAAGGAAACAAAGAACAAAGAAGATAAAGAATTTAAGGCCATGATCTCGTCGATAAAAGACATGGCTATGAATATTATACAGTTATCGCCCAATATGCCGAGCGAGGCTGGGATAGCTATACGCAACATTGAAAGCACTTCATTTTTGATAAACTTTATATCATCAAACATGAACGCCGAGATGAGCGTGAAACAGCATTTGCTTGAGGTAGCCAACCTGCGCGAACGTGCCAACCTGGTGCTGGAACACCTGACACTGGACCTGCAAATGCTGGAACTGAAAAACCAGATACAAACTAAAGTGCGCGTAGACCTGGATAAACAGCAACGTGATTACTTTTTAAATCAGCAGCTTAAAACCATACAGGAAGAATTAGGCGGCAACTCGCCCGACCTGGAGATAGACAGCTTGCGCGAACGAGGCAAAAAAAAGAAATGGGCCAAGGATGTTAACGAGCATTTTAACAAAGAGCTTGAAAAACTGGCAAGGATAAACCCTGCCGCTGCCGATTATTCGGTACAGATAAACTACCTGGAGCTATTACTTGATCTGCCATGGAACGAATTCACAAAGGATAAATTCGATCTTAAACATGCGCAGAAGGTTTTGGACAAAGACCATTTCGGATTGGACAAGGTAAAGCAGCGCATTATCGAGTATTTGGCTGTGCTTAAATTAAAGCATGATATGAAAGCCCCTATACTTTGTTTGGTTGGCCCTCCGGGGGTTGGTAAAACATCGTTGGGTAAATCAATAGCAAAAGCTTTAGGGCGCAAATATGTGCGCATGGCTTTGGGCGGTATACGCGATGAAGCTGAAATAAGGGGTCATCGTAAAACCTACATCGGCGCTATGCCGGGTCGTATTATTACCTCCATCAAAAAAGCCGGGGCAGCTAACCCTGTGTTTATTTTGGATGAGATAGATAAAGTTGGCAATGATTTCAGGGGGGATCCGTCATCAGCTTTACTTGAGGTACTTGACCCTGAGCAGAATAGCACTTTTTATGATCATTATGTTGAGATGGATTTCGACCTGTCGAACGTAATGTTCATCGCGACAGCAAACTCATTAAGCACCATACAGCCTGCTTTGCTCGATCGTATGGAGATTATCGAGGTGAACGGTTATACCATTGAAGAGAAGATAGAAATAGCCAAACAACACCTGGTGCCAAAACAACGTGAGGCACATGGCTTAAAAGCAAAGGATATTGCTTTAAAACCTGAAATACTGGAAAAGGTAATTGAGGATTATACCCGTGAATCGGGTGTTCGTGCTTTGGAGAAAAAAATAGGTTCGGTAGTGCGCGGTATAGCCAAAAATATTGCCATGGACGAACCTTACAACCCGGCTGTAAGCAAAAAAGATATTGAACGGATATTGGGCGCCCCTATTTATGATAAGGACCTGTACGAAGACAATAACGTTGCCGGCGTAGTTACCGGCCTTGCATGGACATCTGTAGGCGGTGATATATTATTTATCGAAGCCAGTTTAAGCCCCGGCAAAGGTCATTTAACGCTTACCGGCAGTTTGGGCGATGTGATGAAGGAATCGGCAACTATTGCTTTGGCTTATCTGAGGGCGCATGCTTCAGCCTTTAATATCAATCCTAAGCTGTTTGAACAGTGGGACGTGCATATACACGTACCTGCTGGCGCTACGCCAAAGGACGGACCATCGGCGGGGGTTACCATGCTTACGGCACTTACATCGGCATTTACACAGCGTAAAATAAAACCACATTTGGCTATGACAGGCGAGATAACCCTTCGTGGTCGTGTGTTGCCGGTTGGAGGCATAAAAGAAAAAATACTGGCTGCAAAAAGGGCGAATATTAAGGAGATAATTTTAAGCAAGTCGAACCAAAAGGATATACTGGAAATTAAGGAAGATTATATTAATGACCTTAACTTTCACTATGTGACCAACATGCGCGAAGTAGTAGACCTGGCCCTATTAAACGACAAGGTTGATGATGCGCTTGACCTTACGGTTAAGGAAGAAAAGAAGCCTGTGCTCAACTAATTGACTGCAACCATTTTCCATAATTTGTTTAGATAGTAAAGGTTATCACGAAACATTTTGGATATCAATAACGTAATATGCGCTTAATTGATAAACATTTGTTGATAACCTATATGAATAAACCTATTACACTAAAAATAACGCTTGCATTATTTTTTGTAATTATTTGCCAGTTAACTTTACGAGCACAGGACACAACTAAGAAGATGATTCTGGTTGTTAGGCCCGGGCAAACAAACACACCGGCAAGTACTAACCCAGCAAATTCTTCTACCCCAGGCCAGGCAACAACAGTGGTTATTCCTGACAATACAGTACCAATGCCTGTAAGAACAGCGCCAATGGATCACCCTGTTGTGAAAATGACCAGTCTGCCTAACAAACCGTCAACAGCTGGTATCACCCCTAATATACCTACCAAGGTTGCAGCAACTGTTAGCCCGGCAATGGCCCCGCCTGTAAAGGTTTCACCATCAGTTAATTTGGGGGGAGGATCAAGCCCTGCAAATTCAGCAGCCGCAAAACCGGCTGTTACCCCTATCAAAACGAACGCTGCAGGCTACACAGCACCAACAACAGCTGAAAGATCAGTTACACCTAGTTTGGTACCGCGCAAGGCAACCCCTCCTATAATGGTTCCTGTTAAACCTAGTGAACTGGCAGCAATGAATGCGAATAAGGCAAAAACAGCAGCTAACGGAGGCGCTTCGGGACCGGCAACCACAGCCGCTGTAGTTACGCCGGTAGTAGTACCTGTAATAGCAGCACCTAAAAAGGATACTGTTGCTGTTGTCACTAAAAAAGATACTACAACTAAAAAAGATTCGCTAATAGCTAAAAAGGATACCACTAAAAAAGATTCTCTACTTGCGAAAGCAGATACCAGTAAAAAAGACACGTCAAATACCGATACAATTGGCTTTCAAAAACAGCGTATAGTGTTTGCCGAGATAGGCGGCCCCGGCCTTGCCATATCGGCCAACTATGACATGCGTGTTCAAATAGGCAGCAGCAATAAATTATTTGGTTTCCGTGCCGGGGTAGGCTATTTCCAAAGCGGTAATAACTGGGTATTCACCGTTCCTTTGCAGGCAAATTACCTGTATGGCAAAGACGGTAAATATTTAGAGTTTGGCCTGGGCACCACTTTCCTTGTATCCAGAGGCGATAATTACAGCAGCAAGAACTTCATTTTCGATAATGATACCGGTTTTATTGCTACCGGCACCATAGGCGTACGTTATGCACCCAACAACAGCCATGTAAACTTTAGGTTGGCCTACGTGCCGATAATTGATAGTGACGGCTTAGTGAGCATAGGCGGGTTTAGCGTAGGCTATACATTTTAATCATCACAATCATAATATTATAAAAAGCCCTGCATTATAGCAGGGCTTGTTGCTATTTTAGTGGTTTATTCAAACCCTTGATGAGATTAAAATTACTTGTTTTAACTGCCCTTTTATTTACCGGCATAAGTGTATTCGCGCAATCGCACAGCAACGAGATGGGCGCGCAAACCGATAACGATTCTTACCTGCTGCAAGGTTCGGACAGGTATTATACCGATGGCTTTTTCATGTACTTCAGGCACGCGCTTGCCGTAAGCGATAACAGTAACCTGCAAAATAAAGTACTTGGGTTTGAGTTTGGTCAAAAGATATTCAACCCGCAATCAGGTAGTATAGTTAATTTACAGGGTGTTGATGACCCAAAACTGGTCGACCGCCCTTTTGCTGCTTATTTATATATCGGCTCAACATTAAACTTTTTATATAGTAACGAAAGCAATTTAAAACTGAGCGCACAAATAGGCATAGTTGGCCCTAATGCGTTTGGCAAACAGGTGCAGGACTTTGTACATGATAATTTCGGTTTTTACCACCCCAGCGGCTGGGAATATCAAATAGCTAATAATGCAGAGCTAAACTTATCAGCCGAATATAATAAACTGATAGCCCGTACCACTGCTGTTGATGTTTCATTCACTAGTTATGTAAATATTGGCAATGGCTTTAGCGGTGCAGGTTTTGGCCCCCTGTTAAGGCTGGGGAACTTTAACCAGTTATTCAATTCGGTAAGTACACAAAGCAGCGCCATTAAGAAAAGCAAAACAACAGCTTTGCATGAGCATGAACTATTCTTTTACTACAAGCCGCAAATAAACTACGTAGCATATGATGCCACCATACAGGGCGGCTTGTTTACTGCGCGCAGCACGAATAGCCAGGAAATTACATTAGACAAGGAACCTTTTATTTTAAGCAACCAGTTGGGTGTGGCATTCAGCACCAGCCGGTTTGTGTTTGACATAGCCGCCATATTCCATACCAAAGATGTGAAGGAAATGGTTGATGCGCACCAGTGGGGTAGTGTTACGGGGTTGTATAGGTTTAAGTAGGTTTAGAGATTGGAGGTTAGTGGTTAGAGATTAGTTGAAAAAATTATTCTTGACTTATCGCACTCCCTGTAACTCATTTAAGAATTCATTTGCATCCTGTAGTTCGATTTTTCCTTCCTTATACAATTTTATTTCTGTAGCAGATTTTTTCAGACGACTATAAATTACTTTTTCTAAATTATTTAAAAGTCTTTTTGTTGATTTCTGATGTCTTGTCATTATAACAAATTTACAAATTTCTTCAAATAAGAAAATACACCAGACATAGACTTACGAAGTTTTAAAAACTTCATAAGCCTATATCTGGCTGAACAAACACAAATAAATTCTACTGGTTAAGGCTTTTATGCTCCTCTACTGCGGCTTAGGCCCCTGGCTGGGTTTACCGCCGCTCTGGTTGCGGTTTTTGTTGCCATCGCCGGAACGTCCTCCCGGTCTCCTATTATTACCACCGCCCCTATTTCTATTACCGCCGCCATCGCGTTTGCCGGGGGCCATTTTTATAAGGGTTGGGTCGCCTAATGATTCTGGCAAGGGCACACGCCTCACCTCACGGTCGATCATCTCCTCAATATTTTTCAGTTTGCGCTGGTCGCGATCGTTCACAAAAGTTATGGCTGTACCTGTAGTTTCAGCACGGGCAGTACGACCAATGCGGTGAATATAATCTTCAGGATCCGATGGCACATCGTAATTTACCACCAGGTCAATCCCCTCTACATCAATACCACGCGATAAGGCATCGGTACCTATAATCACAGGCACCTGGCGGTTCTTGAATTTTAGCAGTATTTCTTCCCTCTCGGTTTGTTCCAGGTCGGAGTGAAAAGCATTTACCTTTATATGCGCCGATTTAAGCTGTTTGTAAACTTCTTTTACCTTGTCTTTGGTTGATGCGAATATGATGGTACTTACATAAGCGCCATCTTTCAATATCAATTCTAACAGGCCAAGTTTCTGATGATCGTTAACCAAATATACCTGTTGATCGATACCAACTGCGGGTTGCGATATGGCTATATTTATCTGCTCAGGGTTATGCAATACGCTTTTCGCCATGTTGCGTATGCGCCCCGGCATGGTGGCCGAAAACAACAGCGTTTGCCTTTGTTTTGGCAGGTAGCTAATGATGCGCATAATATCATCGCTGAAACCCATGTCGAGCATACGATCTGCCTCATCAAGCACCAAATGTTTTATATGGTTCAGCTTTAACACGCCCGATGTAAGGTGCGCTATAAGCCTGCCCGGAGTAGCTATAATAATATTTACATTATTTTGGATGCCGCGGCGCTGCTGTTCATATACAATACCATCGCCACCGCCAAAAACCGCTATGGAACTTATGCCGGTAAAATAGGCTAATCCTTCTACCTGCTGGTCTATCTGCTGTGCAAGTTCGCGGGTGGGAGTTAATATAAGCGTGGTAGTTTTTTCTTCGTGGTTTTGGGTTATCAGGTTTAAAATGGGCAGCAAAAATGCTCCCGTTTTACCGGTACCTGTTTGCGCGCAGGCGATAAGATCGCCGCCTTTTAAAATAGCCGGGATGGCCATTTCCTGTATAGGGGTTGGCGTGGTGTAGCCCATGCTCAAAACGCCTTCTAATAAATGCTCGTTAAAGTTAAAATCCTGGAATGTCACTGTTCTTTTTAGGTGAGGCGGCAAGATAGGAAAAAATGTCGGCCTTTTTTAAAATCCCTCTCCAAAGGAAAGGGATATAGGGTGAGGCCGGGATGATTACGATTGTATATAACTCTTCAAATGCTCAATAGTTTCCAAATGCGTAAGGATGGTTTCGGTAACCAGGTCATTAATTGAAATTATACCGCACAGGTGGTCGGCGCGGAAAACTGGCAGGTACCTGATATTGGTTTCGCTCATAATGTGCATACAGGTTTCCACCGAGCTTTCGGGCACTATACGGGGCAGACCGGTACTCATGATTTCGCGCACCATGGTATCCTGAGATGATTTGCCCTGCAAAATTACCTTACGGGCGTAATCGCGTTCGGTAAGCAAACCCAGGTATTCGCCATCCTCGGTAACTACTACTGACCCGATGTTTTTATCGTCCATTAGTCTTAGCGCGTCTAAAACGGTAGTATCAGCTTCAATAGTAATAACGCTAACACCTTTTCTGTTAAGAATATCAGATACTTTTTTCATAATTCACAGGAAGTTAATTGGTTGCTAATTAGGTTTTATAAATATACAAATCATTCGGCCAAAATAAAATACAAGTACGCCATAAAATTTTCAGGTTGCTGTGTATTATTTTTATTGCATGTGCGCACATATTTAAAAAAAGGCAATATATTTAACGCTGCGGATTTGCTGCATTAGCTTTCCCCTAATTACTACGCACATGAAAAAAATCCTTTTAGTAGTTACGACAGTTATGGCCGTAAGCTTTTCATCTTTCGCCCAAACCAAGAATACTTTAAGCCCCAAAGAAAAAAAAGAAGGCTATAAGCTACTGTTTGATGGCAAAACAACCAAAGGCTGGCACGCTTACCTCCTTAAGAATGCAGGCGCATGGCACGTTGTTGATGGCTCGTTACAGCCCGATACTGTTGCTACTACAGGCCAAACCGACCTGGTAACCAATAAAGAATACACAAATTATGAGCTAAAGCTCGACTGGAACATACCTGTTGGCGGCAACAGCGGTGTTATTTTCAGCGTACATGAAGACACTACTTACGGTGCCACTTACCTTACAGGTATGGAAATGCAGGTATTGGATAACATTAAAGCCGAAGACAATAAAAAGGCTAACCATTTGGCAGGCTCGTTGTATGATATGATAGCACCTTCGCACCCGGCAAAACCTGCGGGCGAATGGAACTCGATCATCATACGCAAACTTAATGGCCACCTCACCTTCTTTTTAAATGGCAAACAGGTGGTTGACGTAAAAATAGGCAGCCCTGAATGGACTGCCGCATTACAAAAAAGCAAGTTTAAAAACTGGAAAGGCTTCGCCCAATACCCAACCGGCCGTATTGCACTGCAATACCATGGCGCTGCAGTGGCTTTCCGCAATATCAGGATAAAGCAATTATAGGAATTAGATCTTTTTATAAAAATGAGTGATTTACAAATAAAAAAATCATCAACCGTTTATGATGCGGTAATAGTAGGCTCGGGCGCGGGTGGCGGCATGGCCGGGTATGTGTTGGCCCATGCCGGTTTAAAGGTGTTGATGCTGGAAGCCGGCCCGTTTTTCGATCCGGCAAAAAATTCGTCACAACTGAAGTTCCCATGGGAATCACCGCGCAGAGGCGCGAGTACCGATACCCGAAATTTTGGTGATTTTGATGCCGCGTTTGGCGGATGGCAACTGGAGGGCGAACCTTACACTACTAAAAATGGCACCGATTTTCAATGGTTCCGCTCGCGTATGCTTGGTGGTCGCACCAATCACTGGGGGCGTATATCATTACGTATGGGGCCGCAAGACTTTAAACCTACAGATGGTTTAACTGAACCCTGGCCTATTACTTATGATGACGTAAAGCCCTTTTATGATAAGGTTGACCGTATGATAGGCGTATTTGGCACGGTTGAAGGACTGGAAAATGAGCCCGACGGCATATTTTTACCACCACCTGCGCCAAGGCTAAACGAACTTTATATTAAAAAAGGCGCTATAAAAGCGGGTGTTACAACCATCTCGGGCCGGGGTTCGGTTTTAACCGAGGCCCTGCCGAATAATAAAGATCGCGGTGCATGTTTCTTTTGCGGACAATGCGGCAGAAGCTGCAAAATATACGGCGATTTTTCATCATCATCATGTTTGGTTATCCCGGCTTTAAAAACTGGTAATTTAACGCTTATTACCAACGCCATGGTGCGCGAGGTATTAACTGATGATGAAGGCTTGGCAACGGGTGTATCCTACATCAACAAAGATGATATGCAGGAGTACCAGGTAAAAGGCAAAATAGTGATACTTGGCGCAAGTGCCGGAGAATCTGCACGTTTGTTGCTTAACTCAAAATCAACCAAGCACCCCGGCGGTTTAGCTAACAGCAGCGGCGTGGTGGGCAAATATTTACATGATTCAACCGGCTCGGGTGCTGGTGGCTGGCTGCCACAACTGATGGACCGCAAACGCTATAACGAGGATGGTGTAGGCAGTGTGCATATCTATTCGCCATGGTGGCTGGGCAAAAAGAAGCTTGATTTCCCGCGCGGCTACCATATTGAATACGGCGGCGGGCTGCATATGCCGGGCTATGGCTCTACCGATGGTATAGAAACTATGAACGGCCGTGTACCTGGTCGCGATGGAAAAATGAAGGAAGCAGGTGGTTTTGGTGCAGGCTTAAAAGATGATTATCGCCGTTTTTATGGCGTAAGCTTTGGAATGGCCGGACGTGGTACGGCCATTGCCCGCGAAGATAATTATTGCGAGATAGACCCCGATGTAGTTGATAAATTTGGCATTCCTGTTTTGCGTTTCCATTACAAATGGGCCGCTGAAGAAATTAAACAGGCCAAGCACATGCAGGATACGTTCCAGGAAATTATGCACAATATGGGCGCTATAGCCGATGCCCCGCAAGGGCCGGAAACTAATTATGGCTTGCAGGCACCCGGTGTAATTATACACGAAGTTGGTACCGTGCGTATGGGCGATGATCCTAAAAAATCAGCCTTGAACAAATTTTGCCAGGCGCATGATTGTAATAACTTATTTGTGGTTGATGCTGGTCCGTTTGTACAACAAGGCGATAAAAACGCCACCTGGACCATACTGGCATTAAGCATGCGTACAGCCGAATATATATTAGCACAAAGAAAAAAATTGAACGTTTAACAGCTCATTATACACAGATATGAACAGACGTGAATCATTAAAAACACTTGGTATTGGTGCCGTGGCAACGGGCTTACTGGCTGAAGTTGGATGTAAACCGGGCGCACAAAAACTTGCTGAAGATAACACCGCCCCTGCCGCCAAAGACGCACCGGCTGACCCCAGCCGCCTGCCTAATGAAGTTGCGCGCGATAAGAAATTGGCGGCCAACAAATTTTTTAACGACCATGAAATGGCAACCATTACCGTTTTGGTTGATATTATTATCCCGAAGGATGAAAAATCGGGCAGTGCATCTGACGCTAAAGTGCCCGAGTTTATCGAGTTTATTGTAAACGATATGCCCGATAACCAAACCCCGCTTCGCGGTGGATTGCGCTGGCTCGACCTGCAATGCCTTAACCGTTATAACGCAACCTTTAGGGAAGCAACATCGGCCCAACAAATAGAAATGGTTACCATGATAGCTTACCCTAAAAAGGCCAAGCCCGAAATGGCACAGGGCGTGAACTTCTTCAGCCGCCTGCGCGACTTGACTGCCACCGGCTTTTTTACATCTGAAATAGGTGTGAAGGACATTGGTTTTGTGGGCAACTCGCCTAATAAATGGACGGGAGTGCCTGCCGATGTGCTTAAAGCGCATGGGTTTGCTACTATTTGGGGGTAGATCATCTCCTAAATGAACAGACTTACGAAGTTTTTGAAAACTTCGTAAGTCTCTATTCTACTAATCAAACTTCGCTCGGCGGTTTTCCTTCTTGGCCGAATGAATCCTTTTATTTTCCAACCTTACAGCTTTGGCGGCTTTGCTTACGCTTTTTTTCTTACGCACCATTGGTACGTGCAGGGCATTTGTCAGCAGGTTTACCAGGCGGTCTATCGCTTTCTGTTTGTTGATGTACTGGCTGCGGTCCTCGTCGCAAATTATCTGTACCAGGCCATCTTTATTAAAGCGTGGCTGCAGCTTCTCGTTTAGTAATGCTTTCTCATCATCATTAAATAACAGTGAATCATTCACCGAAAATAACAACTCCACCTTGCTCGACACCTTGTTAACATTTTGCCCCCCTTTGCCCCCGCTGCGCGATGTTTTATAACTTACTTCTTTTTGCAGGGCTTCTTTGTTCATTTTATTATTGGGGGTTATTGATTTAGCGAATATTTAAAACCTTACACCATATAAGGGGTTATTGGTTTTAAAAGCTGCGAATTTACCAAATAAATACGCACTAAATTGCCCATGCACTTATTCACACCATATAAAATCCTTATTTTAGTTGCTTTATGAGCAATAATATCGTTGTGGCCATTGATGGCTATTCTTCATGCGGTAAAAGTACGCTGGCTAAAGCTTTGGCTAAAAAGCTGCATTTTATTTATGTCGACAGCGGCGCAATGTACCGTGCCGTCACCCTATATTTTTTGCGAAATAACATCGACCTGAATAACCACCAGCAAATTGTTGACGCGCTTGCGCATATCCACCTTAATTTTCATTCGCGCGATTATGAAACCCATATCACGCTAAATGACGAGGAAGTATCGGATGAGATACGCCTGATGCCGGTGTCGGAAAACGTGAGCACTGTATCGGCTATTCACGAGGTACGTGTAGAGATGGTTAAGCAGCAGCAACGCATGGGCAAGTCGAAAAATATTGTGATGGATGGGCGTGATATTGGAACCGCCGTTTTCCCCAATGCCAGTGTTAAAATATTCATGACCGCTGACCCTTATGTAAGGGCCGAACGCCGTTATAAGGAACTGGTTGTTAAAAACCCCGATATTTCCCTGGAAGAAGTTTTTGAGAACCTGGCCCATCGTGATTACCAGGACACCACACGCAAGGAAAGTCCACTGGTGAGGGCTAAGGATGCTATAATTTTGGATAATACGAATTTGACGCCGGATGAGCAGTTGGCGTTTGCTTTAGCGAAGGTGAACCAGGATTAAACGGATTTTTTATGATTTATGAGATGCAATATCTTATGATTTTATCCTCCATTGCTAAATCTTTTTTACACATCCTGTTAATCTTTAAAAATCAGTTTAATCCTGGTTCAAATTGTTCTGTGGTTACCCCAAACCTATTTAAAAAATCCACCCCTTCATCACTGGGCAATCCCTTGTATTGGGCATAGGAGTTTTTATAAAACACATGCTTTATGCCTGCCGAATAGATTAACCGGGCGCAGGCAAGGCATGGCGATAGCGTGGTGTATAATACTGCCCCTTCCAGTTTAGCGCCGTTTTTTACGGCGTATAGTATGGCATTTTCTTCGGCATGTAAGGCAAGTGAGCAACTACCACGCGCATCGCGTGGACAGCCGGTTTCGGGCCATTCCTCGTCGCAATTATGGGTATGTGCCGGCGGGCCGTTATAGCCAATGGAAATGATACGCGTATCGCGCGTTAACACTGCTCCTACCTGCGCCTTAATGCAATGCGAACGTTTGGCAAGGTCGGCAGCCAGGTTCATGAAAATATGATCGAAGGATGGTTTCATTGGTTCACTGGTTCATTAGTTCATTAGTTCATTAGTTCATTAGTGGTAAAGTTCATTAGCATATTTATTAAACTAAAATGTTCATTAATTCACCGGTCAAAAACACCAATGAACTAATGAACAAATGAGCTAATGAACTAAAAAATATTAATGTCCGCCTTTTGCTTCTACATGGTCAATATCAATTCCCTGGTTCCTTAAAGCGCGGCTAACAGCCCATGCAAAGTAGATAAGATAGGCAAAGCCTGCTACCGGAACCACGTACGAAAAGTGTATCCCAGTCATGCCACTAATCAAGTTATTACTACCATCGGCAATTTTCCCCTGTAACGGCGGTATGATCGAACCGCCTAATATCATCATAATTAAAAAGGCTGAACCCTGGCTGGTATATTTACCAAGACCGGTTATAGCCAATGAGAATATGGAAGGCCACATGATTGAGCAGCATAAGCCGCCGCCTATAAATGAGAAAGTAGCTACACCACCTGTAGTAAACAGCCCCACCAGCATAAAAGCAACACCGAGTACACCTAATACCGACAATGTACGTACTGGCTTTTGCTGACCAATAAAGAATGCCACGATCATAATGGCAACACAAACAGAATAGATGTAAAGCTTACTTAAGTCGGCACCGGCAATCCAGTTTGCAAATAAAACTATACCAAATGCTAAAAATGGGATAATGACATACAATATGTATTTGGTAATTTTTGAAAGATTGAACGCGCCTATAGCCCCGGCAAAACGGCCGATCATTAAGCTACCCCAGTATAAGGATATATAAGGCGCGATCTCTGATTCATTGAACGATCCAAATTCAGGTGTTTTAAGTAGAGACCCCATATTACTTTGAATAGTTACTTCCGTACCTACGTAAGTAAATATAGCCAACATACCTAAAATAAGCTGCGGATATTGCATAGCCCCCCATCCCTGACTGCTGCTCTTTGCTGCAAATATGGTGCCTACAAGTGTCAAAACAATTATTGCCAGTGAGGCATAAACGAAATACTGACTTGGTATACCTGTTTTTAAGCTTATAGGATCAGCTGCCAGTATCAGCAAGAATGCAAAGAACATAATTAAGAGCGGCGTATTGGCTTTGGTACTTGCCTCCATCTTCTCGTCGCTTGTAACCTTTGGCAAGTTCGAGAACCAAAAGAAAACGGCAACTGCTATAAACAAGCCAGCGAGTATATAGTAAAGATCATTGACGGAAGAAATTTTCACATCGGCTGCAGCTATCTTGGCACTAGCCGAACCAAATAATACAAAACCAACAACTATTGGCCCTGCCAACCCTCCGATATTATTAATACTGCCCGCAAGATTTAAACGGTTTGAACCTGTTTCGGGAGGACCGAGAGCAACCACAAACGGATTTGCAGCGGTTTGCTGTAATGAGAACCCGATAGCAATTATAAAGAAAACGGTAAGTATTAAGCCAAAAGAGCCTGATGCAACAGCGGGTATCATACCTAAAGCACCAACTGCAGATATAACAAGGCCCAGGATAATCCCGTTTTTATAACCTATTTTGTTAAGGATATCGACCTTACTGGCTTGCGAAGCAAAGTATAATATGAGCGACCCGATAAAATATCCGCCGTAAAAGGTAAAGTCAATCAGTTGTGATTGAAATTGCGATAAGCTGAAGTGAGTTTTACAAAATGGTATAAATACACCATTTGATGCTGCTAAAAACCCCCAAAAGAAAAATACGATTATTAATGTGGCTAACGCCGAACCGTAGCTTTTTGATTTGTCTTGTTCCATTGTTTAATTAGGTTGTACTATAATTGTTGTATTAAAGCACTAACATAAATGAATTTTTATAAATACCGCGCAGTTTTTTTAATTAATACTAACGAAACATTAAGTTTCTTTTTTTAAGAGATAAAAATTGCATATTCGCATTGTTCAAAACTGAACCTATATAATATTAATGATAGAAGCTGTTATTTCGGGAATTGGGTTTGGATTAGTGCTCACGTTTCTTACAGGCCCGGTTTTTTTCGCTTTAATAAAAACCAGTATTGCCAATGGTTTTCACGCCGGCGTTGCGCTGGCATTGGGCGTAGTTTGCAGCGACATATTTTTCGTGGGCGGCATCCTGTTCGGCTCACAATACATTGATATTTCCGAAGGTCAGAAAACAATAGCAGGTGTTGTAGGCAGCGCCATATTATTCACAGTAGGGGTTTATTATTTCTTTAAAAAGGCCGAGGTAAATTATTCCAATGCCGTACCCTCAAAGATGGACCGCGCAGGCTACTTTCTGAAAGGCTTTGCCATGTGTATTTTTAATCCCAGCCTGCTTTTCCATTGGGTTACTGTTATTGCTGCGGCCAGTACGCTTTTTAAAGTAGGCGCACCGCACCGTTCGCTGGATATTGCGATAATGTTCCTTACCATACTTGTCTTCCAGTTCGGAACAGATACCACCAAAGCTTTTTATGCCGATAAACTGCGTGCCAAAATATCGGTAAAACTCATCCATCGGCTAAATGAAGTTGCGGGCATAGCGCTGATTATAGCTTCGCTTGTGATACTGGATAAACTGGTAACTCACTTTGTTTTTTCACCGCCGGGAGCGTGATTTATTGAGTGATTGAGTGAGTTTTAATTATTGAATTACTGATTTATTGAATTATTGATTAGGAGTGATTACGTCAATTCCTTCATTAACTTATCAAAAGCTTCGCGCAGTTCAGCCAGTTCGGTTTCCAGTTTAGCTACCCTCGCTTCTAATGCACCTGATGGCCTCGCAGATGTCTCATCGGCTTCATCTTCAGTTACATCCGGTGTCCCTGAAAGTAAATGAGCGTATCGCACTTCCTTTTGCCCGGGGCGACGGGGTAATTGTACTATATATGGCGGTTCGGATGTGGCGAGTTTTTCTAATATCTCCTGCACATCCTCAATCGATTCAAACTCATATAACCTGCCCGAATTGGTATTCAACTCACCAGGTGTTTGTGGCCCGCGCAGCATGAGCAAGCATATCAACGCTACTTCTGATGGTATTACCGGGAACACAATGGCAAAATTATGCTTGTATTTTACCGAGCGATCTGAGCCGCCGGTGGCAGTGGATATGAGGCCGCGGCGTTTCAGGGTGTTTAGTGCCAGCACTACCGTTTCCTCATCGTAACTAACAACAGGCTTGCGGCTGGTTTTCTGGTTGCAGGCGGCTACAAGGCTGTTAACGGTCATGGGGTAATAATCGGGCGTGGTTTTGCTTTTTTCCATTAATACGCCTAAAACGCGTAATTCCGGCGCGTCGAGTATAGGTAGTGCTTTCGGTGAATCCATGTGCCAAATATAATCATCGGTTTTTGTATTGAAATTTTAATATATCTCGTTAAAAACAGGTTAATTTGTAGTTAGAAAATGTCGCTATTTATAACATCGTTAAATTCGGGGAGCAACGGCAACTGCTATTACATTGGTAATGAGCACGAAGCGGTTTTGGTTGACGTAGGCATCTCCTGCCGCGAAACCGAAAAACGCATGAACCGCCTTGGCCTCTCGATACAAAAAGTTAAGGCGATATTTATTTCGCATGAGCATTCTGATCATATCAGCGGCGTACCCGTACTGGCTAAAAAGTATAATATACCGGTTTACGTAACTCCAAAAACGTTATTGTATTTGCGGGTGAACCCTATTGATCACCAGGTTATCCATTTTATAGCCAATCAGCCGGTAACTATTGGCGAACTGGTTGTAACCGCCTTCCCAAAATTCCACGATGCTATTGAGCCGCACAGCTTTGTTATCAGCTGCCGCGATGTCACCGTTGGCGTATTTACCGATATTGGCGCTGCCTGCGAAAACCTCATAGCGCATTTTGGCAAATGCCATGCTGCATTCCTCGAAGCTAATTATGATGATGAAATGCTCGATAATGGCGGTTACCCCTACCATCTTAAACGGCGCATACGTGGCGGCCACGGGCATTTATCAAACAAACAGGCATTGGAGTTATTTCTGGCGCACAAACCACTGTACATGAGCCATTTGCTATTGGCGCACCTATCCAAAAACAACAACGACCCGCAATTGGTATACGATCTGTTCAAGAGTAATGCCAATGGCACCGAAGTAATTGTAGCTTCGCGATATGAGGAAACGCCTGTTTATCACATCGGCAGTAACGAGGTCGTAATAGGCCGGGCAACGCAATTGGCATTCGAGTTATAAGTATTCAAAATCGCAAATTTCATGTCGTTTTTTGGCCAAAAAACAAGTAAAATATTGCTAAAAGAGGCGGAATCTGACCCTTTTTCGACCCAAAAAACGCTGAAAATCATCCAAAATCGCTCAAAAACTCTCAAAAAAATAGATTTTTTCACCTTTTTTTACTGACTATCCACCTCGTTTTTGTACTCCTTTATCGCCTTGATAATAGAGTCCACTATTTCATTCTGGCCGCTTTCGGAATTCAGGTAATCTTCTTCAGATGGGTTATTAATAAAACCAGTCTCGATCAACACCGCAGGCATTGCGCTATGGGCCAGTACCAGTACTCCCTGCTCTTTTACGCCAAGTACCTTTCGGTCATCGGTGCTTCTGAATTGCTTCATCAGCAGGTCGCCGAACAGGATACTTTGCTTGCGGTATTTCTGCATGTAAGTGTTCAGGATGATGAGGTTGGCAGGGTCGTTCTCGCTATAGCTTTCGTAGGTTTGTTTGTAGTTTTTTTCCTGGTAGATGGAGGCATTTTCGCGCAAGGCCTCCATTTGTTCGCCTTTGCGGTGGAAACCATACACCAGCACCATTACGCCCTTTTGGTCGTGAGTACCCTCTGGTGATGAGTTACAATGTATGGATATAAACAAATTCGCATGGTGCTCATTAGCGATCTCCGAGCGCTGGTTCAGCGGAATGAACGTGTTATCATTACGGGTCATTACCACATGTATGGATGGCAGCCTGTCGTTTATAGCATCTCGTAACTTATGGGCTATTGTTATAGCAACACTGCGCTCTGTTGAATAAGCTCCATGAGCGCCCGGATCTTTCCCGCCATGCCCGGCATCAATCACAATGGTACGCACCCTAAAGTGGGTCGATTCATCGGCAGTGGTATCGCCCGGACCGGGCCCGAAAGAAGTTAATATGGGATAACAAAATAATATGAAGCAGATGATAAGCCCCGAAGCTTGTATATTTTTTTTCATTTAGTAGTATAAACCAACAACCGTTATAGCCTGTTAATGTTGTTTTTAATTTTGTTTTTTGCTGCAATCAGGGCATAAACCGGTTGCGTATAAGGTAAACCCATTCACTTTAAAGCCTGGCGGCAGGTCAAATGCCGGTAAGTTCAGGTCGTTTAAACAATAAACATTATTGCACTGCGTGCAGTTAAAATGCAGGTGCTCGTCGTGGTGCCGGTGTTCCTGGCAATTCGAGGTGCAAATGGCATAGTTGGCGGTGCCATTCAGGTCGAACACTTTATGTATAATACCCTTTTCCTCAAACACATTCAATATACGGTATAGCGTAACACGGTCAACATCGTTCATCAGGCTTTCCAGGTCGGGCTGTGAAGTGGCCGTTTCTTTATCGGCCATCATCGATAATACCTTTAACCGTGGTGCGGTCTTTTTTAAATGATGCTGATCGAGCAAATGCTCAAAATGATTAGGGGTATTTGTTGGTTGCTTCATCTTGCGGTTTATATTTCCTGTTGAACACCTTTTACGTGATCAACATGGTCGCAGGTTTTACATATACCGGCATATTTATAATTTACAAAATGTGCGCCGGCAATGGTTAACCCGCCCAAAGGTACAATAATGGCTTCAATCCAGCCGGTTATAAATATATGGCCTGTTATTATTATTGCAAAACCCAAAACCAATAATGTTAAAGGCAACAACCTGCGGTGCGTACGAACATATGATAAACTGATGGACGACACCCCAATAACAAAAGCCAATATGATCATGCCCCACTCTACCCATGGGTTAGCCAAAAACCCAAGCCCTACCAATGGCAGGCTGGTAAACACCAAAGGCACTATGGCGCAGTGGATGGCGCATAAGGTCGAGGCGGTCATGCCAATGTTATCTAATCGGGCAGTTAGTTTGGGGAACTCCATGCCACAAATATAATCAAATGCAACACAATTGCATTTGAATTTAAATACTTTTTACTTTTAGATTATTTAATATTCGTTTAACAAAAATTGAATATTTAAAAGCAAATCTTATTTTTGCAACCGCAAAAAGTTTAAACTGTGCCCCAAAATATAAGTTTATCAATAAAAGAAAGCTGGAAAGAAGCCAGTAGTGCCGGAACCAATAGGTTTAAACTTGTTGTAGGTTCGGTACTTATCTTTACTATTATTGGTTTGCTTCCGTACTTTTTTAAACATATCGAAAAAAGGAACGGTGTAGTTTTGAACGATTGGGTGCTGGCACAAATCCCCCCGCACAATGTATCGGTAGCCATATTTATATTTATTTGGGTGATGGGCTTGCTCATACTCTACAGGGCCATCTACAAACCGCAGATTTACATACTATATGTTTGGGCGCTGATAGTTGTTACCCTGGTACGCCTAATCACCATCAGCTTTGTGGTGCTTAACCCGCCAATAGGCCTCATACCCTTAGCCGACCCGCTTACCGGTGTTTTTTACGGCGAGGCCATCATCACAAAGGACCTGTTCTTCTCTGGCCATATAGCCACACTCACCCTCATATACCTTTGCCTCGAAAAAAGGAACGACAAAATACTGGGCCTCATATCCATAATTATTGTCGCCGGTTTATTGATGGTACAACATATCCATTACTCCGTTGATATTTTAGCATCGCCATTTATAACTTATGGCTGTTTCAGGCTGGTGAAGTCGCTGCTGTTTTAACCCGGTTTATCAGGTTGCACTTTTCGGTGTTATAAATTCGGACAAACAAAGAGTTATAATCACCGTTCCCGTTATAATGCTGACAGCTTATCATTTAAAAAGTAGTGTGAGAATATCTTTGAGGCACAGATATAATTTCTTATTAATCAACTATGGGACTTTTAAAAATTAATGGCATTAAGCTTTA
>CAIWRU010000077.1 GCA_903915155.1 uncultured Mucilaginibacter sp.
TTAACTTTACTATAATAATTCCCCCTTGTGCCGGTAACGGTATTACCACTTTTTTGGGTAATGATGAGCTTTACTTTAGTAGCGTTTAGCGACACTATTTTCTCCGAAATACTGGGATCGTTTATAAAATTGTAGAATTGGCCCGTTTGAAGCGAGTAGGCGAAATTATAGATACCGGTCGCGGTTTTCTGCTGGCCGTCGGTTTCTGTTGAAAATGTTAAGGTGTCCAGCATAGCTTTTACCGGGTCGTAATTTATTATGTAGTTGGGCTTCACCACCAGTTGCGGTGTGGCAGGGTTAATATATGACGTATCTCCGCCGGCATTCTGGTTAAGTATCTCGGCTATGCCATTGGCTATATTGCCATTTTTATACAGCGTATCAGAGTTTAAATACAGCACATATTTACCGCTAAGCGTTACCACCGTGGGTGTTGGTTTTGGGTTCGACTTTTTACCGCACGCGGCTATGGTTGCGGTTAGTAATATGATGATATATGCAATCCTTTTCATCCTTTTTCCAATTTCGTATAAAGATAATGATTTAACTTGGATACGTGTTTGGGTGTGGAAATGTTACAATTTAGGGTGTTTAGTAGTGTTCGTTCGTTTCGGGATACGACAGTATAAAACAGCTAGAACACTTAAGATTGAAGTTTAATAAATAATCCTAAATTTGATTTTCAGCAGCATTTTACCAATTATATAGTGATGGATTTTCTGAACGCAATATTTACTGAGTTTAAAAACTTTTTTGGCTTTGGCGGTCTCATCGATATTATCAAGTCGGGCGATTATAGCCGGCTGCTTACTTATGATGGCATTGTTTCGCTCATAGGGCCGCTGATACCGTTTTTGCTGGTTGTCGAGATCATCCGCGCGGCGTTTTACAGGCGATTTAAGGTCATATCTTACAAAATTCCGTTTTTTACTTATGTGCTTAACGCCTTTGTGGGCAGGGTTATTTCTATTGCTATGGTGGGGCTTTGTATCGGGTTTTTCACAAAGTATGCTGTATTTCACCTTAGCTTTACCTGGTACTGGTTTATTTTGGGGTATGTGATATGGGAGTTTGCGCATTTTATTTACCATTATTTTGCGCATAAGGTGCGCATATTGTGGTGCCTGCATTCCACCCATCACGCGCCCGAGGCTATGAACCTGTCGGTAACCTACGCCCATTTTTTCCTCGAAGCGCCTTATGCCGATATTGTGCGCACCACCATCTGCATTTTACTGGGTGTACCGCCTGCCATGCTGTTTGTGATTATGTTTGTCGACGGCTTTTGGGGTAGCTTTATACATGTTGGCGAAAACATCATCAATGATGCCCGCTTTGGGTTTGTGGGTCGGCTTATCCTTACGCCATCACACCACAGGGTACACCATGCCAGGAACCCGGTTTATATGGATACCAATTTTTGTAACCTGCTGAATATTTGGGACCGCGCCTTTGGCACCTACCAGCCCGAAGACCGTGCCATGCCCATTGAATATGGCATTACCCGCCAAATGAAACGCCACAGCTTTTTGGATGCTTATTTTGGCGAGATCATAGCCTTAGGCAAGGATGTAGCTAAAGCCACCGGCATAAAAAACAAGGTGCTGTACATATTTATGCCCCCCGGCTGGAGCCATACCGGCGACCATAAAACCTCGGCGGTAGTAAGAAAGGCGTATTTGGAGCGTGCTGAAAAGGATAAGCAACCCATAGTTCAAGAGTTGATATGAACATACAGGAACAGATCAAACAGTATATTGATAGTCAGCCTGAAGCTAAGCGCAGTGATATGCAAACGTTGGACCAGCACATACTCGGGGTATTGCCGGGGTGTAAATTATGGTTCGACAATGGTAAAAACAGCGAGGGTAAGGTGGTTAGTAACCCCAATATTGGTTATGGACTTTACACCATAAAATATGCTGATGGTAAAACGAAGGAGTTTTTCCAGATTGGTTTGAGCGCAAATACAAGCGGCATATCCGTATATATACTTGGTTTAAAGGATAAGACCTACCTGTCCCAAACCTATGGCAAAGATTTAGGCAAAGCAAGCGTAACCGGGTATTGCATTAAGTTTAAAGCGCTAAAGGATATAAACCTTAATGTACTTGAAGCGGCAGTACGTTATGGGGTTGAGGCTACCAAAGTTAGCAGCTTGTAGGGCTGGTTAGTTTTAATATCGAACATCGAATGCTGAATATCGAATAATGAAGTGAGGAATTGTTTAGTGGATGCAAACCCCGCGCGTCATTGCGAGGAGTGAGCAGGGTTGTGTGAGCGAATGACGAAGCAATCTCTTTATGCTTGGTCGACACCATGCTTGGTTACCTATCTTTTCAACCGCTGCCGCTGTGGCTTTCTTTTCTCTTGAAAGAAAAGAAACAAAAGTTCAAGGCAAAGGGCATGCTTCCAACCCGCCCTGCCGGTTCTTACGCTTTTCTCGCTGTATTTTAGGCTGCGCTCTAAAATACATCACACGAAAAGCTAAACCGGCATTCCCGCCTTTACGCCGGCCCGCGCCCTTTGCCGGGGCCGGGGCTTTTTTTGACGCTTCTTGATGGTTAAGCACGAGTACGCCATGCTGCGGGTTACGCTACTTACTCGCGCTAGTTGAGCGATTTTTATAATCAACCGATTCTTTTAACCGATAGTAGATAGACTAATTCTTCTATTGATAATGGATTATTCTTTTTTCGATGTATCATACGATGGCAATTTGAACAGACGACCGTCATATCAGTTTTAGGATCAATCAATGTACTCTCAATTAATGATGCTATAGGTTTTAGATGATGTACTTCTATATAGTCCTTACCGTGTAACCCATACGTCTTTTGGAAATCAAATTGACATCCTATGCATTTAGTACCATGAATTTTTATAGCATCAGCTCGTAGCTGAGGATTTCTTTCATAATAATTGATAAGTCTAGGTTTCTTTGCTCCCTCAAATCTCGAATTTGATTCCGATTTATATGATTCAATATCCTCTTTTACCACATGTAACAATTCATCACTGCTTTCATCTAATTGCTTCGAATAATAAGCTGTTAAATCTACTGTAAGTGGACTATTAGTTATTTTTAATATGTTATTTTGTATTGTACCTACCCATCTTTTCCGCCCTTTAGATAGATTATTTTTTATTAAAATACCTTTTAAAGCTGAATATGGAATAACATAATAGTTTGGACTATTTAATTCAGAATATATGATTATGCTAAAATCGTGCGATTTCTTAAGATATGATTTGATAGGTCCTTCGGAAATATCTAACCAATAGTTATTGCGATGAGAAGCTTTCCGTATATAGTTATTGACTGACAATGCTTTTATATTTTTCGCAGTAATCATATTCAAAATCTATCAGCCCTATTAAATAACTAATACCGTTTGCTTATTTTCAGTTTTTATTTTTGACTCTTTATATATAAATCGAGCATTCCCGCCGATAGTTCGCCTAACCTTAAAATTAATCGGATTCCATCTTTCTTCGGCGGGTATAATAAGTGTTGGACTAAAAAACAGTAATTCATTCCCTGATTTAGAAATACCGGCAGTATGTTTGAATGAATACTCTTTTTTTATGCAATCAGAATATAGCTCTTTTATTTCAGAAACATTATCGTAAGATACAACCCACTTAATACGACGTATGTTTTTAATTCTTTGGCTGACTAATAAATGATCATTCTTTTTATAATAATTCATATATAGACCATCAGCCTTTAAATAATAAGGTGGATCAAAATAAAAAATTTTGTTATCGGGTTCAGGCTCATTTTCGATTAAAGCTATTAAATCTATTGCATCTAATTGAAGTAAACGGATATTGTTTCGATACTTAGCAATTTGTTTGATTCGTAGGATTAGCTCATTTTTATTAAATCTGCAATCAATCTTATAATCACCAGCTTGTTTTTGCCCACCTATAATACCTCCACTAATTATACCCGATCTGTTTGTCCTGTTAAGAAACAGGGTTGAAAATCCTAGTTCAAGTAAAGTACAATTTTCTTTATTCTGTTGAAAAGCTTTTTGAACTTTCCAATTTGTGGTATTAATTTCAATAGATTGAATTAGTTGACACAATTCTTCAGTGTTATATAAAACAGAATACCAAAACGCATAAATCGACCTATCCTTATCATTAATAGTTATTTGGTTTACAAAACCCTCCATTAATAAAAAAAGAGCAACCGAGGCCCCCCCTGAGTACGGCTCAATGTAATGCCCATTGATGTTATTATCTACACATAGTTTTGCAAAAAAAGCAGCAAGCTTGTTTTTACCACCCGGATATCTTAGCGGTGAGTTAAACATTTTCTTCTTTAATATCTAATAAAACTTGAAATAAGGGGAATAAAAAATCCCAAAAACTATTTAAAAATTGCTTAGTCAAATAATGTGTATCTTGACTGTGAACATACCCATTTAAAACGTCCAAACTATATTGTGTAGCAGGGTCCAATAGCCTACTAACTATTGTTTGAGGCTTACCTGTCAAATTATTTTGCTTTATATATTCTAATCTTTTACTTAACGGTATTTCGCGTAAACTAGTCTTATATACTGCACGTAAATTAGCTTCTATATTTTCTGTTTCAATAAATTTAAAAACTGCTAAATCCAAAAAAACTCTTAAAGCAGCAGCAACACAATTTATATATGTATATGGTATTTTCTTAAAATCATCAAAAAGTCCTTTTAATCTAAAACTATCAGTATTCAATTTATATATAGGTAAAACTAGCTTTTGCCTATTGGGATCATTCTTTAAATTTTGATAATAAGCATTTAAGGCATCAGCAGAGCTTTGATTATTATTGTTAGCATTTTGTGCTTCAGGTAACGAATTTTCGGCTGAAGAGTCCTCATCTTGTGATGATTCTTCTTCCTCCTCAAAACTAACCGTGGGTAAAGACTCCAGAATTTCTGATAAATTTGATGTAATAGTCCTAGTATCAATTTTTATATCTGCATCTTTATCAATGATTTTCTTAATTAATGCAGTATAAGCGTTTAAAAAACTTCTTCTGTTCGACTTAATATTAATATCAATTCCTAAGTTATCAATACCCCACTTTTCTTTTACCTCGGCTATAGAAAAAAATCGTTCTAAAATTGTAATTGGAAATTTATGTGATGAAGCCTTTTCAAACTCTTCCTCTGTTAAATTTTCTTTTACTTCTTTTTCATTAACTAAATCCTTGATTTTTAATATTCTAATAAAGCCTTCCAATTCACCTTGTGACATTTTCGTCACAGTCTTTATTTTTTCAATATCACCCTCATATTTATCATAAAGTTCCGCAATCCATCTTTGCTGTTGAATGCGTGACCAAGGCAGTTGTAATGAAGAAGCATTATTTCGTTGATTAATGTACCATTCTGCATCGTCAAATGTTGGAGCCACATTAACCAGTATTTTTTCAATATCCTTTTTATTAATTTTTTGTGATTGCTTTATCATAAACCCTCTTATGCTTTGAGGCGATTTAAGAGGATCGCGTAGTAATTTAAGGGCTAATACTCTTCTGTTTCCCTCAGCCACATAAAACTTACCATTTGAATCATTTTGCCAGACAACTATTGGGTCAGCGGGAATAAACCCATCTTCTATAATAGATTTAACCAAATCAAAAAAATAGCTCCTATCTCTATCACTAGTAAGGTCATTAGCATAATCACTCAAATAAATATGGGTTTCCTCTGGGTTTAAGCGAGGGTTTTCGGGCCAAAGTCGCAATTGATCCACTGCCCTTGGAGTTTTATTATTTAACCAACTGAAATCTTTCACTATTTAGGTTTAGGTAAGTAATATTATACGGTTGTATAAATTTACAATTTTAAATTAAATAAACAAATAAGTTGTAAGGATTAATGGCGAATTGCGTGATTGCCGGAATTCGGCGTAGTCAAAAATAAGCGTTCACAAGCGTTCATTCCTCGTGAACAGTATACAAAATCAATCAACTGTTTGCCAGCACCTTAAGTGTTTGGGACTGTTTAGGCTTGTTTAGGTTAATTTCGGTTTGTTTGGGCTCGTTTGGGTTGTGTTTATGGGGCGTTTGGGCACTGTTTAGGTGGTGTTTAGGTGCGTTTAGGCTGTGTTTGGGTTACAGCAAAAACCTCATATACAGTAAAATATGAACAGGCAAAAAGCCTAAAAATAAATCCGAAATTGAACATCCGAAATCCGAAATTCCTACAAAGCCTCAACAGGTTCCACAATGCCATTCAATAACTCAATGGCTTCGTCAATACTGCTTACGCCATCAATGCTTAAACGCAGGGTGCTTTTTACTTCTTTGAGGTTGCAGCGGCGGGGGTTTGCCTGTACAAAGCTGAGTACCTGGCGGAAGATGCCGGTTTCGTAATAGGGCGATTGCTGGTTGGTGATGAAATACCCGCGCAGGATGCCTTTCTTAAGCGATATCTTCTCGAAGCCGATGGCTTTGCCCAGCCATTGCAGGCGCATGGTGTTGAGCAGCGCGCTTACCTGCGGCGGCGGCGGACCAAACCTGTCGTGCAATTGCTGACGGAAGGCGCTTAGCTCTACTTCGTTTTCCAGCTTTGCCATTTCGGCGTACAGATTGTAGCGCTCGCTAAGGCTGGTTACGTATTCGTTGGGGATGAGTATCTCGAGGTCGGTATCCACCTGCGTAAAGGCGATGAACGGGCGGGGCTTATCTTCGGGGAATACGCCTTTAAATTCGTCATCCTTAAGTTCCTGTATCGCTTCATCCAGTATCTTGTGGTACATCTCGAAGCCTATTTCGGCAATAAAGCCGCTTTGCTCGGCACCGAGCAGGTTACCGCTGCCGCGTATGTCGAGGTCGCGCATGGCAACGTTAAAGCCGCTGCCGAGGTCGCTGAACTCCTCGATGGCGCTCAGGCGCTTACGGGCCTCGCTGGTGAGGGTGCTTAATGGTGGACTCAACAAATAGCAATACGCCTTTTTATTGCTCCGACCAACCCTGCCGCGCATTTGGTGCAAATCGCTCAAACCAAACATGTGGGCGTGGTTTATGATGATGGTGTTGGCGTTGGGTATATCAAGCCCTGCTTCGATAATGGTGGTAGCCACCAGTACATCGTACTCGTGGTTCACAAATTTCAGCATCACATCTTCCAAAGCATCGCCCTCCAGCTGACCATGCGCTATACCTATGCGGGCCTTGGGCACCAGCTTGTGTATCATGCCGCCAAGTTGCGGCAGGTCGTTAACCCGGTTATGGATAAAGAACACCTGACCATCGCGGTTTATCTCGAACTCAACGGCTTCTTTTATCAGCTTATCGTTAAACACATGCAGCTCGGTTACCACAGGCTGGCGGTTTGGCGGCGGCGTGGAAATGATGGACAGATCCCTCGGACCCATCAGCGAGAAGTGTAGCGTACGCGGGATAGGCGTAGCGGTAAGTGTGAGCGTATCCACATTGGCACGCATTTGCTTTAGCTTTTCTTTGGTGCTAACGCCGAATTTTTGCTCTTCGTCAATGATCATGAGGCCCAAATCCTTAAACTTTACATCCTTACTCACCAAACGGTGCGTACCGATGATGATGTCGACCTTGCCATCCTTCAGCTTCTCCAAAGTATCTTTTATCTGCTTGCTGCTTTTAAAGCGGTTCACATAATCAATATTGGCAGGGAAGCCTTTTAGGCGGTCGCTAAAGGTTTTATAATGTTGGGCGGCAAGTATGGTCGTCGGCACTAAAATAGCTACCTGCTTGCTATCGGCAACGGCTTTAAACGCCGCGCGGATGGCAACCTCGGTTTTACCAAAGCCCACATCGCCGCAAATGAGCCTATCCATCGGGTGCGGCGATTCCATATCCTTTTTGAAATCAGCAGTAGCTTTTTCCTGGTCGGGCGTATCCTCGTAAATGAACGATGCTTCCAATTCGGTTTGCAAATAACTATCGCGCGAAAAAGCATTGCCGGTTTGCGCCTTGCGTTTAGCGTAAAGCTTTATCAGGTCGCGGGCTATGTCTTTAACTTTTTTTTTTGTGGTTTTCTTGAGGCGCTCCCAGGTATCGGTACCGAGTTTATTCATTTTGGGGATTGCGCCCTCTTTACCGCTGTATTTGCTGATGCGGTTAAGCGAGTTGATGTTTACGTACAGCAGGTCGTTATCGGCATACAGCAGGCGTATCATCTCCTGCATTTTACCGTTAACCTCTATCTTCTCCAGACCGTTGTATTTGCCTATACCGTGGTCTATGTGGGTAACGTAATCGCCGGGTTTAAGCTCTCGTAATTCTTTTAGGGTGATAGCTTGTGAACGCTGATAGCCCTTCTTAAGCTTATATTTATAATAGCGGTCGAATATCTGGTGATCGGTATAGCAGGCGAATTTTTGCGTATGATCAACAAAACCCTCGCGGATGGATATGCTGATGGGGGTAAACTTTACAGTTTTATCCAGGTCATCCAAAATGGCATACAAACGCTCTACTTGTCGGGCTGAATCGGTGAGGATGAAGTTCTCAATCTTCTCGGCCTCGTTATTTTTAAAGTTATGGATAAGCAGCGTAAAATCCTTGTTGAAGGAAGGCTGCGGGCGCATATCAAAGTTGATGGTATCGTTAGGCGTATAGAAGAACTGCTTGCCGAACTCTACTACCGGGAAATCGGTTAGCTGTGAGGCGATGAGCTTTTCATCGGTAAAGCCGAATTTAGGGTCGATCCAATCCAGGTTCTTCTCTTTTTCATCGGCGGATAATGCTTTCCACAACTGGGTAGCTTTTTTGTAGCCATCCTGTATAATATCCAGGGTGAATTGTACATCCTTTATCCAAACCTGCGTACCGGCATCAACATATTCCAGCAGGGTGATGTTACTTTCAGTCAAAAATTTGGATTGAACGTTGGGTACTATCGTAATGCTTTTCACCTGCTCAACCGATAGCTGGCTCTCTATCTCGAAGGTACGGATAGATTCGATCAGGTCGCCGAAGAATTCAACGCGGTAAGGCAGTTCATGCGAGAAGGAGAAAATATCCACTATCCCTCCACGGATGGAGAATTGCCCCGGTTCGTACACAAAATCAACACGGTCGAAGTCATACTCCACCAAAAACTCGTTGATGAAGTCGAGGCTTAGTTTATTATTGACTGATATTTCAAGCGTATTCTTTTCAAGCGATGCACGGTCTATCACCTTCTCGGCCAATGCCTCGGGATAGGTAACCACCAACTGACCAAATTCCGATGAATGATTAAGCTCGTTCAATACCTCGGCACGGGCAAGCACGTTGCTGCTGTCGGGCTGGGTAAATTCAAACGGTTTACGGTATGATGATGGGAAAAGCAGTATCTCTTTGCCGGTAAGGTTTTCTAAATCAGCCTGGAAATAACCGGCTTCTTCACGGTCGGGCAGCACGAAGATCATGTGCTGATGCTGCAAAAAATACAAAGCTACCGCCATAGCCGAATCGCTCGATCCGACTAAACCACGAAGCTGAATCCTTGGGTTTTTAGCAGCGTTAAGGGCTTGCGCCAGGGCTGTTACCCGTTCATCGGCTTTATATCTGTCTAATATATCACGGATGTTCAAAACGCTGCAAATGTACGCAAAAAAGGGCTTTTGACCCAACCGGCTAAATTATAAAGCGAATTAATAAAACAATATTGCACTTTAATAACTTTTTACTGATATTGAACGTATCTTGTATATCAGCTCAATTATTTAACCAAAATTACAATTACAATGAAGAATGCATTTATTACCGGGATTGTTATCGGTATCCTAAGCGGTTTATGGTTATTTGTTATGCACTTAACGGGGTATGACCTGAATAAGGACCAGGTTGCACCTATTGAATATGTATCTATCCTCATCCCCGTAGTGGGGCTTTATTTTGGTATCAAGAGCTATCGCGATATTGATTGCGGCGGCAAAATGGGTTTTTTGGAAGCCCTGATACAATGCTTTAAAATATTGGTATTAGGCGGCGTTATAGCAGTTTTCGCCTGCATTTTATACATCAGCTATATCAGCGCGGGCAACAACCTGCGCGACTTCTCGGGCCGTATGTTTGGTGCTTTATTAATTGGTTTGTTAAGTTCATTAGCTATATCTTTGATACTGACAACCAAATCAAACAAAGTTGATTAGAGCATTCTATTTCAAATATTTCGAACTTACCTTCTGGGTTGCAGCCCTTATAGCTTTGGGCATAAGCGATCCTACTCAGGCATCGCATTATACCTTGTGCCCTTTAAAGCTGATGGGCATTACCTGGTGCCCCGGTTGTGGACTGGGGCATTCCATAGCATTTTTATTGCATGGCGATATACGCAATTCATTCCATGCACACTGGTTGGGCATACCGGCTTTGCTTGTTATTCTTTACAGGATAGTTGATTTGGTGAAGCAACGTGTTAGAGAACGATTGCACGATGGCCAATTCGTGTCCACAACTATGGGCACAGGGAACGGACGGACAGAATAAGTATTTCCACCGAGTTATTCACCAGCCTTACCGACATATTTGAAACACCTGCCAGTTTTGCATTGCTCAACTTTTAGTTCTATATTAGTTTTACGTTAAAATTAAACAACACCACTTAAATCAAAACAATATCATGGAACCTTTCCAAAATCCTTACATGTCACTACCAGGTATTTCGCCTGAAGAAATTGGTCTTTTACAACAGGCTACACAGGGCCTTAATGAAAACCAGAATAAATATTTCTTTATGGTATACGCAGGCAAGCGTAAAAGCCCGCAGGACATGCTGATCTTCTGTATCATCGGCACTTGCTTAGTACCCGGATTGCAGCGCTTTATAGTAGGCCAGGTAGGCATGGGTTTATTATACCTTTTTACAGGGGGCTTGTGCGTTATAGGCTCAATAGTCGACCTGGTGAACCACAAAACACTTGCATTTGAATATAACAAGAAAATAGCTTACGAAAGCTTCCAGATAGCCAAAATGGGGGCTTAAGCTGAAAGCGAAAAGACTAAAGCATAAAGCTTTTTACATTTAATTATAATTACACCGATTTTAATTTATTTTTGAGATCGGTGTTATTGTTTATAAATCAGTGTAATCATTTTACAAATCTGTGTAATCCCAAAACATGAAATTATCAGCCCTTACTGATTACCTCGAAAGCCTGGCGCCCTTAGCCTACCAGGAAGACTATGACAATTGCGGCCTTATAGTCGGCAATCCCGGGCAGGAGATCTACCAGGCGCTTGTATCGCTTGATTGTACCGAGGCGGTGGTTGATGAAGCCATAGCCACCAATTGCCAGGTGATCGTATCGCATCACCCCATTGTATTTAAGGGACTTAAAAAATTCAATGGCAAAACTTATGTAGAGCGCGTGGTTGAAAAGGCCATCCGTAATAACATTGCCATATATGCTATACATACCAATCTGGATAATATAAACACCGGCGTAAACGCGCGCATTTGCGAAACGCTGGGCGTAAAAAACACGCGTATACTATCGCCCAAACAAAACCTGTTAAAAAAATTGGTTACCTATGTACCCACAGCGCAAGCTGAGCAGGTGCGTAACGCGCTATTCCATGCCGGGGCAGGCAACATTGGCAATTACAGCGAGGCCAGCTTTAACGCCGAAGGCACAGGTACTTTTAAAGGCAATGAGTATTCCGACCCGTATGTAGGCGAACCCGGCATACGCCACACCGAGGAAGAGATTAGGATAGAAGTGATCTACCCCGCTAACCTCGAAAGCAAGATTTTAATGGCGCTGGTTTTGGCACATCCTTACGAGGAAGTAGCCTACGACCTCTACCACCTCACCAATCCCAACCAGCAGGTAGGCTCGGGCATGATAGGAGAGCTGGATATTGCCGTGAACGAAGAAGCTTTTTTAGGCCTGGTGAAAGAAAAGATGCAGGCACATGTAATACGCCATACAGCTTTTACCAATAAGCACATAAAAAAAGTAGCAGTTTGCGGCGGTGCAGGAGGCTTTTTATTAAAGCAAGCCATAGCTGCCGGAGCCGATATTTTTATCACTGCCGACTATAAATACCACGAGTTTTTTGATGCCGAAGGAAAGATACTAATAGCCGATATTGGGCACTTTGAAAGTGAGCAATTTACGCAACAATTATTAGTTGAAATAATTAGAAAAAAATTTAGTACCTTTGCCGTCCGTTTAACAGAGATTAATACAAACCCCGTCAAATATTATATTTAATGGAACAAACCGTAGAACAAAAGCTTAAAGCTTTATACGAACTACAAACTATCCACACCAAAATTGATAAGATCCGCCAGGTAAGAGGTGAATTACCAATGGAAGTTGCCGATCTTGAAGATGATGTAGCAGGTCTTGAAACCCGCATTCAGAAGATAAAAGGCGAGCTGGATGATTTGGAAGATGATATAGTTACCCGCAAAAACCTGATAAAGGAAGCGCAATCAAACATCAAAAAATACGAAACCCAACTAAACGAGGTTAAAAACAACCGCGAGTATGATGCAATTTCGAAAGAAATTGAGATTCAGGGTTTGGACATACAGGTAAGCGAAAAGAAAATTCGCGAATTTGGTTTTGAAATTGTTACCAAAACCCAGGTTTACGAAAAAGCCCTTGCCGACCTTGAAGCACGTAAAAGCGACCTTGACGCTAAAAAAGCTGAGTTAGGTACAATTACCTCTGAAACTGAAAAGGACGAGAACGAATTAACCGTTCAAGCTGAAAAAGCTAAAGCCGGTATCGAGGAACGTTTAATGTTTGCTTACAATCGCCTGCGTGGCAACGCGAAAAACGGGTTGGCAGTAGTAACCATCCAGCGCGATTCATGCTCAGGATGCTTTAACCAGATCCCGCCACAGCGCCAGTCGGATATTCGTCAGCGTAAAAAGATCATCGTTTGCGAACACTGCGGTCGTATATTGGTTGATGAGCAAATGGCTTTGGAAGCTGAAGAAGTTTAAGATTCTAATCATGCTATATGGATTTTTAAGAGGCGCTTTTAGCGCCTTTTTTTTGGTTTATAGAATTTATGAAATCCCAATATGTTAACAAAGTGATTTTGGCGGCACTAAAGAAAAAGTTATCTTCGAATTAAATAATCCAATGGCTTATAATAATGGCGAACCAAGGAAAAATAAAACAGGGTGTTAATAAGAATGTCGCTGAATTTTTTGCTGGTATAGGACTTATGCGAGCAGGTCTTGAAAAAGCCAACTGGAATGTGACATTGGCCAACGATATTGATCCAACTAAAAAAAGGCTTTACTTGAACCATTTCACAACTGCCAGGGATCATTTCTTATTAGAAGACATTCATAAATTAACTGCTAGTATGATACCAGATGTCACTTTAGCAACGGCATCATTTCCTTGTACTGATCTTTCACTAGCTGGCCGAAGGGAAGGTCTCAATGGGTCTAGCTCATCTGCGTTTTGGGGGTTTGTAGATATTTTACAAAATATGGGTGCCAAAAAGCCACCATTAATTCTTTTGGAGAACGTAGCAGGCTTTCTAACTTCAAATGAAGGAAAGGATTTTAGTGACGCACTTCTAGCATTAAACGAACTAGGATATAATGTAGATCCTTTTATTATTAATGCTGCTAATTTTGTACCTCAAAGCCGAGTAAGACTATTTGTTGTTGGGAAATTGGCAAATGAGCCGATAACAAATTTGAGAATTAGGCAGTATTTTGAAGGAACAAAATTGCGGCCATCTAGCCTGGTTGACTTTATCTTTAATCATCCAGAGATTAATTGGGATATAAATCACGACCTGCCAGATCTTCCTGCATTATATACCGAGTTTACGCAAATTGTCGAAGTAATCCCTAAAAAATCAAATTTATGGTGGAATAAAAAAAGGGTCGAGTATTTTTTAAATCAAACCTCAGAAGGGCATCTAACTAAGCTATTAACATTTAAAAACAATGCAGAGTATAAATATTTAACAGCATTTCGTCGTACTAGAAATGGAAAATCAATGGCAGAAATTCGTTTTGATGGAATTGCCGGCTGTTTGCGTACCCCTAAAGGTGGAAGCGCAAAACAAATTTTATTAGAAGTTGGGAAGGGTGAAATAAATATAAGATTGATAACTCCAAGAGAATGTGCAAGGCTAATGGGTGCAGATAATTTTACTTTATCAGGCACAGCAAATGAAGCTCTTTTTGGATTTGGGGATGCGGTTTGTGTGCCTGTTATTACTTGGATTGCGGAAAACTATCTTAATCCTACTTTTGCAAATATTATTAAAGAACAAAATCCAGAAACTGATATAACTTATGCAGAGCCCGCCTAAAGAATTTACTGATTGGTTTCAATCGTTAAAAGTGGTAAAAGCTAATAATGGCCCGGCAAATGGAAGTATAGCTACTGCCTTAGTAGTATTAAATCGCCTACAGGAAAACTTTAATCTTACTTTTAACTCACATATAGCAGACGGCGGAATGCAAATTAAAGGTGCTAGTGGTGCAGCTGTTGCTAGTATATTAAAATCCTTTGGTGAAGTAAGAGCATTTGCTAAGGAAGGGGGACGAACAAATAGAGGGGGACCATCAGAAGTAAAATCCTTATTGAAAGCCATTGAATCATTAAATCTAGAGTTAGTAAGCGATATTGATAGAAATAATATATTGCTGGATATGCAAAAGTTCCTTGTAGAAAGAGTAGTGGATTATCACAACAGGCAAAAAATAAAATTAATATATAATCCAGCACTTTCAACCTGGTATGCCGTTCATAATCTTTTGCTTAGCGCTATTCATGAAGGAAAAGCTGGATATGTAGCCCAACATCTAATAGGAGCTAAATTACAGTTGCGTTTCCCAAATATTGAAGTATCGAATGAATCTGCAAGTACTGCAGATATGCAAACTAACAGACCTGGCGATTTTCTTATTGGCCACACCGCATTCCATATTACTGTAGCACCTATGCAGGCAGTCTTCGAAAAATGCAAGCATAATATATCTCAAGGCCTTAAGCCATTTCTATTGGTACCGGATAGTAAATTAATTGGGACTAGGCAAAATGCAGAACAAGCTTGCCAACAGCAAATAGCAGTTGAATCTATAGAATCATTTGTTTCGCAAAATATTGAAGAAATTAGTGCTTTTGATAAACAAAGTTTAATACTTCACATTAAAGAGTTAATCGATATTTATAATAAAAGAGTAGACGAAGTAGAAACTGATAAATCTTTAATGATTGAATTGCCTTCAAATCTATTATAATATGGCTGATTTTTGCCAGCGCCAATAAAAACTACCTGGCTGCCCTTGATCATTATGAGCGCGAAAATTTCTTTTACATTAATTTGGGTGATAGCGAGGAGCTTTGGGAGAACCTTTTCATCAGTGTAAAAAAGCACAATAAGGCTACTTTTGAAAAGGAAAAATTATTTTTAAAACGAAAAGCCTTTATTAAAATATTCGGCAACCATGATTTGTATTGGGATAATGACCCGCTTGCGCCTGTTAGCCTTATGCAATTATACGGTCAGCGGCTAAAAACCCATGAAGGCGTTATATTGCAAACATTGGTAAATAACAAAACGCTGTCCATTTTCCTGACACACGGGCACCAAGGCGATTTGCAAAGTGATGGTAATTGGTTCAGCAAATGGTTTGTGTCTGATATTTGGGGGCCATTTCAAGCATATCTGCGTATCAATCCAAATACCCCGGCAAATAATGATCAGCTAAAAACTGATCATAACCGTATCATGTATCAATGGAGCGCGAAACGGGAAAAAATGGTGCTTATTACCGGCCACACGCATCAACCGGTTTTTAAATCGCTAACGCAACTGGAGAAATTATATGATGAACTGGAAAAGGCGAAAAAGGCAAATAGTACTAAACTTATAAATGATCTGCAAAAACAAATAACCAAAAGGCATGCTAAAGGCGATATTGTACCCGACTTTACAATCTACAAGCCCACCTATTTTAATAGTGGTTGCTGTTGCTTTGACGATGGTGATATTACCGGCATTGAAATTGAAAATGGCAGTATCAGGCTGATTAAATGGCAGTATAACAGCACCGGCGAAAGCGAAAGACTAGTACTTGAAGACAGCAAGTTGGAAGACCTTAAACTATAGGATTGGACTTATTATTTTAAGCAATATGGATTTACCCGTCAAGCAAAAAAACAAATAGTTCCTTAGGGCCATGAGCCCCCAAGACAAGTGTTTTTTCAATATCAGCGGTGCGGCTAGGGCCGGTTACGGTGGTGAGCATTGAAGGCAGGCGCTGGCCATACCTGCTTTTTATAAGTTTGAAGGCATCTTTTAAATCGCCAACCAGTTGTGATGTATAGGCGAGTACGATATGCACCGGCGGATATATACTTAACCGGCGGCCCGCCATATTCGAATTGGATAACAATATACTGCCATTGCGCGCAATTAACGCTTCACAAAGGGTAAAGCCAACCTGGGCGTCGTCAAAATCTTTATCAGTTTCAAAAAAGGGGTAATCGTAGCGCGTTAATATATCCTGTAATGCAGGCTCCCAGCAATATATTTTATGCCACTTGCGCTCTTCGGCAAGGTTTAGGAGGGTTTCAATAAATTGTATCTCGTCTTCGCAAAAAACAAACTGGCCCTGTACATTAGTAAACTGCTCGGCAAAAACTACTTCCAGCATTTCCTCTTCGGCAGGGTATAGGGGCTGGTCCTCAAGGTTAGGGTAAGGATTGTCCCGTTTTTCGAGCAGGGCCTTGCGTATTTTTTTTAGTAATTTTTCTTTTGATGTAGTAATATCGCGCATTGTTTGAGCCTGGAGCTGAAAGATTAAAGCCTAAAGCTATTGCTTTGTTTTAATCTTTCAATCAATATTTCAATATATTCTAAAAGCAAAAAGTCCAAAGCCGAAGTTTTACTTTTCTGCTTTGGACTTTATACTTTTAATTTTAAACTTATTCGTTACCTGCGGTCGCGTCCTTCTCTTCAGGATTTCTTTCAAAAGTTCCTGAATGATCGCCCACGCCCTCATGAACCATGCTTTGCGCAGCCGGTTCCTGGTTTGATTCAGCTGGCGTACCGTTTACAAATTCATCGTAAGTGGTACGGTTATCAAAGGGGCGTTTGCCTAATATTTCTTCCAAATCACTCTGGAATAAAATTTCCTTTTCTATCAGCTTGTTGGCCAGTTTTTCCAAACCATCGCGCTTATCGGTAAGTAATTTTTTGGTACGTGCATAAACCGCGTTTATCTGGCCACGTACTTCATCATCTATCAGTTCCGATGTTTTTTCAGAGTATGGCTTGTTAAACTGGTATTCGCCCTGTGTATCGTTAAATGATACATTGCCCACCTTTTCGTTCATACCATAAATGGTTACCATGGCATAAGCTAATTTGGTTATACGTTCAAGGTCGTTTTGTGCGCCTGTAGATATTTTACCAAAAATAATATCTTCGGCAACACGGCCGCCAAGTGTCATACACATGCCGTCTTCCAGTTGCTCAATAGTGTACAGGAATTGCTCTTTTGGCAGGTATTGGGCATAACCCAAAGCGGCAACGCCACGCGGAACAATTGATACCTTAACCAGCGGGTCAGCATGTTCTAAAAACCAGCCTGCAATAGCATGTCCTGCTTCGTGGTAAGCCACAATACGTTTTTCTTCGGGCGATATGATCTTGTTCTTTTTCTCCAAACCACCTATCACACGGTCAATTGCATCCTGGAAATCCTGCATATCAACTGCCTCTTTGTTTTTACGGGCGGCTATCAAAGCAGCTTCGTTACAAACGTTGGCAATTTCAGCACCTGCAAAACCGGGTGTTTGTGCCGATAATTTTTTAGCATCAACACCCTCTGCCAGTTTAACCGGTTTTAAGTGTACTTTAAATATCTGCTCACGGCCAATCAGGTCGGGTTTATCAATTGATACCTGCCTGTCGAAACGACCGGGGCGTAATAAGGCCGAATCCAATACATCGGGACGGTTAGTAGCTGCCAATATAATAATACCCGAATCGGTACCGAAACCATCCATCTCAACCAATAACTGGTTCAGGGTATTTTCACGTTCATCGTTACCGCCTACAATATTGTTTTTACCACGGGCACGGCCAATGGCATCAATCTCATCAATGAATATAATACATGGTGCTTTATCCTTAGCCTGGCGGAACAGATCACGGACACGCGATGCACCTACCCCCACAAACATTTCCACAAAGTCGGAACCTGACAGCGAGAAGAACGGCACCTGCGCCTCACCTGCAACGGCTTTGGCCAATAAGGTTTTACCTGTACCAGGCGAGCCTACCAGCAATGCGCCCTTAGGTATTTTACCACCCAGGTTGGTATATTTTTTAGGGTTTTTCAGGAAGTCGACAATTTCCATTACTTCCTGCTTGGCTTCCTCAAGCCCCGCCACATCATTAAATGTAACCGAAACTTGCGCTTCTTTATCAAACAAAGTAGCTTTCGACTTCCCGATATTAAATATTTGCCCACCCGGGCCACCGCCCGAACCGCCCGACATACGGCGCATTACAAACAGCCATAAGGCAACAACTAATACCACCATTATAACTATCTGCACAAGCGGATTCGAGAAAAGGCTACCGCTTTCCCTGTATTCAGGTAATATCTTCTGCCCATCCGGTACATCTTTTTGTGCCGCGCTTACTGATTGCTTCAGGCTTTCGTATGAGGCATCAGTAAAATAAAACTGCGGGTTGGTGCCGGGCGTTAAGTTAAAATTACCTTGTGCTTTCTTAATTTCAGCAAATTCAGGCTTACTGGTAATACTGCTTTGCTTAATATAAACATCAGCCTGTACAAAATCGCCAGTTTTCGAGGCTACAAGCCTGTCTACATCACCAGCCTTTAAATACGTTTCAAATTGCTGAAAGGTGATAGGTTTGCCCGCATCTGTTTGCATAAAAAGTACAAAGGCAAACATGGCAAATAAAATAACCCCGTAAATCCACATCGGGTTAAACTTAGGTGGTTTCACAGGCTTTTTATTTGATAGTTTACGTATAGGGCGCGGTTTTTCCAATTTATTATCTTTAGGATCTTTCATTTTTTTACAAGCACAAACTTACAATTTACAATTTACAATTAAACATTAATAACAAGGCACATAAACGTATGCTTGTCAGGCACTGCGGTAATTCTTTATTTCGGCATCGCCCCAAAGGTCTTCAACCCCATAAAATTCACGTTTATCAGTCCTGAAAATGTGTATAACAACATCAACGTAATCCAGTAATATCCATTCGCTATATTCCAGTCCTTCCTTGCGCCAGGGTTCCTGTTGCGTAGCTTTAAATATTTCTTCTTCAACACTATTTGCAATTGCTTTTACCTGTGTGGTCGAGTCAGCATGGCAGATAACGAAGTAATCTGATACTGAACTGAAAATATTCCGGAGGTCTAACCTGACAATGTCATTGGCCTTTTTTTCCTGCATGCCATGTATGGCAAGTTCAGAAATATACGCGGATTCCTTTAACGCTTTACTTTTTACCATCAAAAAGAATTAGTTTTGAACGTAATTTAGTTACAATTTATTATACTTTGCAAAATAACACATTTTCAGGATTATTTGTTGGTCAAAATTTAATCACAATTAAAGAAGTCGACTCAACAAACACTTTCCTCAAGAATACCTTGTCAAATTCCAAGCCATTGCCTGAGGGAACGGTCATTATGGCAGAAAGCCAGTATGCAGGCCGTGGGCAGCAGCAAAACCGCTGGCATAGCGAACCGGGCAAAAATTTAACTTTTAGCCTGTTGCTTAATCCCACGTTTTTGTCCATAGCCGATCAATTTGACCTTACAAGGGCAATAAGCCTTGGCGTTTACGATGCGCTTAAGCCGCTTTTGGGCGATAAGTTAAAAATAAAATGGCCCAATGATATTTATTATTCCGATAAAAAACTTGGCGGCATGCTGATAGAAAATTTACTGCAGGGCAGCCAGATAAAGCAATCGGTTATAGGTATCGGGCTGAATGTGAACCAGCAAACTTTCCCCGACTGGGTGCCGAATGCAACTTCGGTATTTCAAATCTTACAGAGAAATGAGGATTTAAAAGTATTATTATCGCAAATTTGCAGCAATATTGAAGCTTGGTACCTGAACCTGAAAGCGGGCAAATTATCGTTTGTAAGGGAAACGTACTTAAGCCGACTATACTGGTTAAACGAAGAGCATAATTTTCGGTCGAACAGTAAAGATTTTACCGGCATCATTAAAAATGTAAAAAATAATGGTGTTTTAGTGGTACGCCACAATATTAACACAGATTTAGAGTATAGCTTTAAAGAAATTGAATTTTTAAATAA
>CAIWRU010000078.1 GCA_903915155.1 uncultured Mucilaginibacter sp.
AAGTCTTAAAATATAATTTTCATGAATGTGATCGAAGCTGAACGCGCCAAACAGAGAATATTTTTAACCAATCACTATATATCTAAAAATTTGTTTTTGTCGGTACAGCCAGTGCATTTCAGCTACGTTAATCTGGAAGCCACCATCAAGCAGTTAACGTGTCAACCGGACAGTTTACATCCCAATTTATGTAGTTTGGGTTTATAGCTGAGATGGGATACCTGCATTAGGTACGAGGTTGCCGTGGGCCGCTATTAAAATACGTTTCCCACAGGCATAGCAATGACAAATAGGTATAAAAAGCGAAAACGGAAGCCTCCTCTTGCGATTTGAACTTCCGTTTCCTACTCTTTGCCGGCCGTAGCCGCCATAGAGCATCAAGTTTTGTGTAAAGTGACCGACCTGATCATGTCAGTGTTATAGTACCCACTCTGGTCTGTATCGTTACTCTGTACGAATGCTGATGTACCAGTTAGTTTTTGCATGCCCCGGTTTATGTTTGGCACCCCTACGGACGGGACGCTGCCGGTATCCGTTCAACCCTTAACTACTGCCATTCTCGCGAAGAGCGGTAAGTGTGTTCATCGGAGGTTCCGGGTTTGCCACTATCCTGCGGATACTAACGCTGCCGTTGCTCGCTAAACGCTGATGATCTTTCTTCGTTCGAATGCTGATCTCTCATTGTGTGCTAACACTGTTTGCTTCAAGGTCATTAGTTTCTTCTGCTGTTCTCCGTAAAGTTTAGCAGTTTCTGTAATACCTTTTCTCATTTTCCCGGTAATTCGCTTGTAGCCATTTTCCGCTGAATGATGAGTTACTTTCCCTGTTCGCTACTCCCCCGAAGGTTCGTCTGATTTCAGTTTGTGTATCTCAAGGCTGTCAAAGTACGTCGTTCTTGTTGATTAGAATATAGGGACATAGATCATCCCATGTCAACTATTTTTTTTGTTTTTTATTAACACGTTGCTAACACTATTTTAATCTTTTTGAACAATTTATGTTGGCTGATTAATAATACTTTGCGCTTTCTTATGCTTAACGTTTTCCAGCATTATCCACATTGCCCTTATTCACAAAATAACATTTTGGAAGAAATTTTTATTGAGAAAATATTCGCGAAATTAAGGATTTAACAGATATTGTTGTTTTGTGATCACACCGATTCCTTGTCCATATTCTTATATTTTCTCGGTCAAATGCTTCCAGTATCTTTTAGGTATGTGCCTTAAATGTAACTTGGTATTTTTACGTGCGGGAATATTTACGCTGTTAAAATAATTTTTCCATAGGTGCTGGTAAATGCCCTCGTCTTCACCATAAGCGGCTACAATATTGCCGGGGCTTTGGGTATGGCTGAAAAATCGAGGGAGATAAACTGCGTATCATGCAGATCATAATATAAGCCATAACTACGCTTCAGGTCATATATTATCCATTTCTGATCGGCATAGCGGTTCTTGAAATGCTTGATGAGCATGGGCAATACATTAAAATCAGGCTGAATACCGGCATAAAAAGTATCGTCCTTTAACTTTTGAAAACGGACAAAGGCTTCCATCCTGTGCCTTTCCCGGCGCATCATCTGCACAATTTCCGATACGCGTAATACGTATTTATTCCCGTAGTCTTCCTCAATATTCTGCCCGGAATCAAAAGCATACCTTATATACCCAAGGATATTGTCATCATCGCCATCCAATTCGGCCATATGGGCAATATACAAGCGCTGTATACCGGTAGATGATAATTTCTTCCGCAGCCCTTTCAACACACGTGCGGCCCGTGTTTCATCGGTGGTTATTTTAATTATATCATCAAACAAAGCGCTGGTATAATATTCGCCCTTTATCATTCTTACATGCGTTAGCCTGCGTTCGTATAGTTCGAACACCGCTGTAAGCATGCCTTCAAAAGTACCATCATATAAAAACCGGGTCATTTGGTATTGAGTGAATGAGTGAGTTAGCGAATGAGTGAATTAAAACATACTTAGCTGCGTTTGGGTATTTTTAAGGTATTTGCTTTGTGATTCAGCCAAAATAAATTGCTTGATGTTCGAGCCGGTAAGATCCCGGCGTTCGAACTCATTACTTTTACAAATAATAAAGTATTTGGCCCGGTTTATAGCCACGCCTATTTTTTTTAACTGATCCCAATTGAGCCGGGAAAATTTGCGGGCACTCAAAATTTTTTGGGCCGACTGCACCCCTATCCCCGGAACCCGTAATATCATTTGCAGTTCGGCTTTATTTATATCGATAGGAAACGCCTGCATATTACGGATAGCCCAACTTAATTTAGGATCAATGTCCAGGTCGAGCAGTGGCTAGTCATTATTTACTATCTCATTCACCCTAAACCCATAAAACCGCATCAGCCAATCGGCTTGGTAAAGGCGGTTCTCGCGCACCATGGGCACGGTAGTATTTAAAGCAGGCAGGCGTTTATCAGCCAAAACCGGCACATAGCCCGAATAATAAACCCGCTTTAAGTTAAAATTCTTATAAAAATGATTTGCTGTTTGCAATATCTGGTTATCATTCTCAGGCGTGGCGCCAATAATTACCTGCGTACTTTGTCCGGCTGGGGCAAACATTGGCGCTTTTTTAAATAACTTCTTTTCTTCCGTCCGCTGAATGATCTCTTTCTTTAAAAAAGCCATGGGGTCTATCATATCCTGGCGGTTTTTATCCGGCGCTAACAACTTCAAACCGGCTTCGGTTGGCATTTCCAGGTTTACACTCAGGCGGTCGGCATACAGCCCGGCTTCACGCATCAATTCATCACTGGCGCCGGGGATAGATTTTAAATGGATATAACCGTTGAAATTATGCTCGGTACGCAATTTTTTCGCTATCCGCACCAGGCGCTCCATGGTATGGTCAGCATCTTTAAATATGCCCGAGCTTAAAAATAACCCTTCAATATAATTGCGGCGATAGAAATTAATGGTCAGATCAACCACTTCCTGCACGGTAAAAGCAGCGCGTTTAATATCGTTGGTTTTGCGCGATACACAATAAGCACAATCGAAAATACAGTGATTGGTTAGCAGTATTTTCAACAAGGATACACATCGCCCATCCTCAGTATAACTATGGCAAATACCATTACTGGCATTGCCTAATCCTTTATTCTCATTCTTCCGCTTACTGCCGCTCGAAGCACATGACACATCATATTTAGCCGCATCAGCCAATATGTTTAATTTCTCAGTTATCCTATCCGCATCCATGAAAGTAAAATTACTAATATTTTTAGTAAATTAACTTTGATTGTATATTTTACTTAGAGAAATTAAGAGTAGATTTAACTCTACCAAATAACACGTTCTTCATCTAATTCAAAAATAGCATTATGGAAGATTATGAACTGATTAAAATTAATGAAGCATTTGAAAAATATAGGCAAGATATTTTTGCTTTGCAGAATGATATACAATGGTGGAGATCATTTTTAACTATATCAATAGATGATTTTATTAAAAATAATTCTAATAATAAAGTTTTATACGAATCAATATTTACAGTTTATGACATCAATCCAAACTCTAATAGTGGCTATTTAAAAGATCATGAATTATCTTTTTCTTATTCAACAAATGAATTGCATGATAAAAAAAATAATTTTTTTAATTGGATAATAAATTTAGCTGTTGTCAAGGCTTATAATTCCGTTGAAATACTTTTGCTTGAATCCATCAACATAAAATATTTCCCAGAGAAAAAAATAAATTTTAACAACAAAAAAGCTCCGGGACAAATTAATTCGGAAATAAAAAAATATTTACAAGACAATAGTTTTACGATAAATTCCAGTAATAATCAGCACATAATAGATTTTATCAAAGGTAATTCTCAAAATTTTTTAAGGTTTACAGAGCAAATAACTCGAGATGAATCCAAAACTACCTGGGATAATTTTTTCATTATGTTTTCAATATTAAGGAATGTCATTACCCACAATGGAATGATTATTAGTCAGGATACAAAAAATCAAATTCAATCCCTTGCAGGTGATTTTTTCAAAAGTTATTTCAAGCTATCTCCAATTGCAACGCTAATTCCAATTCAAGATCAATTTATTAACTTTTTAGTTTTTGTAAATGATTTTACGATTAACACTGTGAAATTCATATTTGAAGAAAAAAATCTTGAATTTTTAAAGCTATATAATTAAATAAGACATAAATGTCAGCCCTTCTTCCCTACCACATTGACAATAATGTAACTGGTGTGCTTTATGCCCAACGTGCTGCCGGGCGTAACTTTAAGGTAAGCAGTTAAATAACCGTCTATAATCGCCTTAAGTATTTTAGTATTTGATTCGCGAAACTCGGGCATAACGTAAACCATTGAACGATCGAAATATAATTTGCCTTTATTGTCCACAAAAATGGCTACTGAATAAGAAAAGTCTTCATAGGCTTTGCGTATAATTATATTAAACTCAGGGTCCATGTAAAAATCAGAGGCATCCGGAGGATTAAGCGGGTCGTTTTCCTCAACGTTCCGCTTAACAGTTAATAATGGGCTGCGGCTTGCTAACTCTACCGGCTGCCTGGCGGAAAAGGCACTGTCAGGGTTTTTATTGGCGATTGCCGATTTTCTTTGGATGAATAGCGTATCGGCGCGGGTGGGTTTGTTTAACGAAACTATATCAAGGTGATGAGCTTTTATATAGTCATTGGAATAAAAAGTCATATAAACTAATGACCGCCGGGTGTGCAGTGTATCCCCTTCAACTTCCAGAACCTGGAACTTCAGGCTATCCTTGCTCATAAATTGCATTTTAAAATAGGAACGGGCTACATTAAAGATGGAGTCCTGCTCCATAAAAACATAAAAGTTAATAAACGCTTTTTTATCAGGACTATAAACGCTTGCCGAATCATTGGTGAGGAAAGTGATCTTATAGCCGGGCTCTGTTTGAAAGCCATTATCATCAAATGATAGTCCGTTTTTAAGGCTCCTGTGTACTTCAGTATAAGCGATATTTGCAATTGGCTTAAATGATATGTGTACCGGTTCTTTCGTTTCATGTATGCCCCGTCGCTTACATGCGCTCACTGATACGATAAAAATTATTGCTATTAGCAGATGGGATATTGATTTTTTGGGGATGTTAAATATCATATTATATAGTGTGCTTTCGGCGTTGCTAAATTAATATAACGTAATATATTGGAAAATCGTAATTTCAACTTTTTAATTGACCAATGAGAACAATATTATTATTACCATTAGCGACAATGATGGGCATTATTTCATCTTGCAACAGCAACCAAAAATCAGCCACGGGCGCTGATACATCATCAACTAATCCACTATTTACCAAAAGCACATTGCCCTTCGAGGCACCTCCTTTTGATAAAATTAAAGACAGCGATTTTAAACCGGCACTTGAGGAAGGCATGAAACAGCATTTGACCGAAATTGAAAAAATAGCCAACAACACCGATACACCAACTTTCGACAACACGTTGGTAGCCATGGAAAAAAGTGGTGAGCTATTAACCCGTGCCAGCCGTGTTTTGAACGTACTTACCGGTGCAAACACCGACAGCACATTGCAAAAACTGCAGGAAGAAGAAGCGCCAAAACTGGCTGCTCACCAAGATGCCATTTACCTAAATTCAAAATTATTCGCGCGGGTTAAGGCGATATACGATAGCCGAGCTACCCTTAAGCTAGACCCGGAATCATTTCGCCTGGTTGAATATTATTTTCAGCAGTTTGAAAAAGCCGGTGCCAACTTGTCCGATGACGATAAAGCCAAACTTAAAAAGTTAAATGGTGAGGAAGCAACACTTAGCGCCCAATTCAATAACAAACTATTGGCAGCCGCAAAAGCAGGAGCGCTTACTATAAGCGACACTACCGCATTGGCCGGTCTTTCGCAAGGTGAAAAAGATGCTTTGGCTCAAAACGCTAAAGCGAATAAACTGGATGGCAAATGGCAAATATCTATACAAAATACTACGCAACAGCCATTGCTGCAATCATTAAGTAATCGCGACACCCGCCAAAAACTATTTAATGCCTCATGGAACCGTGCCGAACGTAGTGATTCAAACGATACCCGCAGCACTATCGTAAAAATAGCGCAAATACGCGCGCAAAAAGCCAAACTATTGGGCTTCCCCAACTATGCAGCTTGGAATTTGCAGGATCAGATGGCAAAAACACCTGAAGCGGTAGATAAATTCTTCGCACAATTAGTTCCCGCATCTGTAGCCCGGGCCAAAAAAGAGGGCGCAGATATACAGGCACTTATAGACAAGCAAAAAGGCAGTTTTAAACTACAGCCCTACGACTGGAATTTTTACTCCGAACAGGTACGCAAACAAAAATTCAACCTTGATGAGAATGAGATCAAACCTTATTTTGAACTTAACAACGTATTACAAAATGGTGTATTCTACGCAGCCAATCTGCTTTACGGCCTTACCTTTAAAGAACGCCATGATATCCCGGTTTATCAAAAAGATGTAAGGGTTTTTGATGTGATAGATAAAGATGGCTCACAGATCGGTCTCTTCTACTGCGATTACTTTAAACGCGACAACAAAAATGGCGGCGCCTGGATGGACAACATGGTTGGCCAATCGAAATTATTGGGAACAAAACCCGTTATATTTAACGTGTGCAACTTCACCAAACCGGCCGATGGTCAACCTGCGCTCATTAGTTTTGATGATGTAACTACTATGTTCCACGAGTTTGGACATGGCCTGCATGGTTTATTTGCCAGCCAGCAATATCCAAGCCTTTCGGGCACCAACGTAGCACGCGACTTTGTGGAGTTCCCATCGCAATTTAACGAGCATTGGGCCTCATATCCACAGGTATTCAGCCACTATGCTGTTCATTATAAAACCGGCAAGCCTATGCCGCAGGAACTGGTCGACAAAATTAAAAAGGCGGCTACCTTTAACCAGGGCTATTCTTTAACCGAAATTATTGCCGCGGCAGCTTTGGATATGCAATGGCACGAACTTTCAGCCGATGCGCCGCTACAGGACGCCGATAAATTTGAAATGGCTGCACTCACCAAAACAGGTCTGAATTTACCGGAAGTACCTTCACGCTATCGTTCAAGCTACTTTTTACACATTTGGGCAAACGGCTACGCCGCAGGTTACTATGCTTATTTGTGGACAGAAATGTTGGATGACGATGCCTATTCGTGGTTTACCGAAAATGGTGGATTAACACGCGCCAACGGTCAGCGTTTCCGCGATATGATACTATCACGCGGCAACACTATCGAATACGGTAAAATGTTTAAGGATTTCAGAGGTCACGCCCCTAATATCAAACCGATGGAAGAAAAACGTGGTTTGCTCGGACAATAGGTAAAAACGTCGGCAACCAAAACAATAAAAATTGCGTTATCCTTATAGAGGCGTAATAGGTTGAGTCTCTTTTAAAACAGTGAAGAGACCCAATGTATTGCGCCTCTTTGTTTAATATGAGCAATGGAAGTAAAAGCAATTGAGCGATTAATAAAAATAAGCCAGGAACATCCGCTAATGCCGGAAACCTATATTCCCTGGCACGAAGAGCCTAAAACTGAAGAAATATTTCTGCCCGAAGTCCTTACATCATTACAAGGACTTGAAATTTACAATTCCCTCACCACTGCCCAAAAACTTGAACTTGGCCGGCATGAATTAGTGCAGGTAATCGCATCCTATGCCTGGGGCGAATGTATGTTCTGCCTGTTCATGACGCGCCATATGCTCACCTTGCCGCAAGATGATGTGGAACACCGCTTTTTACGTAGAGAATTAATAGAAGAATTTCGCCACCAGGAAATGTTTATGCAAGCCATAGCAAAAATAGATGGCAGCCCCTTACCGCAATCGCGAACACATAAATTTATCGGTGGATTCAGCAACAAATATTTACCAGCCGATTACCTGTTCATGGGCAGCGTATCGGTTGAATTGGTAACCGATGTTTATGGCAACTACACCCGCCGCAATCCGCAAGTTTACCAAGTGCTGCGCAAAATGTTCGACCTGCATAATATTGAAGAAGGTAGGCATATCCTGTTTACCAAAGCTTTACTGGAACGATACTCATCAAAGGCAGGCTATATCAAACGTACTTTATATAGCTATGTAATATTAATGAACATTTATTTCATCCGTACTATGTATGTAAAAAAGGAAATATTTGAGCGCATTGGCATCGAAAATCCTGATAAAGTTTACAAACTTGCTTACAACAATTTCAAACAAAAATTTGCTGATAACTGCCTGAAAGATATTATTGAATTTGTAGATACCTGGAAAGGCTTTAACCGCACCACACGCTGGGCATGGCGATGTGTTTTAGGGGCAAAAGTGTGATATTACTTAGTATTTTTTAATTTATCCAATTCAGAAACATCGAGCCAATCTTTTTGGCGGTGTGCCAAAACTTTCATTTTTCTAAGAAAATCAAAATCCACAACATTTAAAATTAAACCATCACCAACATCGTATTTTATCATAACCTTTTCGGCTTCATCAAAATTTAAGTTTGGATGTACATATGTAAGGCAATCAATGGTGTAAGGCATCTCTCCTAATTCACATTTAAAAAATGTTGTAAAGTCCTCATCTCTATAGTCAGCTATTTCCTCTTCGGTGTATCCTATATCGAGTAAAACCATATAAAATATCTCACGGTTCTCATTAGTTGGAGCAAGCCAGATATCCATGTCCTGGGTGTTACGGCTATAACCATGAAAATTAACTGCAATTCCGCCGATTAGCATGTACCTTACCTGCCTTTCTTGCATAGCAGTAAGAAAGGCTATGAAAAACTTATCTGCAATATCAATTTGCATTGTGTGAGTGGTAAACCTTAAAGATTCTACCTTTCTGAATAGTTTTCTTATGGAAATTTGTCAGTTCACGAAGTTCAAAATAATACCTTAAACGTTCGCCATAAGAAAGCCCGGCAAAAAATTTTCTGCGTGCTTCTTCATCTTCTTCCCATGTGGTATTTGCTTTTATCCGTTTCATATTACCCTATCACCTCATTAATACTCATCTCTTTAATTTCCTTACTTTCATTCGGCCTGCCGTTTTTAAAGGCCTTGCGCGGGGTAAGGCCAAGCAATTCAAACATGGCCATATCGGTATCAAATGATGGGTTTGGCGTGGTCAATAATTTTTCGCCTGCAAATATCGAGTTTGCACCGGCCATAAAGCAAAGCGCCTGTTCAACCAAAGTCATTTCCGTTCTGCCGGCTGATAAACGCACCACGGTTTTTGGCATAATTATGCGTGTAGTAGCAATCATACGTACCATATCCCAAACAGATACACGCGGCTGATCAGCCAATGGCGTGCCTTTCACAGGCACCAAAGCATTGATCGGTACCGACTCAGGGTGCTTCGGCAGATTCGACAATGTTTTCAGCATCGAAATCCTGTCCTCAACTGTTTCGCCTAAACCTATTATACCACCACTGCAAACAGTTATTTTAGCCTTACGTACATGTTCCAAAGTTTGCAGGCGGTCATCATAAGTGCGTGTGGTGATGATACGTTTGTAATCATCTTCCGAAGTATCAAGGTTATGGTTATAGGCATATAAGCCCGCATCGGCCAAACGCTGGGCCTGGCTTTCGGTAAGCATACCCAATGTACAGCATACTTCCATATCCATAGCATTTACAGCTTGCACCATTTCAATCACTTTATCAAAGTCGCGGTTGTCACGTACTTCGCGCCATGCAGCACCCATACATAGTCTTGATGCGCCGCCGTCCTTAGCTTTTTGAGCTACAGCAATAACTTCTTCTTTAGGCATTATGGCATGCACATCAACACCAGTATTATAACGCGCCGCCTGAGGGCAATATGCACAATCCTCGGGGCAACCGCCTGTTTTAATGGATATTAGCGAGCTTATCTGCACCTCCGAGTAATCTTTATTCTCACGGTGTACGGTAGCCGCCTGGTAAATCAGGTCTAGTAGCGGGGTATGATATATTTCAGAAATTTGTTCTTTAGTCCAGTTGTATCTTACTTCTGTCATTACTTAAAAAATTATAATATCCAATAATTAATGGTGTAGCAGCACATGTAAATGCTGCAACGAATCTATATGTTTTTGCAATTGCAAATGATGCAAAATTTGCACTTGTTTCTCAGCCTTTATCCGCGGTAATAATAATTGCGTTGCAAACCATAACGGTAGCAAAAAGCCCGCGCAATCGGTAAATGTAGTTATAATAATGGATGATGCCACAGCAGGGTCTATCCCCACCCTTTTCAATATCAACGGGATGGATGCACCTGTTAATCCGGCTACTATTAGGTTTCCCGTCATAGCTAAAAACAGTACCAGGCCCAGCATCACATTAGCATCGTAAAACAATGCTATAAAAAATACTACCAGCCCATTGGCGGCTCCATTCAGCATACCAACTAAAAACTCTTTAAAAACGGTATTATAGGCCTGCCTGTCGGTCAGGTCATTCAGCGATATACGCCTTACAGTTACAGCCAGCGCTTGCGTAGCGGCATTACCACCCATACCTGCAATAATAGTCATGTACGCGGCCAATATGGGTAGCTGCTCAACTGTATCGTCAAAATGGCGAATGATAGATGCTGCAAGATAAGCGGTACCTAAGTTGATAATGAGCCATGGCAAACGGCTTTTAACAGCTTCTTTCCAGTTACCGCTTAGTTCCTCATCTTCGGATACACCGGATATTTTCAACATATCCTCGGTACTCTCCTGCTCCATTACGTCGATGATATCATCAACCGTAATGCGCCCCAACAACTTCATGTTGTCGTCAACAACCGGGATGGTGGTAAGATTGTATTGAGAGAAAAGTTTGGCTACTTCTTCCTGGTCAAGCTCGGCCTTAACATATACAAAATCGTCTTTAAGCAGGTCGCTTATTTTAGCATTCGCCCGTGCTTTGATAATATCTTTTATGGAAACTATACCCTTTAAGATTGAAGCATCATCAACCACATAAATGGTATAAAATTCTTCCATTTCTTCAGATTGATGGATAATTTCGTCGAGCGCATCCTTTTTATCATGGTTGATGTTTACACAGATCACCTGCGAGTTCATCAAGCCACCCGCAGTATCCTCGTCGTAGTTCATCAACGCGCGGATGCTGCTGGCATCCTCTTCGTCAATGTCGTCTAATATTTCCTGCTGCTCATCTTCATCAAGCTGCGAAATAATATCCGTGGCATCATCGTAATCCAGTTCTTCAACAATTTCCGAACGTTTTTCGGGATGCAGGTTTATGAGCAACTCGCCGGGCCGCTCTTCCTCATCCATTTCCGAAATAACTTCTGATGCTATTTCGGTAGGCAGGATATTGATGATCCTTTCCTTAGCTTCCTGCGGTAATTTTTCAAATAGTATCGCAATCTCCGAAGCGTGATACTCCTTTAATACCTCCTGTAAGCCGGCATCATCTCCCTCCAGCGCGGTTTTAATGCGCTGTAGGTCGGTTTTATCTATTTCAAAAGATTGCATATTGCCACGAAAGTAAGGATTTAAAGCCTAAAACGGGGAATAAAAAAGGCGGCCTGATGTTAAATTATTATAAAATTAAGGTTAATCAAAAAGCGGAATAACAGCGGCCTATAATTCAAGCTTTATAACCACATTCTCCACTTTTTCAAATTTGCTTATGCTGCGGTTAACCTGCATTTTCCTTATAGAGATTTTCACGCTGCAGGCATTATCAAATTGCTGGTTTAAAACTGTTAGGTTATCATCTTTGATTATCCGCATCACTTCATTCATATGCTGGTATTCAAAGCCTATGGTATAAACATCATTTATTGTTTTTTCAACAACATTGGCCACTTTTAAAGCTTCTTCTGCTGCGGTACGGTACGCGTTGATCAAACCTGGCACACCAAGCAATGTCCCACCAAAATAACGCACCACAATTACTATAATATTGGTTATGTTTTTTGATAGCAGCACATTCAATATCGGCCTGCCTGCAGTACCCGATGGTTCACCATCGTCATTTATTCGAAAAACCGAACGATCAGTACCTAACCTCATGGCCCAGCAATGATGGTTAGCCTTAGGGTGTTCAGTTCTTAATTGGGCAAGGATGGGTTTTATATCGCCTTCTGAATTAATCGGATAAGCAAACGACAAAAACTTACTGCCGCGGTCGCGGAAATCGCCTTCGGCAGGTTTTTCAATAGTAAGGTAAGTATCGTCAAAAAGCATTAAAATATACTGGGGGAATAAAATACTACTATTGCAAGTACAGCAAGGCCGATACCAACTTTATTTATTGTGCTTAACTTTTCTTTAAACACGGTTAAGCTAACAAACGCACCAAGTACAATTATGCCAATATCATTTATCGAGAATACCAGCGAAGGCTTATCTGCTAACGATCCGAGCGCTTTTATGTAAAATAAAATGTTACCAAAATTAGCTACACCCAATATCCACCCGAATAAAATATGGGGCCATGAGAATTTCGACTTTTTTGCTCCAAAGCGATAAAACAAATTAATCAGTGACAGGACAAAGGCAAGAATAAAAACTAATAAAAGTGAGGATGTATACGATGTCCCTTTAAATGCTGATAATTTTTTAAACAAGATATCGATAATACCCATTCCCACAAATACAACCAACAGGTACATCCAGGCATTTGCAGTTTTCTTTGTATTCGGCGAGCGTTGTTTGCCCCATGGAACCGAGCAAACGATGGCGGCAAAACAAAGACCCAGCCCCATACCTTTAAGTATAGTCAAATGCTCGCCAAAGAAAAAAAATGCTGCCAAAACAGGTATAAAAAGCGATAAGCGCTGTGCTATTTCAGTGCGTATTATACCATTTGAAGTTATAGATATGGCTACTATTACAAATAATGCAGGCAATAGCAGGCCGAGCAAAGTATAAACATAATACGGCGATGAGTGTACTATCTCCAGCCGTGGCCTCAAAAATATCCAGGTTAGCACTATGGCCATTGAATAGTTCCAGGTTATGGCCTGAAAAATATCAATCTGGTAGCGCCGGGCCATTTTCAATAACACCGAAACGGTAACACTAAAACAAATACTTAAAACTATATACAGTATCGGCATTATTTATTGTATAAGATCTTCAATCGGTCGGTGCCTGACAAAACCTCATCAGCTATTACACCATTTACTTCGGGTGCTTTTATGCCATTATTTAATACGGTTTCGCCAGTAAATATACGCGCCTCGTCCCAAAGCCCCGCATCAATAAAACTATTCAGCGTTTTTGCACCGCCCTCAATAATAACCGATTGTATATCCTGTAAATACAACTGGTATAAAATATATTGCGGCACAAAGCGATCAAAATCCTCTAATGCTATATATTTTGTTTTTCCATCAAATTCCATCTTTATCTCATTAAATACCAGTGTTTCAACAGATTGATCAAACACGTTTAAATCCCTGCTTAATTTAAGCCTGCGGTCAATTACTATTCGTTTTGGTAATTTACCTTTGCCATAGCGCACGTTTAATTGTGGATTATCAATTGCTACCGTATTGGTTCCCACCAATATAGCGTCCTCTTCCCCCCGCCATTGATGCACCAGTTTGCGCGATTCCAGCCCAGTTATCCAAAGCTGTGTGCTGTCTGCCGGGGCAAAAAAGCCGTCGGCAGTTTGTGCCCATTTTAAAATAATATATGGCCTGTGCTTTTGCACCCGCGTAAAAAAGCGGCGGTTTAGCCATTTACATTCTTCCTCCAAAATCCCGCTGATAACTTCCACACCGGCAGCCTGTAGTTTTTCAATGCCTTTACCATTAACCTGTTCAAATGGATCGCGGCACCCCACTACCACTTTTGGTATCTGGTGCTTGATGATCAAATCTGCACAAGGTGGGGTCTTCCCGTAATGTGCACAAGGCTCAAGTGATACATAAACAGTTGATTGTCTAAGTAATTTAGCATAATTACTAAAGTTATTAATCACCTGGTTAACCGCGTTTACTTCGGCATGTGCCTCACCATATTTTTGGTGATAACCTTCACCTATTATTTTATCGGCATATACAATTACTGCCCCCACCATTGGATTAGGGCTTACGTTGCCCAAACCTAATTGGGCAAGCTCAAGGCAACGGCGCATATATATTTTGTGCTGGGGCATACTACAAAAGTAGCTTTTATGTTACTTTGTTGCATGAAAACTATTAAGGATGTATTCGCTATCTTCAAACAAAGCCTGGTAAGATTATATGGCACTAATGAAATTGAAGCCCTTACCCTAATGGTAATCAATGGAATAACTGGTTTATCGAAAGCGCAAATAAAAGCATTTCCTGAAACAGAAATTGTAACCGCTGAAGCCGAAAAACTCAGCCACATCCTTCAACGCCTGCAAACCGGCGAACCAATACAATATATTTTAGGCCATACTGAATTTTATGGGTTACCTTTTAAAGTCAATCCCTCTGTTCTAATACCCCGACCAGAAACTGAGGAACTTGTAGAATGGATATTAAATACCGTTGGCACTTCACAATTAACTACAAGTAATATTTTAGACATTGGAACCGGTAGCGGTTGCATAGCTATCAGCCTGAAAGCGAACCTGCCGGGCGCAAAAATATCAGCTATTGACATATCAATAAAAGCTTTAAATATAGCTAATCAAAATGCTGATTTAAATAATGTTAAAGTAAATTTTATCGAGGATGATATTCTCAATCTCAAATCTCAGATCTCAGATCTCAAATCTGATATTATAGTCAGCAATCCCCCTTACGTAACCCAGCACGATAAAACCCAAATGCACACCAACGTAACCGATTTTGAGCCACATACAGCCTTATTTGTACCAGAGGATGATCCATTATTATTCTATAACGCTATTGCCGATTATGCATTAAACAATCTCAGCACAAACGGGTTGTTGTTCTTCGAGATAAATGAAAACCTAGGTAAACAAACAGTAGAGTTATTAAATAGTAAACACTTTAAAAACATTGAATTAAGAAAAGATATGAGCGGTAGGGATAGGATGATAAGAACCAGGATTTAACAGATTTTTATGAATTTTCAGGATATATAAAATTCAGTTACGCATCTTGTAAATCCTGAAAAATCCGTTAAATCCTGGTCCCCTTAATTCCTCGGATGAAACTGAATAATAGTCCCCTTCAAAAACTCCCTGTCCAAATGCGTATAAATTTCGGTGGTGGTAATACTCTCATGGCCCAGCATCTCCTGCACGGCACGCAGGTCGGCCCCCCCTTCTACCAAATGCGTAGCAAAGGAATGGCGGAACGTATGCGGGCTTATCGTCTTTTTTAACCCTATGGCTGATGCCAGTTGTTTTATCAGCATAAAAATATAAACGCGACTAAGCCTGCTGCCTCTGCGGTTTAAAAACACCATATCTTCCTCGCCTTTTTTTATATCTACGTGCACCCTCACCTGCTCTATCCAAATTTTTAAAGCTTTAATTGCTTCGCCACCAATAGGCACCAAACGTTCCTTGCTACCTTTACCGGTAACTTTTATAAATTCAATATCAAGATACAGGTTTGAAAGCTTAAGCTCCGTTAGTTCCGAAACCCGTAGGCCACAACCATATAATATTTCTAAAATAGCCTTATTACGGGCACCTTCGGGGCGTGAAAGATCAATAGCGCTTATCAGTTTATTAATATCCTCATAGCTCAACGTATCAGGTAGTTTACGGTGTATTTTGGGCGATTCAAGCAGTTCCGAAGGATCATCTTTTATAATGTCCTCCATCAGCATATATTTATAAAAAGATTTTATACCCGATAATATGCGCGCCTGTGACGATGGTATCATACCCAGTTCGTTCACCCAGTTAATAAAAAGGCGCAGGTCGGCAAGGGTTATGTTTTCAGGATTCACCTTAACGGGCAAAGCTTCGCTGTATTGGTATAGCTTATCAATATCGCGGCTATAGGCCTCAATGGAGTTGGGAGAAAGCGATTTTTCCAGTTTTAACCAGGCCTGGAAACCTTTTATTGCCGAACGCCAATCCAATTGATTTTAGTTTTAATGTTTTTACTGTAAGTTTGAGCTAATGAAGATACAAATTATTAACGGCCCTAATTTAAACTTGTTAGGCGTTCGCGAGAAATCAATTTACGGCGATAGCAGCTTTGAAACCTATTTGGTTGAATTACGCAAGCGTTACCCCGAAATTGAAATAGATTATTATCAAAGCAACGTTGAGGGCGAGATCATAAACAAACTACACGAAATTGGCTTTAGTTATGATGGTATTGTGCTTAATGCCGGCGCATATACACACACTTCGGTAGCTATTGCCGATGCCATTGCCGGTATAAAAACCGCTGTAATAGAGGTGCATATCTCCAACGTCTATAAACGCGAAGAATTCAGGCATCATTCCATGCTGGCAGCAAGCTGCAAGGGTGTAATCGCGGGTTTTGGCATGGATTCATACCGTTTAGCTGTCGAAAATTTCAAAAACGCTTCATAATTGTTTAAAGCAAGCTCTAAATTTGTTATATCATTTACCTATATCGTTTGATGCTGATGAATAAAATATCGAAATACGCGCCGTTACTGCTTTTTTTTATTGCTGTTTTAAATAGTACTCTCGCTTTTTCACAGGCGAAGAATAAGAAAAAGGAAGTCTCAAGAAGAGAAACAGAAAGGCATAAAATGCATCTGCGCGATTCGGCACTTAGGTCGATAAACAAGGGCGATACTTCAATAAACGGTCTGCTGCAAAGGGTTGAACAATATGCTGCTAACTTTAACCAAATAAATAATAACCTGTCGCAGGGTTTAGACACAATTGATATTAGCCAGGCGTTGCAGCCTGCTATGAGGAGAATTGATAAAATAGGAAAACTCATCAATACGCATAAATCAAGCTCATTGCGTTATTTATTTGTGCTTAACGATAATTTAGACCGCATACAGGATAACATGGATGATTGGCAATCTGACCTTGCAGATATAGGCACCCGGCTGATGCAAAACCAAACCGACCTGCTTAAATTCTCTAAAGACACATTGTTAAAAATCGTACCGTCGGATAGCGTTATGCGAAGGACTTATTTTACGCAAAGAAAAGCAGTAAGAGCATTATGGAGCAAAACAGACTCGATTAACCGAAGCGACTTGCTAAAGCTAAATCTTTTGCAGGATAAAGTAGCCATATCGTATACCAAAACCCTTGATGAAATCGACCAGATAGATACCAAAATAAAAAACTTTGCCATGAAAGCAATTTCAGGCGAGTCTGACTATATATGGAACACAGGTCTTGATTTTGCTAATTTTCAATCGGCATTACACAGCACCGTTAAACTTAACACATTATTGTTTGATTATTTTAACAAAAGCCAAGTTCAAACACATTGTGTGGGGTTGTTATTTTTAATATTGATATTCAGCTGGATATTTTACGCACGTCGTAAAGCCTTGCACCTGGATGAGAAGCCCGGTGTTACATTCGAATACGCAACATACATTTATCGAAAACCGTTCGCTGCAGCGTTGCTGGTTGTTACTGCAATAGTTCCATTTTTTTATAATAACCCGCCCGAAGTTTTCATGGAGTTATTTTTCCTTATCTCCATTGTTTGCACAGTGATCCTTATAAGAAAAAAATTCCCGCCGACATTAATAAAATTCTTAACACTGCTGCTCATACTATCCGTAATATACGCAGTGAGCAACCTTTTTATTGAAATTGCCAATATCGACAGGTATGTAATTTTGCTGTTAAGTGTTATTTCAATAGTAACAGGTTATCAATTTTATAAAAAGGCAAAAGCCGTGTCCGATGGCCATTTCCCATATACCGGGCTCATTTTAAAAATATTCATTTTCCTGCAGGTATTATCGCTCCTGCTAAACATATCAGGCCGGTTTAGCCTGGCCAAAATAATAGGTATTACTGCTGTTTTCAATTTATGGCAACTGCTTGTTTTTTATATTACAGTAGAGGTGATAATTGAGGGATTGTATTTACAGTTCCAGTTAAAAAAGGGTGGCGATAGCATTGTTAATTGGATAGATTTCGACCTCGTACAAAAAAAGATAAAGAATGCATTACTGTTTCTGGCATCACTCTTATGGCTATTTGTTTTATTGCAAAACCTGAATCTCGACGATTGGGCAAGCGATAATATACACGATATTTTAAATCAGCAAAATGTGATAGGCGGCGCTTCATTCACATTTGGCGGTTTCATAATATTTATATTGGTAATATGGCTGTCATCAATTGTATCGCGTATAATTAGCTACCTGTATGATGTTTCGGCACAGCGGGTTAATTCTATATCATCATTAAAAAAGCGAAACCGCACCTCGACACTCATCATACGGATGGCTGTATTTTCAATAGGCTTTTTACTGGCGGTTGCGGCGTCGGGCTTCCCGCTCGATAAATTGACCATAATAATCAGTGCTTTCGGGGTGGGTATTGGTTTTGGCTTGCAAAACATTGTAAACAACCTGGTATCGGGCTTGATACTGGCTTTTGAAAAGCCTATACAAATAGGCGATATTATAGAGGTTGATGGTGCCGCAGGCACCATGACCGCCATTGGCATACGTTCAAGCAAAATATTAACAGGCGATGGCTCCGAGATCATCATCCCTAATGGCGACCTCATATCGCACCACGTTATCAACTGGACGTTGAGTAACACAAATCGCCAGGTATCGCTCATCATACACACAGCTTATGGCTCTGACATTGAGAAAGTGAGAGAACTTTTAAAGAACCTGCTGACCAAACGCGATGATATTATGGACACTCCCGCACCATCGGTTTTTATTAGTAATGTAACCGAGAGTTTTGTAGAATTTAAAACATTTTTCTGGGTAGCTGATATTGCTACCATGACGGAATTAAAAAGCCGTGTACTGACAGCCATATACCGTGAGTTTATCGATCAAAAAGTTGATCTACCGGGCCCACAGAAGGATCTCTATTTGCATTTCCCTGATGGGTTGCCAGCTGCGTTAAATGGAAATACAAAACTTAACGAGGAAAAAGATACCGGGTCGACAAAAAAAGGAACTAGTAAAACTCCTCCGGATCAAGCTCAGTAAACGTTCTTTTCTTTTTTATAAAAAAAGCGCTTACAATGCTGCCCTTGTACATACCCTTCAGTCGCGATTTATCCGCTGATATATGCACTTTTTCATCCGACTTAAATATATAGCGAAGGAAATTACGATGGGCCTTGCTCACTGCCGCAGCGTCCTTACGTTTTCCTTCGTTCAAAAACCTGAATAGCGCCATCAGGTCCATCCAATAACGTATACCAATAACAAATACCGAGCGCCAATAAGGCAAGTTCTTTTTAAGCAGCAACAGGTTATTCCTGAAATTAAGATAGGTTTTGAATGGGTTCTCTGTATTCAGCGTCCCCCCGCCAACATGAAACACTTCCGATTGCGCGCAGTACATGATCTTGTACCCCATGTTTTTTAAGCGCCAGCACAGGTCAATCTCTTCCATATGTGCAAAAAAGCGCTCATCAAATCCACCTGCTTCGTCCCAAAATTTCTTTTTTATGAACAGTGCCGCTCCCGATGCCCAAAATATCTCACCCGATTGCTGGTATTGCCCTTTATCCTCCTCTATTTCATAAAACATCCGCCCACGGCAAAAGGGATAACCAAAGGCATCAATAAAGCCTCCTGCAGCGCCCGCATGTTCAAAATGATCCTGTTGGTAATATGCTTTTATTTTTGGAGCAGCAGCAGCTATCAGCGGGTCAGTTTCCATTAGTTCGATAACCGGTTTTATCCAGCCAGAAGGCACCTCAACATCCGAGTTCAACAGGATGTAATAATCAGCATCTACCTGCTTCAATATTTTATTATAGCCGCCGGTGAAGCCATAGTTAGCATCATTCTCAATAATGGTTATGCCCGGGTAAGCCCCCCTAACAAACGCAACAGATGCATCGGTAGAACCATTATCACCTACGACAATTTCAAGGTTTGGCCAGTCGGATTTTGTTACAGATGGCAAAAATCCTTCCAGGTGTTTAACACCGTTCCAGTTTAATATAACTATGGCAACTTTAGGTGTAGTACTCATTTAATTTTTATC
>CAIWRU010000079.1 GCA_903915155.1 uncultured Mucilaginibacter sp.
ATTTAAAAGTAATTTTTGGATAAGTTGCAGCATCAAAAAATTCAGCTGATTTTAAGTGCTCATCGCGTTGTGTTTGGTTAGTATCGATACTGTCGATGTCTAACGAAAAAGAGATGCTTGCATCGCTGAAATCATCATTTTCAGTATCTAATTCACCTTCAAAGCTTTTGAAAAAGCCACTTACGGTTGAAATTACAAGGTGTTTTACCTTAAATTGTACTTCTGAGTGCATTGGGTCTAAAACCCATTTGGTTAGTGTTGCCATGATTTTTTTAATTGATTAACAGAACAAAGATAAGTTAATATATGTTTAAACATCTAATTTGTTTTTATAATTGACAATTGGTTTACAATTGCTTAATTACATAGCTGTTCATTTACATTTTTTATAAGTTGTTAACCATTGGTTTGAGCATTTGTTCGACCAAGATTTTAGATTTACCAAAATAGACAAGCAATGAGGAGGCTATTTCTTTTTTCGTCGATACTGATATTAGCGATGCTTATTACCTGGAGCATCATGTGGCAACCAGCGGTGTGGTCGCTGGTTATTTTTGTTCCATTGTTTGGAGTGGGATTGTATGATATGCTGCAAACCAGGCATAGTATTACGCGTAATTTTCCCTTATTCGGGCATTTGCGGTTTTTGTTAGAAGACATACGCCCGGAGATATACCAATATTTTATTGAGAGCGATACTAACGGAACACCCTTTAACCGGCAATACCGAACAGTAGTTTACCAGCGCGCCAAAAAAGATGATGATACACGACCATTCGGTACAGAGTTAAATGTGTACGATAATGGTTACGAATGGCTCAATCACAGTATTGCCGCTATTGACCATAATAAACTTGACCAAGACCCAAGGGTGGTGGTCGGCGGGTCGCATTGTACCAAGCCTTATTCGGCGAGCGTATTTAACATATCGGCCATGAGCTTTGGCTCGTTGAGCGAGAACGCTATATTGGCTTTAAATAACGGCGCCAGGATAGGCAACTTTGCACACAATACGGGAGAAGGAGGGCTGAGCGATTATCACCTGCAACCAGGCGGCGACATTATATGGCAGATAGGCACAGGTTATTTCAGCTGCCGCCATCACGATGGTACTTTTGATTACGACGCGTTTGCACAACGTGCCGTACTGCCGCAGGTGAAAATGATAGAAATAAAACTATCTCAGGGAGCCAAACCGGGGCACGGCGGTATATTACCCGCTGCTAAAGTAACGCCAGAAATTGCCAAGATAAGGTTGGTCGCAATGGGTGAGGACGTAGTTTCGCCACCGGCACATACGGCCTTTAACACACCCATGGAGATGATGGAGTTTATAAAAAAACTGCGTGAACTTTCCGAAGGTAAACCCGTTGGATTTAAATTATGCGTTGGTCATAAAAGCGAGTTTTTGGCGATATGTAAGGCCATGATTAAAACAGGTATTTATCCTGATTTTATTACAGTTGATGGGGGCGAAGGCGGTACAGGCGCGGCACCGCTTGAATTTTCAAATTCGGTAGGTATGCCTTTGCGCGAGGCCGTGGCATTTGTTTATGACGCGCTGACTGGTTTCGACCTAAAAAAACATATTAAAATCATTGCATCGGGCAAAATTGCGACCGGCTTTGATATGGTGAAGAATTTTGCCTTGGGTGCCGATATGTGCAACAGCGCCCGGGGTATGATGTTCGCCCTGGGCTGCATACAAGCATTGGAATGTAATAGTAACACCTGTCCCACAGGCGTGGCTACACAGGATAAGAGCCTCATGAAAGGACTGGTAGTTGAAAATAAACAAGTCCGTGTGGCAAACTTCCACAATGCTACGGTAAGCAGCGCAGTGCAAATGATAGGGGCGGCGGGTTTGCAACACCCTGATGATATTCATCGCAATTTTATTTACCGCAGGATAAACCAAAGCCAGATACTAACCTATGGCGAGTTATTCCCTTATATCCCGAAAGGTAGCCTGTTAAAAACACCATATCCTTTAAGTTTCGAAATGGATATGACCATAAGCAGCGAAAATACTTTTGTGCCTGATTATAGTAAGGTGAGTTCGGTAAGTTCAGAGGATGCAAGTGCTTATGTCGGGTAGTTTTTCTCCAACCGTCATTGCGAGGTACAAAGCAATCCCATATGATAAGCGGCGAATATGCAAAGTTGGTGACATACCTCGTGAGATTGCTTCATACCTCGCAATGACGCGCGGACTATAAAAAGAAAAAGGCACATGTTGCGCCTTTTTCTTTTTATGAATAAACGATTGTTAGCTATAATGCCAGCACTTCCTTAACTCTTTCAGCAGCTTCTTTCAGCAATATGGCCGAGTAAACTTTCAATCCTGAGTTATCTATCAATTGTTTAGCTTCAACAGCGTTGGTGCCTTGTAAGCGTACAATGATCGGTACAGGGATGTTACCAATTTCCTGGTAAGCATCAATAACGCCTTGTGCTACACGGTCGCAACGAACTATACCGCCAAATATGTTTATCAATATAGCCTTAACATGCGGGTCTTTCAATATAATGTTGAAGGCCGCTTTTACAGTTTCGGCATTGGCGGTACCGCCTACATCTAAAAAGTTGGCAGGCTCACCACCGG
>CAIWRU010000080.1 GCA_903915155.1 uncultured Mucilaginibacter sp.
CCTTGGCCAGTCGAATTTGGCAAACCATTTGGTTTTAACCGGCTGGGTATTGGTAAGGCTTAATGTATAGCCCGAACGACCATGAAATGCATGCTCAAAGTGTATCACCTGGAAACCGCGCTCTTTGGTGTAGCCCTTCGCAAAGTTCTTCTGTACCTTCCAGTCCATCGCCACTTTTAAAGCGTTCTCGATAGCCAATGAGCCCCCTGCAATAAAGAAAGAATGTGGCAGGTAATCAGGTATACCCACGCGGTCAAAAGTGTCTACAAATTGTGCGTATTGGGTGGTATATATGTCCGAGTTTGATGGGTTGGTCAAAGCCGCCATCATCAGGTTTTTTTTGAATTCCTCATCGTTCACCATCTTGGGGTGATTGTAGCCCAAAGGCACGGAAGCAAAGCAGGTAAAAAAGTCCAGCAGGGTCCTTTTATACTTAGCATCGTAAATATAAACACCCTTGCTTTTTTCCATGTCAAAAGTAAGGTCGAAGCCATCAGCAAGCACATGCTTATTTAATGTGGCCTGGACATTTTCGGGAGATACAAGCAGGTTATACATAGTAAATTGGTTTGTAACAAATTTACTAAAAACCCCTCAAAAACAACAATTTGAGCACTTTTTGAACCATTTGCCAAAAAAGTAACTTTAAATTAACTAAAGTTGGTTTTTGTACTAAAAAGGATTTTGGTCGAGCTGATTTGATGGGCAAATGTGCAGATATGCAGATGTGCAGATGGTGAAATTCTGCGTGAAAAACATAAAGTGGGATATCGCCCTGAGGTTAAAATTTCTCCTTCATCCCCAACAATCCTATCAACCCACCCGTGTGTATTGCCAATATACTGTTGCCAGGTTTAAAATATCCTTTTCCCGCCAAGTCGTAAATGGCATACAGCATTTTTCCGGTATATACTGGTTCTACCAATATCCCCGTATCGGCAACAAATTGTTTGATGAAGCTGATGAGCTTGTCATCAGTTTTGGCATATCCCCCAAAGTCATAAGCGGTATGCAGTTGGTATGCGGCAGGTGGGATTAAATATTTGTCTATCTCATCCTTCATGAAGCCGCCATTCTTAAAAACGGGGACGGCATTAAATTCGGTATTTAATCCGTGGTTATGCAAGCCGTTAATAATACCTGCCGCAGTAGTCCCAGTTCCGCAGGCGCAAAAAATATGATCGTATATTTGGGTGAGTTCATCCACTAGTTCGGCACAACCCTGCGCTCCTTCTGCCGATGCGCCGCCTTCATCAATAAAAAAGGCTGTTTCATCATCACCAAAATATTTATCGAACAAAGCGGGTTTATCACGGTAACTTTCCCGGTCGGTAAATAATAGCTTCATGCCATGTAGCCTGCATAAAAAAAGGGTGTCATTAGTTACTTCTTCGCCGCGCACAATCCCCGTGCAATTAAACCCGAACTTTGCCGCTGCCACTGCCGTTGCCAGTAAATGATTGGAATAAGCGCCGCCAAAAGTTACCAAATGGGTTTTATTTTGGGCAGATGCTTTTTTAAGGATGTATTTTAGTTTGCGCCATTTATTGCCCGATATAAGCGGATGTATCAGATCGTCGCGTTTTATGTGTAAAGTTATGCCCTGTTCATCAAATAACTTGTTTTTTATCTGCTGAACAGGACTGTAAATTTCAAGATCGATATTCATTAAAAACCAAAGCCGATCCCCGCGTTAACTGATTTGTACTGCGCTAAACTGGCTGAAGCAAATATACGGATACCGAGGTTCAACTGGAAGCCTATATCGGCACGGAAACCGCTGATGGTTTTCTCATTGATGTTGATAGGGTCGGTATAAACCGAATAGTCGCCATTTACATTGGTAGTAACCGGGTAATTGCCTATAGCAGCCAGGTTAGCATGGGCGGTATTATAGCCTACTGCCAAAAATGGGGTGAAGAACAATAGCTTTTTTGAAATAATGACTTCAGCTAAAAAGCTGGTGAAATGAGCATCGGTATGCTGATTGCTGAAATCGTTATTTTTATTGGGGTCGGTTGGGTCATGTACGGCGCCATCTTGTGGTTTTACGTTGAGGCTGGCGTCTAAATTTAAACGGCTGTAACCCAATAAAACCGACAGATCAAACGGTACCAGCTTTTTTGCCGGGCCAAACATGTATTGGGTAAGGTCGTGCTTTAAGCCAAAACCTATCATATTTACCGAGCCTACCTCGGTGCCAAATTTTGTATTGGGTATCAGCCTTACTGTAACATCGGTATTTTGTACCAGGCCTACGGTTAATTGCACCTGTGGCGATGGTATAACCGGCAATTTGCCCGATGGTAGCGTAAATTCATTTACTTTAATATGCTGTGCATCATAAATATTCATTACAGGGCCATCGTTATTCCTCTCACCGCCTATGGTTGGTGCAATGGTTTGGTTGGGGTCTTTCGGGCCAACACCATCCGATAAACCGAGCTTTGTAACGTCGAACGATTTATCGCTATTGGGAGTGAATGCCCCTGAGGCTGTAATGCGTAATTCAAAATGCAGCAGTTTTTTTGTTTTGGCAGTATTTGTCCAGCCGCTGTTCATGCCCACGCCAAAGCCTTTGAACAATGGGTCGCCATAGGCCTGTATTAATTTTGTCGCGTCGCCCGGCGATACTTTTATAATATCAGAAAATCCGCCCTGCGCATGGGCCTTGAAAGCCGGGGCCAATAACATGAAAGTTATAAATAACGTGTAGCGTTTTTTCATAAGTTGTTTTCAATTAAATAGATGCACCTAAAGATACCGTATACGTTACACATAGGCAATAGTTTAGAAAAACATTACTTTTGCCCCAATGACAGATGATGCCGAAATAATTGACCAGGACGAGCAGGACTTATACGAACATTTACGTGTAGTGGTTGATAAGGGCCAGTCGTTGCTGCGTATTGATAAGTTTTTGATGCACAGGGTAGAGAATGCCTCGCGCAACCGCATACAAAACGCTATTGAACTGGGTAATGTGCTGGTAAATGATAAGCCTATAAAATCAAGTTACAAGGTTAAGCCGCTGGATGTTATATCGGTAGTTCTGCCGCATCCGCCGCGTGATACCGAAGTTTACCCTGAAAACATCGACCTGAATATTGTTTATGAGGATAATGATATTTTAATAGTGAACAAGTCCGCCGGCATGGTGGTGCATCCGGGTTATAATAACTATACCGGTACGTTGGTTAATGCATTGGTATATCATTTTCAGCAGTTGCCAACATTGCCTGGCAATGACGGCCGCCCAGGTTTGGTACATCGAATAGATAAAGATACCAGTGGCTTGCTGCTTATCAGCAAAAACGAACACGCTATGGCCTGGCTCGCGAGGCAATTTTATGAGCATACCATCACCCGCAAATACCTGGCCCTTGTTTGGGGTGACCTGGCCGAAGACGGAACTGTATCTGGTTACATTGGGCGAAGCGTGAACGACCGGCGCGTGATGGCTATTTATGACGACTCCGAAAAAGGGAAATGGGCGGTAACCCATTACAAAGTACTGGAGCGCCTGAATTATGTTACACTAATTGAATGTAAACTTGAAACAGGCCGCACGCACCAGATCCGTGCCCACATGAAGCACATAGGCCACCCGCTGTTTAGTGATGCTACCTATGGCGGCGATAAAATTTTAAAGGGAACAGTATTTAGCAAATACAAACAATTTGTTGAGAATTGCTTCGAGATAATGCCGCGCCAGGCACTGCATGCCGAAACGTTGGGCTTTATTCATCCTACGCTTAGAAAGTATATAAATTTTGAAGCCCCATTGCCCGCTGATTTTGCCGCTGTTTTGGAAAAATGGCGCAAGTATGCAGGTTCAGAGGTTAGAGATTAGTATTGTACCTCTTCCGCGGTGGGCAAGGAAGGGCGCTGATACTTTTGTCATACATACCTAACAATTCAACATAAAACGGCCGGTTTAAAACTTTTGAGTAAATAAATCCGTTATTTTACACTAGAAAGGTACAACATGCGTGGTTTTGGATTTTCCAAGTTTACACCCAACGAGATCCCTAAAGGCGGATTTGACGAATTACTGAAATTATTTCTTGAATTGCTAAACTATACTTCAGGCGATGCGGGCGAAGCTTTGGCCTGGATGAACGAATTGGACAAGCAATACAACATCACTAATGATGAGTACGGCATGGGCGATTTCATCGATGAGTTGAAGCAAAAAGGCTACCTCAACGAAGATAAAGGCAACGGCGAATTCCGCATTACGGCCAAAGCCGAGCAAAGTATAAGGCAGTCGGCGTTGGAAGAAATATTTGGCAAGCTTAAAAAATCGGGTAAAGGCAATCATCGTTCGCCGCAATCGGGGCATGGCGATGAAAAAAATGCCGAACGCCGTGAATTTGAGTTTGGCGATAGTTTGGACCAGATAGATATGACGCAATCTATCCACAACGCACAGGTTAACCACGGCATCGGCGATTTTATGATGACCGAGCGCGACCTGGAAGTGGAGGAAATGGATTATAAAACCCTAACCTCTACCGTGCTGATGATAGATATATCGCACTCCATGATATTATATGGCGAGGACAGGATAACTCCCGCCAAAAAAGTAGCCATGGCGCTGGCCGAACTTATCCGCACCAAATACCCGAAGGATACTTTGGATATTGTGGTTTTTGGCAATGATGCATGGCCGATTGCACTTAAGGATCTGCCTTATTTGCAGGTTGGCCCTTATCATACCAATACGTATGCCGGGCTTGAACTGGCTACCGATCTGCTTCGCCGCCGTAAAACGCACAACAAGCAGATATTTATGATAACCGACGGTAAGCCAACGTGCTTAAAAGAAGGCACTAAATATTACAAAAACAGCATCGGTCTCGACCGCAAGGTGGTGAACAAAACCCTGAACATGGCTGCACAATGCAAGCGACTCAAAATACCTATCACCACGTTTATGATAGCTAAAGATCCTTACCTGCAACAATTTGTTCGGAAGTTTACCGAAACAAACGGCGGTAAGGCATTTTATAGCTCTTTGAATAATTTGGGCGAGTACATTTTTGAGGATTACGCCAGGAATAGAAGAAAGACTGTAAGATAAGTCCGAAAGTCCGATAAGTCGGTAAGTCCGAAAGATGGACTTTGCATAATAGAATTGACGTTATAAAACACAAAACTTCCGGACTTTCGGTCTTCCCGACTTCCGGACTACAAGAAACAGAATGAACAAACTATTAGAAATAACAACCCTAGGCCAGTTAAAGAAAACAGATTATAAAAGCCGATCGGTTAAAGATGAATTGCGGGCCAACCTTATCGCGCAGCTAAAAAAGAAAGAAGGCGGTTTTGAAGGTATCATTGGTTTTGAAGATACGGTAATACCCGATCTGCAAACGGCTATACTTTCGCGCCATAATATTTTGCTGCTGGGTTTACGCGGGCAGGCAAAAACGCGTATCGCGCGTTTATTGGTGAATTTACTGGATGAATATATCCCTTATATAGAAGGGGCAGAATTATTTGACGACCCGCTGGCGCCAATATCATGGTTCGGCCACAACGAAGTTTTGGCCAAGGGCGATGCTACCCCAATTGCGTGGCTGCACCGCAGCGAACGCTATACCGAAAAGCTGGCTACGCCTGACGTTACCGTTGCCGACCTAATTGGCGATGTCGACCCTATCAAGGCCGCTACTATGAAACTGACTTATAGCGACGAGCGTGTAATTCACTTTGGTTTGATACCACGTGCGCACCGCGGCATATTTGTAATAAACGAATTGCCCGATTTACAGGCGCGTATACAGGTATCGCTGTTTAATATTTTACAGGAAAGGGATATACAGATACGTGGTTTTAAACTGCGCCTGCCTTTGGATATACAATTTGTGTTCACCGCCAACCCTGAAGATTATACCAACCGTGGATCGATAGTAACTCCATTGAAGGATAGGATAGAGAGCCAGATATTAACGCACTACCCACGCACTGTTGAAGTATCGCGCAAGATCACGCAGCAGGAAGCCTTGTTAACTCCTGAACAAAAAACTACCATTGAAGCAGATGGCCTGGTTAAAAACATGATAGAGCAAATTGCTTTCGAAGCGCGTAACTCTGAATATATTGATAAAAAATCGGGAGTATCGGCAAGGTTAACTATCTCGTCTTATGAAAACCTAATCAGTAATGCCGAACGCCGTATGATCATCAACGGCGAGGCCAGTACCTTTGTTCGTATCAGCGACTTTTTAGGCGTGATACCCGCCATTACCGGCAAAATAGAACTGGTTTACGAAGGCGAACTGGAAGGCCCTGCAAAAGTGGCTAATATGCTGATAGGTAAAGCCATTAAAACATTGTTGATCACATTTTTCCCCGACCCGGAAAAAGCTAAGAAAAGTAAAGCAGCAAACCCATACACCGAGATCATTAACTGGTTCAGTAACGGTAATGAGTTGTCGTTAGTTGATGACCTATCGCTTGTTGACTATAAAAAAGGGCTTAACTCCGTCACAGGTTTAAAAGAACTGGTTAAAAAGATTCATCCGCGCCTGAGCGAAAACCAACAGCTTTTGCTCATGGAATTTGTACTGCATGGCCTGGCCGAATTTTCGCAATTGAATAAGGGCTTTCTGGATAATGGCTTCGCATTTTCAGATATGTTCAACAGCCTGTTCAACCTTGAACCGGATGATGACGACCTGGATATAGACGACGACCGCTATTAAAACCTTGTCATTTCGAACGAGGTACGAGAGAGAAATCTTATACAAACTGCATACCGATGTGCAAGTGTATGAGGTTTCTCTCTTTTTGTTAGAAATAATAATTTAAAAAGGCCTTAAATATTGACAAACTTTGTTGCGATATTTGAGCAACCGCGTTATACCCGATCAATAAAATACTAAAGACAAAATGCCGGTGTACCATTTATATTGCCGATGAAAAAATTATTGCAGCCGGTTTTTGATTTCCTACTGTTCAGCAATATATTCATGGCGCTGTGTGCTATAGCCCAGGGGTTGGTTACGTTTTATTTAATAGGTGCAAAACCTGTATATGAGGTGCTGTCCATATTATTTATAGCAACAATCGGGCTGTATAATTTCAGCATATTGATGAGCAAGCCCGAGCACCCTGAAAAATCACCGTTCGCCCGGCAACGCTGGTTTTTTGCGCATCACAGGCTAATGGTTACCATTACCATTATTTGTGTACTGGCACTCATACCCTTATTTTTTTTAATATCGACCGAATCGAAAATACTCCTCATTTTTTTAGGTGTTATTTCACTTGCATACAACCTCCCGCTTTTTAGTTTGGGCGATAAAAAGTTCGGGCTTCGCAATATCCCCGGCTTAAAGCAATTCCTTATCACTTTGGTATGGACAATGAGTACGGTGCTGTTGCCTTTACTCGAGGCGCAGCATAGGCATTTAGGCGTAGTTTCCATGCGCGATGCCACCATACTTATAGCCAAACGTTTCCTGTTCATTGGCGCTTTAACCGTGCCTTTTGATATCCGCGACCTATTTGAGGACAGGCAATCGGGACTAAAAACCATACCCGTAATGTGGGGCGAAAAAAAGGCCTACGCATTTTGCCAGGTATTGTTAGCTGGGTATGTTGTGCTGTTATTTCTGTTTAGGCATAATGGTTTTAATGACGAATTTTTCGCATTAACGCTTACCGCAGTACTGGCCGGCTGGCTCATTTTCCGTTCGACCATTGAAAAAGACGAGTACTATTACTTTTTTTGGGTTGATGGGGTGTTAATACTTCAATATTTATTACTGGTTCTATTTGGTCAAATAGGCCCCCTCTAAATCTCCCCCGGTAGGGGAGACTTTTTAAAAAATATTTAATTTTAAGTCCTCCCTACCGGGGAGGATTTAGGAGGGGTTAAATGTCGGCCAATTACAACAATTCTGCATGGTTTTATGATGGCCTTGCCCGCTTGGTTTATGGCCGGGCATTAATAAACGCGCAGGTGTATTTATTGCATCAAATTCCTGCAAAAAGCAATGTGCTGATAGTTGGCGGCGGCACCGGCTGGATATTGGATGAATTAAGCCGCATACACCCCAAAGGTTTATCTATCACCTATGTAGAGGTAGCACCAGCCATGATGCTCCTGTCAAAAAAAAGAAACACCGGCGAAAACTCGGTTGTTTTTATTAATGATGCCATAGAAAATGTTAGCCTATCCCCCGATTTTGATGTGGCGATCACCCCGTTTTTATTCGATAATTTTACAGAGCAAACCTTGCATAAGGTTTTTAACAGCATTTCAGCCTTATTAAAAAAAAATGGCTTGTGGTTAAATGCCAGCTTTCAACTAACTGGCAAATGGTGGCAGCGGGTATTGCTGAAAAGCATGTTCGTTTTTTTTAGGTTAATATGCAATATAGAGGCATCAAAACTGCCCAATATCCGGGAATGTTTTGAACAGGACGGCTTTAAGTTGATAACGCAGAACAACTTTTTCGGGGATTTTATCGGGGCAGGTTGCTACAAAAAAATAATTGCTGAGATAGCAAGTATGTTTTAACTATAACTTGTTCAGTTCATCCATTAATAGCTTACTTACCCGATTAAAATAGCGTTTTACGCCGTAGCCCATTACACATTGTATACCGCGGCCGGCATTGGTAAGGAAAACCTCGTCGGCTTCATATAATATATCGGGGCTTATTTGTGCCTCAATAACAGGCATATTTATCTCTTTGGCGATATTTATTACTACCTGCCGCATTACACCGGCAATGCAACCTTCGCTAAGTGCCGGGGTGTATAGGTTATTTTGATAAAGTACAAAAATGTTCGAGCTGTTAGCCTCGCATAAAAAACCATTTTGGTTTAATATGAATACCTCATCCAAACGGTTTTGCGTTTTAAAAATACCCGCCAGCACATATACCATCGAATTACAGGTTTTGATATTCGATAATTGATTAATGGATTTGGTCATTTCAGTATATACATCCATTATGAGGCCGCGCGGGTTTAAAAAATAGCGGGGTTCATCATGCGGTACCAATTCCATGCAATAACCCATTTTATTTAGGGTAGGCGCATATAAGCCTTCAGCATCGCGGTAAACAGTTAAGCGAATGCGCGCATGCTTTGCCCGGTTACGTATGGCCAGTTCCGATGCTTTTTCTTTGATGAACCAGGCATCCATCTGCGAATAGCTATCTATCTTAAGCGCTTTCATCCCGCGCTGTAACCTTTCGGTGTGCATATCGGCAAACTTTATCTCGCCATTCATCATGCGCATGCTTTCAAACAGGCCATCACCATAACGGAAACCGCGGTTAGCTACGCTAAGTAGCTTGGCATCAGCAGGTAATATTTCGCCGTTAAAGTTTATGAAAAGCATGAGGGACAGTGATGGTAGTTTAGCGGTTAATTAAGGAACACATATGAGTTATTATTATTTCCAAAGATATTATAAATGATAACGGGTTTGATATACACACGTAACATTAGAAAGCAAAAAATGATGTTTTAGTTTGGTGACTATGCAAAAATTGCACCATTAATAATTTTGAGTATAATTTGAGATTTTTTTAGTGTATTTAATGTCAGTTGAGCAAACCTTTTCCCTAAATGTGAGGGAAAAGGTTTGATATGAGATTACTCAGATGAGGTGGTTTTGTTACTGTTGCCACCAAATGGGAAAACCAGCTTAAAGCTGATATTCCTGCCCATGTTGTAAATGCCCTGGCTTTGCCTGGTCACTGTAGTTGGTGTGCCGTTATAGGCCAGGAAATATTGCGCCAGGTTCAGGTGATCGGCATAAGCCACATTAGTGAGGTTAGTACAGTTCACATATAGGGCACATATTGTTCTTCCTGTTTTTGGGTTAACAAAATTAGTTCCTACTCCCGCATTGAATATGGTGTACTGTGCAGATGGAATCTCGGTATAAAATGCGCTGTAAACATTGTTTTGCGCCCAATCATGCTGTAAACCAAACTTCAAATAAGTCCCCCTTAAAATGGAATTGTTCACATCGTTAAATCTTAACTTAACTTCAGAATTTAGATGCGGGGCCGGTATATATGGCAGATGCTGTGTTGAATCAGTAGCATTAGGGATATGAGAATAAATATAGGTGAACCCATTATCTAACTCGAACCATTTAGCCGCTGCCGGATGAATATTTAAAAAGCCTGAAACACCGGTGATGATAGCGGTATTGGTAGAAAGATATTGATATATCGGGAATCCGTTTGATAATTGGTCTGTACGATTGGCGAATATGAAATTGCTGATGTGATTATAAAATCCGTCAGCCTCCACACTTATATCTTTACCATCATAACCGTACGCCAAATCTACCTGGTAGCCCTGCTCGGCTTTTAAGTTAATATTACCAAGGTCGACCAAATTTGAACCAATATTAAGCCCATTACTGGTCAGTTCATTTATAGCAGGGGCACGGTAGCTTTTTGAAACGTTAAGTTTCACATAATTGTTATCGGGAAGTTGATAAGAAGCGCCGAGGCTGCCAGATAACCCGCTATACTTATTATTGAAACTGCTGAATTGTACCGTTGATCCCGGCGTTCCGGGCGGGACAATATTTCCGCCGTCGTCTAATGACATTGGGTCGCCCACAAAGGCCGTCCGGTCAAAACGCAAGCCGCCGCTCAGGGTTAAATTTTTGAAGTTTTTTTCTACGATGGAATACCCGCCGATCTCAAAATTAGTATAGTTGGGTATTTCATAATCGGGCACATAAGGTGCAGGTGGAGTGCCGTTACGCTGAAATTCGTAGCGCCCGTTGATACCTGCGGTTAGTTTCCATCCCGAACTATCACCGGCCAATTGGTATTTGAAAGAGAAAGGCACATCGTTCACCAGCAAATTGCCGGAACCTACTGTCCCAGTATCTATATCATGGTGAACGCTCCGCGTAAAGCCAATATCCAGCCCGAGACGGCCTTTGCCTGCATTTATACTATTTTGCCACCAGGCCTGGTATTCACCCAATGTCTTATCACTGGCAATGTTTGCGCTATACGATAAGAAATCGGACCTTGTAGGGTATATCTTTCCGTTCTGCGGAAAATCAAACATAAAGCGCCCGGTACTGTCGCGGTTGCCGTCGGGCAATTCTATTCTTCGGTGCAAGGCGCTCAATGTCAAACGGGAATAACCCCATGAACGGTTGATACCCATAACTAACCGGGCATTTACCTGGTTCCAGGCTGTCCCCCAAACATAGCCGTCTTTTGGGTTGGAATAGCTGTGGGCTTCTTCGCCATTAGCTGTCAGCCCCCATACAAAACCATTGTGATTGCCCGCCACATGTATCGATGTACCCAGGTAACCATTATTGGTGTGATATTCGGTCAGTACGCTGCCCGCTACTGTCCCGTTTTCAGGTAATGGCTCCGATTTAAAGCTGATCACCCCGGCCTCGGCGCTGGCGCCGTATTGCAATGAAGCAGGCCCCCTGATAATTTCGGCGTCATAAACATCGTAAGGGTCTATCAATACGCCATGGTCGTCGCCCCATTGAAAATCTTCCTGAGGTACACCGTCCATCAGCGTCAATACCCGGTCGAAACCTAAACCATTAATTTGAGGCTTAGTAGTACCCGATCCCTCGGTAGTTTCGTTAATACCCGGTTGCGAAGCTATTTCATCAATCGCGGTATTGGCAACACCCTGTAATATCATGTTGTGGGTAACAACGGTAACAGGCAACGGAGAACGCTGTTTCGTGGTCGTATTACCTACCGTGGTCACAATTACGTCGTCCAGTTCGTAGTTTGATGCTGATAACTTAAAATCTACCGAATAGGTATTCTCCAGGTTTACCATTTTGGTAACGCTGGCGTACCCTACGGCGGTTACCTGTATAAGGTATTGGCCCCTTGGTAATTGTTTTAAAACATAAACACCGTTTGCATCGGTGCTGGTTGCAACCTTCAGATCGGGTATAGAGATGGTTACTCCTGCTATGGCTTTATTTGTGGTGATATCGGTTATTTTCCCGGTTATTTTGCCTGTTTTTTCTGTTGTTTTGGCTAACGCGGATGTACTGACTGATAATAATATTAAAATATAGAGCAGCTTAAAAAAGCTTAATTTATTTTTCATAATAAAAAGTAGTAAGTATCGCCTGTGATAGGCTATACATTATATAGATTACGTGAATTAGGTAATGATCTTTGCCTTAATAAAAAATATATAATATGCTGTAGTGCCGATGATGTGTAATTACACATCGGTTTCGTCAACATAAAAGCAAATAAAAAATAGGATTATCCTAATTGCGGAGGGCGGAAGATGGGTTGGGCTATTTGGGGTAATAGCGCGTGGTCGGTGGGCACGGGTATCACCAGCAATAAACGGGTGTGAAATTTAACCGCTGCCGGTTGTGCGTGATACGCCACCTGGAATAAATTCTTTTGCGACTGGCTTTCTTCACTGTTTTGTTTTTCCTGGGCCTGTTTTAGCTTTTTGGCGAAATAACATTTACCGTTACAGTGCATCCAGGGTTTGTTCCTGTTAACGCAAAGGTTCTCGGCAATGTATTTTTGGTTAAGCTCGAAGCCCGCAAAAATAAAATAGTACGAAAGATTAGACGCAAGTACTGAAAAGATCAGCAGTAAAACAGTTGTGCGTTTAAACATGCGACAAATGTAAGCAGTGCCGCTAATAAATAAAAGCTTTAATTAGTCCTTTTAAGCGTATGATGATATTTCTTACCCATCATCATAATATCAAGCCCGATGGAATCTGCATATACCCTGCCGGAGTTTGGGATATGTTGACCGTTCAACCCAACGCTGAAGCTAATACTGTCGCCTTTTATTACTCCATCCGTTATCGCGAAATTATTATTATTCGGGAATGCCACATTACCTGTAAACTTATCGTCCGCTGCTTTAAAAGTATAAGTAACCGCAAATTGAGAGCCATCACCGGGCTTCATCGTTGTTGTCCAATTCCCGGTGATATCGCTTACAGCAGCAGCGCAAACGGCGAAACAGCATGCGAGCAACAGGGTGGTAAATACTTTCCTTTTCATGGGCTGATTTTTTATTTAAAGGTATTCAAATCAGCCCAAAACAAAAATATTTATTTGCCCCGCATCAATACGGTATGTGCCTGTTTATCCTGGCATTCAATATCAAGGCTTACCGAATCAGGGTAGAATTTGCCGGTATGCAGTAACTGCATTTTCTGCAACGTAACCGTAAATGTAAACTCCGATCCATGCAATTCGCCGTTTACAATAGGCAAGTCGCCGGTAGGGCCTTTAGCAGTGCCGGTAAGCTTATTACCATCAACCTTGAAATCATAGGTTAAGGGGTATTCGACACCGTCGTCGGTTTTTAGTGTGCCGTGCCATTGGCCATTTAGACTTGCCGAGGCTGCGAAACATACAAAAATGCAGCATAGCAGCATTAGCGATAAAGAAAACAACTTTTTCATAGCGTGTTTTTTTTATCGACATAAAGGTACGAGCGTAATAAAACCTAAAAATTACTGCTATGTTAAGCTTTTAATAAATAGTTAATAGTTAACGCTTTGTTAACGTGCGAAATGCAAACACGGAATTAAGAATGTGTTAATTTTAGGAACTACCTTTATGGAAGAATAACTGTTAGCCATACATTATATAAAAATATTGCTATAATTGTAAAGCTGAATTAATAAACCAAAATTACCTGATGAAAAGATCACTACTGCTTATCCTGCTTGTGGCGGGATTTCTAACTGCATCTGCACAAAATGTTTCTTTAGTAAACGGCTGGAAGTTTAGCCCCGGCGATTCTACCCAATGGTCGGCCACCGGTTTTGATGACAAAAGCTGGCAACCCATAAGCACTGCCGAAAGCTGGGAGCCACAGGGCCATGACAAGCTGGATGGTTTTGGCTGGTACAGGCTGCATGTGGTTATACCGTCATCGCTTAAAAATAACGCTTTTTTTAAAGATAGTATCCGTTTTGACTTAGGTTATGGCGATGACAGCTATGCCGTTTATCTTAACGGGCAATTGATAGGTAAAAACTATAACACCGACCCCAAAAGCGGCTTTTATGGTTTATGCAAAACGACTATAAAAACAAATGACCCGGCGATATTATGGGATAAGGACAATGTAATTGCGGTGCGGGTATTTGATACCGGCGGGGCAGGTGGAATTTATGGTGATCCTGATATGTTCAGCATCAGCATGATTGATATTATGGATTACGCCCGCATAAACACTGAAAGCGATTTTAGCTATGGCGATAATAATACGCTAGGTAAAACAGTGAAGGTTGAAACCGGCAGTAATTATACATATAAGGGGCAGCTTGACATTACAGTAGTTGATCCCGAAACAGGTGGTTCCATTTTTCAGAAAACAACCGATGTCACATTTGCGAAAGGCAGTCCATATAGCTACGCACTAACGCTTCCTAATTTGCAGGCACGTTCGTATATGATAACATATTCGTTTAAAGACGACCGCTCGGGAAAAAAACTTATCAATACCGAAGGTACACCGTACATACTAACGCCTTACGTGCATGCGAAGCCGCAGATCAATGGCGCTAATGTTTTTGGCGCACACCCGGGCGCACAATTTCTGTATAAAATACCAGCCACCGGGCATAAGCCGCTTGTTTTTAAGGTTGATAGCCTGCCCGCCGGGTTAAAGCTTGATGCTACAACAGGTATCATAACCGGTACCGTTAACCAAAAAGGCGATTACCATGTAGTGTTTACCGTGCGTAACCGTTTAGGCTTTGCCAAAAAGAAATTTACTATAAAAATAGGCGATGTGATAGGTTTAACGCCTGCCCTCGGATGGAATAGCTGGAATGCTTTTGGCCTGAGTGTTACCGATGCCAAGGTTCGTGTTGCGGCCAAAACCATAGCTGATAAATTGAGCGCACATGGCTGGAGCTATGTAAATATTGATGATGGCTGGGAAGCGCCGCAACGCGCTGCATCTGGCGAGATAGTAGCCAATGAGAAATTCCCCGATATGAAGGGATTATCTGATTATGTGCACAGCCTGGGCTTAAGGTTTGGTATTTATTCATCGCCCGGCCCGCGCACCTGCGGCGGCTATTTGGGCAGCTACCAGCATGAAGATCAGGATGCCAAAACCTACGGCGACTGGGGTGTTGATTATTTAAAATATGATTGGTGTTCCTACGGCGAGATCGCACCTAAGGAACCATCACTGGATGATTATAAAAAGCCTTACCAGGTAATGCGCGCATCGTTAGACAAGGTTAACCGCGATATTATGTTCAGTTTTTGCCAGTATGGTATGGGCGATAGTTGGAATTGGGCAGGCGAAGTAGGCGGCAACAGCTGGCGCACAACCGGCGACATTACCGATACCTGGAAGAGCATGAGCGATATTGGTTTCCACCAGCAGGCCGAGCAGCCTCATGCCCGCCCAGGGCATTTTAACGACCCTGACATGCTGATTGTAGGTAAAGTAGGCTGGGGCGATAGCCAACACAATACCCGTTTAACTCCCGATGAACAATATACCCACATTAGCCTATGGAGCTTGCTGTCGTCTCCATTATTGATCGGATGCGACTTGGGGAAACTGGATGGTTTTACGCTGAACCTGTTAACTAACGACGAAGTATTGGCTATAAGCCAGGATGCTTTGGGCAAAGAGGCGAAAGAGGTATTTAAAAATGATAATTACCTGGTATATGTAAAAGAGTTGGAAGACGGCAGCAAAGCGGTTGGGATTTTCAATATATCGGGCAAATACCAAACCATTAACCTTAACTGGGCCGAACTTAACCTCGGCGGCTACACCAAAGTGCGCGACGTGTGGCGCCAGAAATATCTGATCACCAATAATAAAACCTTTAAAACTAACGTACCATCGCATGGGGTGGAGTTGGTGAGATTAGGGAAGTGAACCAGGATTGAACGGATTTTTTAGATTTACAGGATAATATAATCTATCCTTTTCGGGATTAACAAACTTGCGAAGTTTACAAAACTTCGCAAGTTAATTGCAACAATTGTTTACACATCCTGCCAATCCAAAAAATCTGTTTAATCCTGGTTCCTACTGGTTCTTAATACTATAATAATAAACAGGTGTAAAAACCCCCTCACTAACACAGTAGTATCCTTTGCCATTGGGCGTAAAACCAATGCCCTCGCCCTGTTTTTCCATGGTGTAGGGTAACAGTTCTGGCTTACGCTGTAATGTTTGCCAAACATGCTCATTCGGTTTGCGTTGCCAGTAATAAACCTTTTCGTAGTTTTTTAGCAGCACCTGTGTGCCGTCTTTTGATATATCGCCGGCGGTTATCCATTTAAAAGGCTTATATCCCGAAAAAAAGAGTGTGGCGCGTTTGGTTAGTATCAGCGTATCATCGGTTTTATAGATCAAAGGCGATGTATAAACCTTAACCGAATCGCGGCGCTTGGTAACTATGTATATCAGCTTTTCAATAGGGTCAACCATTAGTGTTTCCGCATCTTTAGGGCCATCGGGGTATTTGAAGTGTATTGGCACAGCCGTTGCTGTGTGAGCTCCTGTTTCTTCGGCCCAGGCAGTTTGTTCGGCAACACGGTAAACCGTTATGTATTTGCGGTCGGAGCTATTGTCGCCTATATCGCCAACATACACATAGCTTTTGCCACTGTCCGGACCTGGTCCAACGGCTATGTCTTCACAATCAGCAACACCCAGCTGGTCTTTCTTATCACCGTTAAAAAAAATGGTACTTATGAGTTTGCCGTTGGGTTTTATAGCGAAAAAGCGGCTGGTATCGCCGCTGTCGTTATGTACATAGTAAATATCTTCATTTACACCCGATGCCGCGATACCCGAAGTTTCGTCCATCGCCCTGTCTCCAAGATTCCCGGTTATCGTAGCTTCCTTTTGTACATGTTTATGCCAGGCATACGCGCTAAAAAACATCACCGTAACAATGGGTATCAGAATTTTTAATTTGGTGGGCCTGCGCATGTGATGATTTGATCGGGTAACAACAAATAACGGTTATTGTTATGAATATTGTGTGAACATGCACGGGTGAAAGTTGCAACTTTCATTATTTGTAGGCCTAAGTCACAGACTTAAGCCAGTATTGTAGGTTTAGTAGGGGCTGGGGGTAGTAAAGCAATTACCCATGCACCGCTAGTAGTGTGTTTTTTTGTTCCTGTATTTCTTCGGCTGTGCGGTAATCGGCCAGGTTTAGTTCATAAACGTATTTACAGTTACAGGCGTGGCCGGGGGCGATAAAAACAGGCATATCAAAGCCAAGCGACTGATAATACGGTGTAATAAACGCTTGTACCGGCAGGCTGTTCGCGGTATTTATAATAGCCGGGGTAAGCCTTTTCAGCGGTTTTAATAATAGCTTTATTTCCGATAGCTTAATATCATCCGATAGCGGTATCCACCTGTTTACAGTATCGATATCTACCAGCAGGGCGTTCTCTTTTATGCCGATAAGCGTGCCTATGGTTTCGTCATCATGGTTTAATGAGTCGCTGATAACTACCTGCTGACCGATGTACCTGCTAAAAATAATTAATTGTTCAACCGCTTTTACTCTATTCATGATGCTAATAATATTAGCAAATAAATGAATAAACTACGACATATGCAAGAAAAAAGCAGAATTTTACAGCGTAGCCGGCTCCATCTCCACGTCGGGTTTCGAAACATCGGTAAGGGCAACCTTGCCGCGTTCTTTCCTTAATATCCTGTTGAACAATGATATTTCACGATCGAACAAAAAACGGAAGAACAGTTTGGTCCACGATTTATGGGAGTATAGGGTATCGTAATAATCGGGTGCTGTTTTCTTTATTTCGGGCAGTTTGTTCCACGGGATCGACGGGAAATCATGATGCTCGTTATGGAAACCAACATTAAAAGCTACAGTGTTTAACACACCATAATAACTGTAAGTTTCCTGCTCAACACTGTGAGTAAGGTAATGCTCCTGTACCCAGCGGGCACCAAGCGGGTGCAAACCTACCGAAAATGAAAAACTTAGCAGTAAAAATGCAAGCGAATGCCAACCCAGAAAATAATATATAGCACCGGTAAATACAACATTTGCTACTATGTTGGCCACTATCCACCAGTCGAATGTTTGTATCTCGCGCAACCTTGAAAGGCGGAATATCTGGAACAGCGGATAAAATAACAACCATAGTGCTTTACCCAAAAATGAGTTGTTTATCAGCTTTGCTTCCCAGCGGTTAGGCAGGTCGGCGTCAAGCTCATGTACGCCCTGGAACGAGTGGTGCTTAATATGATAGCGCTCGAACGATATGGAACTAGGGAAAATTTGCGGCATATTAGCCAGGATCCCCGCCCAACGGTTAGCCGAACGGCCCTTAAACAATAGTTGGTGTGCACATTCGTGTATCATTACAAACAACGCATGATCGGCAAAGGCGCCCAATAAGTAGGCGGCCCCGAAAACCCACCACCATGATTGATCGCGAAGCAAATAAGCCAGTACAACCTGGAAAGATACCAGGCCAATGATAGCAAGTATGGTTAATGGGTTTTTACCTATCAGGTTACGCATGTGCGGAAACTGTTTTAAAATTTGTTTGGTGCGCATACGATGTGGTTCAGAAACCTCTGAATACACGAAATCAGTTTTATTGATCATAGAGTTTTAAATAGTTTCATACATAAAACCGTGATAGGGGCTAAATAGACTTATGGTTGACTGTTTATTTTTATAACGTTTAATTCCAATAATAAATATATTTTCTGAAATTATACATATTTATTTTATCTCAATTTATAAACCAATACTTTAAAAGTACCGGGCAGTGATTTGCGTGTGCCTTTTTCGCCATCGGCAACACTTAGGTATATTTTATGGGTTTTGGTATCCAAAGCCAAAGTGCGGGCGCGCGCCTGTGTTTGCAAAGTTTGTATAACGCTGTAGCTATCAGCAGTTATTTGCTGTATGATAGTTACCGTTCCATCGCCGCATGAGCAAAAGATGAGCTTTGTTTCAGGATCGTAGGCTACCGCGTCAACCCCGGCGCCGATAGGTAGGGTAGTAATAACCTTACCGCTTAAAATATTTACTACACTCATACCTTTATTCGCGCGGCACACGGTAAATGCACGATAATTTTTCATATCCAGTGCCAACCCTGTTGGGCCGCCGCAGGGACCCAGTGGGAAATTGCGGATAACTTTTAGGGTTTTAACATCAATAACATCCATGCTGCTTTTGTCTTCAAGGTTGTTATATATCTTTCCGTGACCGTCAGATACGGCAAATTCGGGGCCGCCGCCAAGATCGACAGTACCCACTTGCTTTAATGTATTTGGATCAACTACTGATGAATTATTGCTATCGCCATTAAAGCTGAAAACGCGGTCGGAATAAGGCTCATAAATGATACAGTCAGGACCTTTAGCATCAACTGGTATGGTGGCTTTAGTAGCCAGTGTTTTCAAATCAAATGCCACTACAGCGTTTGCCCTGCCATCGCTAATGAAACCAAGATTGGCCTTGTTGTCGATAGCTATGCCATGGATGCCCTGCAGATTTTGAATTACGCCGACAGGCTGGTCGGTATTTAGGTCGACAACATTTACCGAATTGCCATGTGATACGTACAGACGGCTATTTACCTTATCAATAGAAAGATAATCCCAGCCCGCATCGCCGGGAAGAGCTATTGTTTTATCAAGAACGTAGGTTTGTGCATGTGTGTTTATCGAAGCAAGGCTGATAGTTAATACAGCCGCAATGTTGAATATGATCTTCTTCATAATTGGTATTAGTTCTATAAAAGTCTGAATGAAATCTGTAGTAAAATTGGTTTGCAGGTGAGATACTACAGGAATTACGTTAAAAGATTTATTGTAGCTTCTATAAAGTGTAATTTACTATTTTCATATTTGGTATTCTCTTTTTCACGTTCTTTTAACTTATGGTCTTCTAAAATTATTAAGGCTTTTTGTCGGGTGATGTTTGAAATTTTCCCGGTATATTTTTCTACTATATCGTATGCACCCAACCTTGATTCATACTCATGCTCGCATATTACTTTAATGAATGTAAGAAAGTACTTTTGTGAGTCGAGATTACCTAATGCATATATCAAAGTTCCGGTGTAGTTAAATAAGCTCTTATCATTTATCTTTTTAATAATATAAGGTACGGCTTCATTGTACTGTAAGTCAGCGAAAAATAATGCAATACAATTACGAATGGTATTATCTTTTGTTGCACTAAAAAATCTTAGCAATTCTTCCTTGTCATTTTTGGTAAGATTTTCAACTTTAATTCCTTTAAGCGCCTTATTTAATTCGGTTTGCATATTTAAAGGAGATAAATTATTCCTTATTATGATTGTGCTTTTGAATGTTTAAAAAATCATAGTGCGGGTTAACATCGCCTTTGCGGTATAATATGCGTAGCATGCTTGGCAATACTATAAGCAACAGGGGCAGAGCCACTAAAAAGCCGCCGATAACCGCTATAGCCAGCGGCTGGTGCAATTGTGCGCCGGCACCTATGCCCAGTGCCAAGGGCATAAGGGCTATTATAGCGCCCAGGGCTGTCATTAATTTAGGTCGAAGTCGCGTGGATATAGAATAAGTGATCGCATCATTCACATTGCTTTCCAATGCGCTTTGCTTAAATTGCAGAAAGGTGAAGATGGCGTTTTCGCCTATAATTCCTACGATCATGATGAGGCCGGTATAACTCCCAACGTTGAGCGGTGTATTGGTAATAAATAAGGCGAGCAGGCTTCCTGATACGCCTAATACTGCCACAATTAAAATTAAAAACGCTATCCTGAACTGTTTGAACAGGAACAATATCACCCCAAAAACCAATGAACAGGCGGCTATCAATATGTATAAAAGCTCCTTAAAGGTTTGTTGTTGCTGGGCGTAATCACCGCCGTATTCAACGGTGTAGCCCTGTGGCAAAGCCACTTTATCATGAATGTTCTTTTTGATGCCGGCCATCACTGTGCCCAGGTCGGTGTTTTCCATGCGGGCAGTTATTACGCCCATTGATTGCAGGTTTTCCCGACTTATTTCGGCTTCGCCGGAATTTATGCTCACGCTTGCCAACTGGTTTATCGGGATCATTTGGCCCTTGGTTAAAAATACATTCAGATTTCTTACATCATTAATATTTAACGAACGGTTGCCCGGGTAAACCATGCGGATGGGCGATAATTGCTGTTTTTCAACAAGACTGCCAACAACGTTACCTTCCAGGGCAATTTGCGTTTGTGATTGCAGTTCAAGCGGACTAACATTGTATTGCGCCAGCGCATCAAAATTTGGGTTGATGGATACGGAAGGCCCCGCAATAACTATCCCGTCAAAAACATCGGCGGTACCTTTTACGCTGCTAACAGCGGCGGCAATTTGTTTCGAAAGTTTTTGCAGTACAGCCTGGTCACTGCCAAACACTTTAATCTCTATAGGCTGCGCCGATTCCATCAAATCACCCAGCATGTCGGTTATTACCTGGCCAAAATCTATCACCAATTCAGGTTGGGAAGCGGCTATTTTGGCCCTTAGGTCACTGGTCACCTCTTCGGTGGTTTTTTTATGGTCGCGTTTAAGTTGTATAAGGTAATCGCCGGTATTGGGTTCAGTAATAAAAAAGCCCATTTGTGTACCCGTGCGGCGCGAGTAAGCTTCAACATCGGGCTCTTTTACAATTATCTTTTCAACCTGTTGTAAAATGCGGTCGGTTTCTTCAAGCGATGTGCCGGGAGGAGTGTTGTAATCTAATACGATGCTGCCCTCATCCATATCGGGCAGGAAACCGGTCTTTAACAACGGCGGTACGATTACAATTACAGCGATGCAGCCAATGGCTATCAACAAGCTTAACCATGGGCGCAGGATAAAATAGGTTACCCATTTCTGATTCTTTACTTTAACTGCTTTTTCATGTTTTTCTTTTAGTGCGTCGGCTGTTTTTGGTCGCGTTAGCAATAAATAAATAACTGGCAGGCCTATCCACGTTACAAAAAACGAACATACCAGCGTAATGATCATGGTGTTGGTAAGCACAGTAAAATAGGCCCCGGCAACACCTGTCATTAACAAAAAGGGTATAAAAATTACAATGGTGCTGATAGATGAACCCACCATTGCCGGGAAAAGATAATCAATAGCCCGTTTCAGCAGGTGCCGGGTAAGTTCATCAGGATATTCCTCGTGCATGCGGTGTATTTGTTCAACTACAACGATGGCGTCGTCAATTATTAAACCTATCGACGCTGCTATGGCGCCCAGCGTCATAATATTAAAAGTATACCCAATGGCATGCAATACAATCAGGGTAAGCCCCAATGTTACAGGTATAGTAATGAGTATAGTAAAACTGGCCTTTGCCGAACGGAGGAAGATAATCGCTACAATTATAGCCAGCAATAAGCCTATCCACAAGCTGTCACTTACGCTTTTTACGGCATCGTTCACAAAATCGGCTTGTATATAGTAAGGCTTTATGGTAACATCGGCAGGCAGCAATTTTTGCAGGTCCTGTACCTTTTGGTCCATGTCTGCCGATACCGATACGAGGTTGGCATCAGGTTGCTTTATTACTGCTATTAACACGCCTGCATGTCCGTTGGCGTTTATTTTTGTATAGTCAATGCCTTCGCTTACCTCAACGCTGGCAATATCTTTTAGTTGAATGACGCGTTTACGGTCATTGCTGATGACCATGTTCTGCAACTCATCCTTGGTGCCAACGGTGGCATCGGTTATGGTGAGGTACATTCTTTTATAATCAGACAGGTAGCCGCCGGATTTCACAAAGTTGGTTTGGGCCAGCGCGTTGGTGATCACATCGGGCGTAACGCCCAGCGAAGTCATTTTTTGCCTGTTGAGTACTATCCAATATTCCTTTACCTTACCGCCAATTACCCTGATTTCGGATACCCCATCAACCTGCGAAAGAAATGGTTTTACTGTATAAGTGGCCAGTTGCCTTAGTTCAATTGGCGAGCGGGTGTGGCTCTCCAACGTGTAACCGCTTACCGGCAATATGGAGGGGTTCATTTTTTCCACCGTAATGTTTACATCGGGTGGTAATTCATTCTTTACCTGGTCGATGCCTGATTGTATGCGCTGCTGACTAAGGTCGATATCGGCATCCCAATCCATATAGGCCGAGATCTCACAACTGCCACGGCTGGTAGTGCTACGCACGATATGCAGGCCAGGTACCTGCTTTATTACATTTTCCAACGGGCGCGTAACGGTAAGCATCATTTTGTTTACCGGCTGCAGGCCCTCATCGGCTATGATTTTTATTTTGGGAAAAGTAATATCGGGGAAAAGCGAGGTCTGTAATTTGGTGTAAGAGAAAACTCCGCCCAAAATTATAAGGAACAGCACCAGTGCAATGGGCTTTTTATGCGACATGAAATAATCTCTTCCGGGCGTCATATTACTGTACAATTTTTACTTTGGCGGTATCGCTTAATCCATAATTGCCGCTTACTATTATTTTATCGTCCTTTGAAAATTTGGGCGATAATATCTCTACGCGGTCGCCAACTTCAATACCCTTTGTCACGGGTACTTTAACTGCGGTAGTTGCGTTAATGAGCTTCATTACCCAAAATTCGGTTTCCGTTTCGTTGGTCAATACCGCCGATTTTGGAAGCGATGCCGCATTTTGTTTTGATGTACGCACTATTTGCGCTTTTGCAATTAGATTTTCGGGGATGGTATTATCATCAGCAATTTTTATTACTACACCCTGGGTTTGCGAGGCAGTATCAACCGCAGGCATAAATGATGCTATTTTTCCGTTTATCTTTCGGCCACCGGGTAAGGTAAGTTGCACATCTTGCCCTTGTTTTACGTTGACGCGCATTTCATAGGGTAATTGCATAATAAAGGCAAAGCTACTGCGGTCACTTATTACGGCTAATTGTTCGCCATCCTGTACATAATCACCAAGTTGGTGGCTTAACTGGGTAATGAACCCGTGTTTGGTAGCCTTTATTTTATTAGTGCCCGAAAATTTAAAGGTACTATCCAACGCATTTACAGTATTGCCAATGCTCTGAGCCTCTTTGGTTTTAATAGTAAATAATACAGCGCCCTCATTTACATACTGCCCCGGATGCGCGTTTACCTTGGTTACATAACCGTTGGTATTTGATTTTACATAGTTTTTTTGCTGGAATGATGAGGTTGCATTCAGTGTAGTATAATCAACCATGCTGCTGTCGCTTATGCCGGTAACGGTAACAGGAACCTGGGCATTTATGGCTTTATCGTCATCTCCACTATCATCGCCCGATTTGGCGCCGCCGCCACAGGCCGACAGCAACAGGGCAACACACATAACAAAGTATATAGGTCTTATAGCGGAATACTTAAAATGCAATTTCTTCATGTTATTTGTTCCAATAGTTTAACTGGTTTATAAGCTGCAGTTTGCTTACGGTAGTTTGGTTCAGCAGGTTTTTTACGGTTAGGTAATTATTAATGGCCAGGATCATGTCGGCAATTTTAAGGTCGCCGGTTTTCAGCAGATCCATATCTACATTAATAAGGCTGCGGTTATATTTTATCTGCTCGTTTATTTGTGTCAGCAGGTTTTCGTTTTCGGTTATCTGCTGGTTAAGCTGCGCTATCTGCTGGCGGTATTGGGTGCTGAAAAATGCTTTATAGTTTTCGCGCGTTTCTTCCTGTAGCGATAGTTTTTTATACTGCATTTTGCGCTGCCCGCCATCATATATCGGCACAGTAAGTGCGAAGCCTATGCTGGCGCCAAAGTTTTTGTAAGCCTGGCCCATAAAATCGCTGTTATAACCACCATCGGCAAAAATGTTGGCTTTTGGTTTATAGCTAAAATCAACCAGTTGCTTGCTGTTAACCAGTTTAAGACTATCGAGCTTATATTGCTGAAAATATATACTGGTGCTTACGTCGGGCCGTGTTAATGGTTTAATATTAGGGGTATCCAGTTCAATTATGGTAGTGTCCTCGATCCCGGCTAAATAATTTAACGTAGAAAAATCATTTTTATACAACGAGCGCGCCTGGGTTACAACCAACTCCTGCTGTTTTAGGGTGACCAGGAAAGTAAGATAATCGCTTTGACGGTACACGTTACTGCGGGTGAGTTGTTTTAATACGCTTTCTTCCTTATTAAGCAGGTCGACTACTTCGCGGCTGAATTTATATTGAAGCAGATCGCCGTACGCAGTAATGTATTGGGCAGTGATCGCTTTTTTAAGGTCTTGTTCTGATATTTTAGTTGCATTACTTAACGACAGGGTTTGTAGCGTAATAGCAGCCACCTGGGCCTCGGTATTGCTTTTACCTACTATGGTTTGGTTAACCTGCATTAAACCATTAAGTGTATGATTATTGGTGATAGCCTCGGCATAACCATATCCGTTCACTAGAGGCGCATACAGGCCGCCACTACTTAGGTTTACCTGTGGTTTTAGTCCGGCCTTAAGGCGCAGGCTGTCAACCTTGTTGGAGGCTATTTGGTTTTGCAGGTCTTTTAATAAGGGGCTGTTAGTTTTTGCAATTTGCAGGTAACCGTCGAGCGAATTGGTTTGCGCCAGCGAAGCAGAGTAAGTAAATGCGCATAATACTATGCTAAAAAACCATTTCATTAAATATGGGTATATGCGTTTTATGGTGATAAAATTATAATATAAATATGGATTTATTCTGAAGTTTGTGCGTAACAATTTAATAATTATAATGTATAGCTTTAAACTTTAATCATTTCATACTATGTGGTGGATATACGCTTTACTCTCGGCATTGTTTGCCGCACTAACCGCAATTTTTGCAAAAATAGGTATTAAGGGTGTCGATACCGACCTTGCTACAGCTATACGCACGGTTATAATTTTAGTGCTGGCCTGGATGCTGGTGTTTTTTAAAGGTTCACAAAACAGCATCGGCAGCCTTACCAAAACAAACTGGATATTCCTTATTCTATCCGGTTGTGCCACAGGTTTTTCATGGATATGCTACTTTAAAGCGCTTCAGTTGGGCGAGGTATCGCAAGTGGCGCCGGTTGATAAGCTAAGTGTAGCGCTAGCCATTATTTTAGCGGCAGTATTTTTGGGTGAAACGATAACCATAAAAACGGGCATAGCCGCCGGACTTATTATTTCGGGTACTTTTTTAATGATATTTTGGAAATAAACTAGGCATGTATCAAAGTGTATTTTGGTTGCTCCATTATATGGTTAACATAACTTAACACAATTTCAAGGGAGATGATAGTTAAAATATTGATTATAAATGTTTTAACAAAAAATAGTGTTAACCCAAAATTCCTGCTATTTGTGCCTCACCGGATTTTACTTTTAATACAGCCTCTACCAATCTGATTATATAAATTTAATGTTAATTTTATATTAATCAATTACAATAATTTCATCAAAAGTTAATTGATGATTGTAAATTAGTTAACTTATTTTTGGATTAATGCCCAAACATAATATACCTGCATACGCAATTGTTGAGCTGCTGATGCGGCTTTCTCATTATAATAGGCGGATAGGCGATTATAAAGGGCATGCCATACGCGCCAATGATGTATTGGTTAAAACTTCGGGTGGCAGGATCAATTTTCCGCAAGCGCTTATCATGCGGCAGTTTGCCAACCCCGAACTCATCAGCCATGATGAACTGATAAAAGCGGCATCGCAATTTAACGCCGTAAGAGTAAAACAGAAAACCATTTAAGTTTATGATTGTTGCTTATTTATAAGCACTAGTCCATCATGAAACCCGCCGGTAAACATTATAAATTTATAAACAGGGAACCGGTTACGCTATCTATTACCATACCCTTAAAACCGTTGAACTTGCTACTGACAAGGTAAAGGAAGAACTGGAAAAGGTAAAGGCGCAGGTAGCCATTAAGTACAATATTTTTGTGGGTACGGTTTATTGGGAAGAAGTAAAAGAAGACTGATTACAGCTTAATAATTACGGTTTTGTGATCAGGTATACTTTTCCCAGTGTTTTATACCGTGTGGCGTTATTTATAAAGGCAGGCAGTATATTTTCCTGCGGATAATCGGTAAAGGAAGCCACCACATTAAAATCGGCATTGTTTTTTATCAACTGATCCATTGAGGGCTGGCTGACATAGAAAAGTGAGGTAGCCGGTGTTGGCGTAGTGTTGAACTGCTCAAGCGGGATAAAATCAACCGGCCTGTTGCAATAAAACTGGAAGATGTTGTTTTCGGTACGCAACGAGTATAACGTGTATTTACTGAATTGCGGCTGATTTGCGTAATTGGCAGCGGTGATCTGCCCTTTGTATTGTATCAGTTCGCTATAAAAAATAGTGTTGAGGTAGAAGTTAACAAAAAATGCGATGGTACAGGCCAGCATGAATGCCTTTTTATAATTTTCTTTAATTCTTGTAACGATAATAACGATGATAGTGATCATTGCCACGCAATCAATAATAAGCCATAACTGTGTTTCAGGCTTCGAAAAATAATTAATAAGCAGCACCGCAACCGGCAGTAGTATGATATACAGCCACTGACCGGTAAGCCTGATGGTATTCTCCGCTTTATTCAACTGCATACAAGTATACGGAGCGGTTACAACGGCAAACAGCGGGAACAGCGTATTGGTATAAAAAGGCAGTTGAAAACGCGATACGGAAAATATTAGCAGTAATAACAGGCCGCCGCTCATGGTATAATATTCGGCCAGTTTTCGTTTTTGGAATACCTCTTTAAAGTTTTTATAAATAGAAAAGTAAAACAGCAGGCACCAGGGCGCAAAAGCCCAAAGCAATGTGTGTACGAAGAAGAATACATCAGACGATTTGCGGGTGATGGGGCCGTTGTTTACAAAGCGACCGAACTGGCTATCCCACAAAAACCATTTTATACCCGATACATTGTGCCTGCCGAAAACTACTTTTTCGGGATGCAGATCAAACTGCACATATAAGGCATAGCATTCGGGTAAAATAAATAGCAGCGTTAGCAAACCTAAAAACAACCATTTAAAGCTGAACAGGCTTTTGAAGTTTTTTTGAAACAGCACCTGCCCTAATAATGCACCATAAATGGCCACAATTACAAACAGTCCTTTAGTCATTATAGCACAGGCGGTTAGCAGGGCGGCAAGGAATAACTGGCCAAAACTGTACCGCTCGTTCAAACGGGCTATGTGGTAAATGCTGCCTATTACCAATGCCATCAGGTAAGGCTCGGCGCGCACATCGGTGTTCGACATGATGGCACTTTGGGCGGTCATGAGTATTAAAACTGCCATTATAGCTATCTCGTTGCTGTAGAATTTTTTGGTGAAGAGGTAAGTGTACAGCCCGCTAAGCAAAAAGAACAACAGTGCCGGCAGCCGGTAGGCCCATTCGCTTATGCCAAATAGCTTAAAGCTGCACATCACCAGCCAAAAAGGGAAATGCGGTTTATCCAGCCAATCCTGGTTATAGGTGAATAATTGCAGGAAGTCTTTTTTATAAATAAGATTTTTGGCTATGGAAGCGTAGAGAGCAGGGTCGTCGGTGAAAAATTTGATGCCGATACCCGACAGGTTCACTACCAACGCCAAAACAAACAATAAGGCATAAAACTGACTGTTTGTATCTTTCTTCATTCAGCAAAGTAAATAATAAGGTTTAAATATATGGGCGGTTTTATGAAGAAATTATGGATCGCCCGCAAACAAAAAACCCCCACCTTGCGGCAGGGGCAAAAACTCACAACAATTGTTTAACCTTATTCAGGTCAATTCCTAACTGCAGTGTGAATTCATGTAATTGAAATAGGTCATAATTCGTGCCAAAATTTTATTAATTGTGTAACAAATGGCATATTTTAAGTCGTTTCCGTAACAATTGGCTTTGAATGCTATCTTTACATTATCATTTTAAATTATAACCCAATTCTCATTATGAAAACGACATTAAAATTAAAGGCCGGATTACTGTTAATTATGGCTTTTGTATTTACCAGCGCTGTACATGCACAAGACGACAAAAAACCAATTGCCAGTCCACGTGACAGTGTAAGCGGAACGATAAACGGTGCCACAATTACCATAAACTATGGCAGCCCATCGGTAAAGGGCCGCAAGATATGGGGCGAGTTAGTGCCTTACAAACAAGTTTGGCGCACCGGTGCTAACGAGGCCACAAGATTTACCACTACCAAAGATATTTGGGTTGAAGGCAAAAAATTGCCTGCAGGCACCTATGGTTTTTTTGCTATCCCAACCGAAAACTCATGGACGCTTATTTTTAACAGCGTAGCTAACCAATGGGGCGCATTTAAATATGATGCTACTAAAGATGTGTTACGAGTAGTAGTAAAAGTAAAACCTAGCACTATGCACGAAAGACTATTATATAGCATTGGCAGTAATAGCTTTTCACTGGCCTGGGAAGACCTGAAAGTAACCGCTAAGGTGAAATAATTGTTTAGTAATTAGAGACTGGAGATTAAGTGATTAGTATTTTTTAACTAATCTCTAATCACTAACCTCCAATCTCTAAAACAAAGCCCATCAAGTTATTTGGTGGGCTTTTTGCGTTCGCATGCCTATATTTACGGCTATGAAAGGCAACCGCCAGGACAAAAATAGTATACACACCAGGATTATTGCTATAGTAGTATTGGCCGTGGTTATTGTTTTGCTCGATTTGCTTGACAATCATCCGAAATTTATAGAACGCTGGTATTCCGAAGCTGCATATTTGTGGATATGCCGATTGTTGCACCCTGCATTTAATTTATTACCCTTTAGTGTGGGCGATGTGCTTTACCTGGCCGTCATCATACTCATCATCTATTATTTTATAAAATTGATAAGGCTTCTGTTTAAAAAGCAATTTAAACGGGCAGGCATCCTGGTAATGGGGGCAGTGGTAAGTACCCTTGGGGCTATTGTGGCTTTTTATGTATTATGGGGGATAAACTATTTCAGGCCGTCGGCAGCCGAAAGATTGAAATTACCCGATACCGATTATTCCACCACTCAGCTGGAAGCACTTACCAAAGTAGTTATCGATAGCGCCAATACAACCCGCGCCCGCTTAATCCGCGCCGATTTGTTGCAAAGCGATAAAACCATAAAACAAAAGGCTATAGACGCGGTGCTAATACTTTCAAGTAGTTCAAAAGCTTTTTTAACTTATAGTCCCCGCATTAAATCATCGCTATTTACGCCGGTGATCAGCATTTTGGGTACGTCAGGCTACTACAATCCATTTACCACCGAGGCGCAGATGAATTATGCCATGCCGGTATTTTTAAAACCGTTTGTTGCTTGTCATGAACTATCGCACCAAATGGGCTATGGCCCCGAGGATGAAGCTAACTTTGTGGGGTTTTTAGCGGGGATAAAGTCGAACGACAGGCTGCTGCAATACTCGGCCTGGCACGAGGCGGTTGATGAGTGTATGCGCGACTTGATGGCGAGAGATACGGCAGCACATACCAAAATGAGGTTATTAGTATCGCCGGCAGTGCATGCCGATTTCGTAACCGAACGCAACTTTTGGATAGCACACGAAAGTAAACTGAATATTATAAGCGATATTTTTTACGATAATTTTTTAAAGGCCAATAACCAACCGCAGGGATTAATGACCTATAACCGGATGGTGCGTTTAGTAATGGCTTTGTATAATAAAAAAGAGTTTGGTCATTAGCCCCCTCTAAATGGTAATAGCCCATCATATGACAGTGCTTAAATTTCTATA
>CAIWRU010000081.1 GCA_903915155.1 uncultured Mucilaginibacter sp.
AAAGTCTCCCCTACCGGGGGAGATTATTCGCAAATAATTAATTTTAAGCGGAGCTCATGAAGGCTTCGCCGTTTAGAGGGGGCTGATTATGAAACGTTCGTTAGTTATTTTTTATGCGGTGGTCATTTATGCCATTGCCGAATTATTTTGGTGGGGCTATCAACTGGTGACCCTACAGCCTAACCATATTGGAATGGTATTGAGCGAAGGCACCATGTTTTTCCTGGTATTCGCGTTTGGTGCATATAGTTTGCATAATGCCCTTAACCGCGAGAAGACATTGCAGGAGCAGAAAAAGAATTTCCTGCTATCGGTAACGCATGAATTGAAATCGCCGCTGGCATCCATTAAAATATTACTGCAAACCATCCAAAAGCGTACACTTACACGCGAACAGGCCCTTGATTTTATCGGCAAATCATTACTGGATATTGAAAGGCTTGACGATATGGTGGAGAATATGTTGCTGGCATCAAAAATTGATAACCGCTCCTATACATTTCCCAAAGCAAAATTCAACCTTTCTGTTTTGGTCGATGGTATAGTCAACCGCCTGCAAATTAGTAAATGCGACTGCAACCAACAGATAATTGATGCCGAAATTGAGCCCAAGATAGAGATCACGGGCGATAAATTTGCACTTACCTCCGTAGTTACCAATTTAGTTGAAAACGCTATTAAATATTCAAATCCTTGTGAAGCCGTGGTGGTAAAGCTATTTTCAAAGGATGATAAAATACACCTGCAGGTTGCCGATCATGGTATAGGTATAGCCGATGCGGAAAAAACACGTATTTTTGATCGCTTCTATCGCGTAGGCAGTGAGGAAACCCGTAACACAAAAGGAACCGGTTTGGGTTTGTTTATTGTGAAGGAAGTACTGGATAAGCACCAGGCAACCATTAGGGTTAAAGATAACCGCCCTGCGGGGAGTGTTTTTGAAGTGGTGTTTGGATAGCAGGCATTAATTTCACGTAAGGGTAGCGAATTTTACCAATCTATGTGATTATTAATTTAATAGAGTGGTAATTTCGTGTAACTATTTATATCATAAATATGAATTCAACCATGCCAAACAGAAAAAGAATATTACTGGCCGAAGATGAGGAACACTTGTTAGAAGCCATCAAGCTAAACCTTGAATTAGAAGGCTATAAAGTTTCGACCGCTAAAAACGGTAAAAAAGCCTCGCAGCTATTTAAAGAAGAACGTTTTAACCTGGTGATATTGGACGTAATGATGCCCGAGATTGACGGTTTTGTAGTTGCTGAAACCATCAGGCTTGAAAATACCGAAGTGCCTATCATGTTCCTTACGGCGAAAAATACCAACGAGGACAAGATTTCCGGCCTAAAAAAAGGTGCCGATGATTACCTTACCAAACCGTTTAACCTGGAGGAACTGATATTGCGGGTAAACAACCTGGTAAAACGCAGCCTGAAAGGTGATGACCTCAAAGAATTTAACAGCTATAAAATTGGCGATAAAACCATCCACTTCAACTCATTCGAACTGGTTAATGGCGATGGTTCCATCACCCCTTTAACCAAAAAGGAAACCATGTTGTTAAAGCTGCTTATTGAGCGCCGTAACGATGCAGTATCGCGCGAGCAAATACTGGAAACCGTATGGAACTATGACGTTTACCCGTCGACCCGTACCATTGATAACTTTATACTTACTTTCCGCAAGTACTTTGAACCCGACCCGAAAAACCCGGTTTACTTTCACTCCATACGTGGTGTAGGCTATAAATTTACCGATAACCAGCACTAATAATACATGTTTACAAATAACGCCCGCATAGTACTAACCGGCATTTTTTTAGCAATGGGCTTATTTTTCAGCTATCACCAGACGTATGAATTAATGGCGGCAGCTTTACTGTTCATAGTGCTGCTGATATGGGGCTATTTTAAAGAAGGCACCGTAATATTGGCCGCGAAAAGCTTCCATAAAAAGGATTATGACAAAACCGCACTGTTGCTTAGTCAGATAAGCAACCCATCGTGGCTAAGTAAAAAAAGACGCGGTTTTTATGAATTTATAATGGGCGGCGTATACCTGCAAAAGCAGGATTTTGACGAGGCCGAAAAACATTACGAACTTGCCGCCCAATACCCACTGCGTACAGCTAATGATCATGTGGCAGCGTTGGTGCATGTAGCCAACATTAGTATAAGGCGGGGCAATTATGATAAAGCCGGGGCTTATCTTCAACTGGCCAATAAACACCAGGGTGAGGTGAAATCAAAAATGAAAGAAGTAATAGCCAAACTGGAACAGGAATTAAAACAACATAAAAAGTAGTATCAAGTATTTAGTATCAAGTATCAAGACAAAAAAAACAAAGCCCCAAAATCTTGCCACTTGCCACTTGCCACTTGCTACTTGTATCTAAAATATGAGAGATTCGTTATTAATAAAAGCAGCATTTTCTGAAAAAACAAGCCGCCCGCCGGTATGGATGATGCGCCAGGCAGGCCGGTTTATGAAGGAATATTGGGATATAAAAAATAAATATTCTTTTCTCGAGATGTGCAAAACACCCGAGCTTGCTGCCGATGTTACCATGCTGCCTGTCGACCTGTTAGGAATTGACGGTGCCATATTATTTTCCGATATTTTGGTTACTGCCGAAGCCATGGGCGGCGACCTGAGCTTTACCCAGGGCGTTGGCCCCCGCTTTGCTAACCCGGTACGCACCCAAGCCGACATTGATAAACTGGACACCCAAGTGGTACACAAACTGCAATATGTAGCCGATGCCATTAAAGTGATACAGCAACGCCTTAACGGCAGCATTCCGCTCATAGGTTTTGCCGGCGCGCCATTCACCGTAATGAGCTATTTGGTTGAAGGGGGTTCATCGCGCGATTTTAAGCTCACCAAGTTAATGCTGCACAACGAGCCGGAGATGGCCCATCAATTGCTCTCAAAAATTGCCACCGTTACTGTAGATTACCTGAACCTACAAATAGCCGCCGGCGTAAATGCTGTACAGATATTCGATAGCTGGGCGCAGGCTTTGGCGTGGGACGATTATAAAGAATTTTCGCACCGTTATATTACCGAGATCATCAGCAAGCTGAACCGCAAGGATATTCCGGTAATATCGTTCTGCAAAGGCAGCTCGGTTTTCGCTCCGCTTATGGCCGAGGCCAAACCCGATGTAATTTCGATCGACTGGAACGTTGACCTGCTTGATATTAAGCAGCGCCTGCCGAAAGGCATTGCGGTACAGGGTAACCTTGATCCGCATATTTTGTATGCCGATAAAAAAGTAATAAAAGAACGCATCTACCGCCTGTTCGACCGTATGAAGGACGAGAACGGTTTCATATTCAACCTGGGCCACGGCATTATGCCCGATATTCCGTTTGATAATGTGAAATATGCGGTGGATATAATAAAAGAATACTAGCCCCCCAGCCCCCTGAAGGGGGAGTAATTAAGCAAGGGGCTTATTTTATAAAAATTAATTTTAAAAAAACTCCCCCTTTAGGGGGTTGGGGGGCTAATGTATCAATATATACTTGCCATACACATCATATTTGTAGTCTGCTGGATGGCGGGGCTGTTTTATATTGTGCGCCTTTTTATTTACCATACAGAGGCGCAGGACAAGCCCGAACCTGATCGCACCATTCTATCAAAACAATTTGAAATAATGGAGCGCCGGCTTTGGAATGTGATTACCATTCCTTCTATGTACATTGTAGTAGCCGCTGGTATTACCATGTTGTTTTTGGTGCCTGGCTGGCTGCAGCAGCCTTGGCTGCATATCAAGCTTGGTTTTGTAATTCTGCTTATTATTTATCATTTCATTTGCCAGCATAAAATAAAGCAAATGCAAAAGGGCGTGTTTAAATGGACATCCACCCAGCTCCGCCTTTGGAACGAACTGGCGACCCTGCTGTTGTTTGTGATAGTGATGTGTGCGGTGGTAAAGGATAATATCAATTGGCCCTATACCATTATAGGACTAATTATATTTGTGTTTGTTATGATATCGGCGGTGAAGATTTATAAGTACTACCGCACCAAAAAATAAACCACTTCATTTCCCGCATCTTCCTTGCTTACGTAGCTGTATTCCGTATCTTCTTTAAAACCATTCCGTTTTAATAAATGTGCCGATCTTTCATTGCCTGGGTCAGTAACCCCGAGCATAGTTTTTATCCCCACCACATCAAAACCATAGTCAATAATTTTTTCGGCGGCCTCCTGCATTAAGCCCATACCTTGAAACTCTTGGCTTAATTCATAGCCCAGGTCGGCCATATCTTTTTCAACGTCAAAGTTCCACAGGCAAATAGTACCTATCAATTTATTATCCGTCTTTAAACAAAGCACCCAGTAAAAACTTTTATTATCAGACAATAGGCCTTCTATCTTTTCTACATAAGCATAAACTTCATCAATGGATGTGGGTACCGGTCTTATCAAATACCGGTTAACTTCCGCGTTGGTGCGCAGTTGGAACAGGGTATCCGCATCGTCCATGTCAAGCCGTCTTAATAGTAAACGATCAGTTGTAAGTACGGGAAAAGGATTATTATTAATGATCATGCTATAAATATAACTGCAAATAAAATATTTTACATACCCATGCAACCATTTACCCCCGAAATTCATCTTACCTTTAAATGATGTTTTTGGAGCACAAGTACACAATTGATACACTGGTAAATAAATGTAAGGCAGGCGAGCGAAAAGCGCAGGAATTGCTTTACAAACAATTTGCAGCAAAAATGCTGGGTGTTTGCATGCGCTACGCCACTGATAGGATGGAAGCCGAAGATATGCTGCAAAACGGCTTTATCAGGGTATTTCAAAAAATGAGTGACTATAGAGGTGAAGGCTCCTTTGAAGGATGGGTAAGGCGAATAATGGTGCACAGCTCGATAGAATATTATCGCAAGCATCATAAAATGATGCAGGCAGTTGATATGGATGAAGTGGATGAACCATCGGTTGACCCGGTGGCGATGGCTAACCTTGACGCTAAGGACCTAATAGCGTTGATACAGCAACTTGCGCCGGGCTATCGCATAGTATTCAGCCTTTATGCAATTGAAGGCTTCTCGCATAAGGAAATAGGCGAAATAATTGGCATAAGCGAAGGGGCATGAAAATCGCAGTTATCAAGGGCGCGGGCGATATTAAAAGAACAAGTTTTAAAAACCAGCAGTAAGAGTTATGGAAATGCAGGATAAAGAATTTGACAACGTATTCAGCACAAAGCTGGATAACTTTGAGGTTGAACCCTCAAAGGCAGTATGGCAGGGTATTAATGATGGCCTGGGTAATGACAACCGCAAAAAAGTATTACCATTTTTGGCCATTGCGGCGAGTATTATTGTATTGATAGCTGCGGGAGTAGTGTTTCTTACACAAAAAACAGTTAACCCGCGTGTTGTTAAAAATAGGGTAGCGGTTAATCATCCTGCAAAAATAACCCCGGCAACAACTGCCATAAAACCACAATACACTACGGTACAGGTACATGCTATTGCAACGGTTACTGTAACTAAGCCAAAGCATATTGAAAAAGGTACTATAGCAAAAGAGCCGCTAAAACATTACGCGCAAACTCTGGGTCAAACCCCGGTGCCGCTACAGCAACAACAGGTTCTGGCAACGGCAACTGTGCCTAAGAATGGTGTTGTTAAATCTGCTGTAATTGATACGGCAAATACGATAGCCGTAGTGCCGGTTGTACCCACGCAGGTTGATAAGCCTGCCGCAATAACTGCCCCCATACCAAATGGTGAAAAAATTGCAGAAGCGCCGTCAGTTAAAAAACACCGCATACACACCTTTGGCGATATGCTGAATGTAGTGATTGCCGCTGTTGACAAACGGAAGGATAAAGTAATTGAATTCTCCAATACCGATGGCGATGAGTCGACTATTACAGGAGTTAACCTGGGGATAATCAAAATAAAAAAAGAAAACTAAATTCACACAACAATATAATTATACAAACATGAAACGCTTAATTTTTACTACGATACTTTGCGCGGCTGTTACCGGTGTGTTCGCCCAAAACAATGCCGACACTACTAAAGCTGCCACTGACACCATTAAACACAAAAAAGGACATAGCCTTAAATTTGGTTATGGCGAAGACGCCAGTTATGTTAACATTAACAAACCGCAGGATACTACTATCCACGAGCATAAAAAAGCGCCAGGCTTTAGCTTTGGGCTCACATTTTCGCGCCTTGATCTTGGGTTGACTACGCTGATCGATAATGGCAGCTTTACCTTGTCGCCCCAAAACCAGTTCCTGCGCTATCGCTCATGGAAGTCGAGCAATAATGGCTTCGACGTGATACAGTTCGGTTATCGGTTCAACAGCACCTTCAAAATTTACTTGTCGGGAGGGTTCGACTGGACATTGCTGCGCCTGCGCGATAATATCACCATATTGCCAAACCAACCTGTATTAACCTATCGCCAGGATAATATCGATTATAGCAAGAACAGGTTTTCTGCTAGTTACCTGCGTATCCCATTGTCTTTTGATTTCCGCACCAAGGCAGATGCTGATGGCAATAGTGCCCACTTTGTTTTCGGCCCCGATGGCGGTTTTTTGCTCAACGGCCGTGTAAAACAAATAAGCCAGGAGAATGGCAAGCAGAAATTTGATGATAATTATCACTTTGCCACCTTCCGTTACGGTGCCTTTGTACGTGTAGGTTATGGTGCATGGGGCATATTTGCCAAGTATTACTTTAATGATATGTTTGAGAATAGCCCGGCACAAAAGGGCTTGAAGAACTTCTCGTTCGGTATAACATTAGGCTGGTAATATACTATTGGGTGAGCCGATAATGTAGCGTACCTAAGGCACGCAAAATGGTTTTAAATGATATTTGCTACCAACATTTAACCCCTGGGGTTATTCTAAAACCATAAAGCAAATTGATTTTTAACCATGCTCCGTAGGAGCAAAATGTTGGTAGAAAAAATATTAATGCGGTAGTATTCGTTCCGTAGGTACGAAACTCCGCACAATGCTTTCGTGGTTTTGCGTATCTTTGATCCCAATGGCATCTACGCATTTTCTACAGGCTAAAGCAATAAGCAAGTTATATCCCGGCGAGCGCGTTTCAGGCGTTTCAAAAACAAGCTTAACCATACAACAAGGCAGAATTACCGCCATAATAGGCGAGAGTGGAAGCGGCAAAAGTACGTTGTTGCGCCTGCTTTACGGATTGCTTAGCCCTGACGAAGGCGAAGTACATTTTAAAGGAGAACGTATTTGGGGCCCGGTTGAAAAACTCATACCCGGTCACGATGCCATGAAAATGGTAACCCAGCACACCGACGATCTGAACCTGTTTGCCAAAGTTTGGGATAACGTTGCCGTATTGCTGCCCAATACCAATTTACAGGCGAAAGAAGAAAAAACCACCCGTGCGTTGAGCCTGCTTAACATGTCGCACCTGGCACAGAGCCGGATAGTAGATCTGAGCGGTGGTGAGAAGCAGCGTGTGGCCCTTGCCCGCGCCATCATCACCCGCCCCGAAGTATTATTGCTTGATGAACCGTTTAACCAGGTGGATACCTCGTTCCGCGAGGATCTGCAACAAGATATACGCCAGATAGTAAAAGAAACCGGCTTAACGGTGATCATGGTATCGCACGATCCGTCAGAAATTCTCTCCATGGCTGATGAACTCATCGTAATGCGCGATGGGATGATACTTGAATCAGGCGACCCTATTGCCGTCTACCAAAATCCTAAGAATTTATATACAGCCAGTTTGCTGGCCACCTGCAACGTACTTGCTAAAGATAAAGCCCCACTTTGCGGCATCAACCTAAAAGCAAAAAAGACTTCTGCTGCCATCTACCCCGAATGGCTCGAACTAACCCCCGCCAAAACCGGCGACTGGCAGGTTAAGCAAGTGCTTTTTAAAGGTTTTTATGAAGATATACTGATAGAAAAAGATGGCCTTACGCTTCGCGTGCATAGTTACACTATTCGTAAATATAAGGAGGGTGATAAGGTGGATCTGAAAGTGAATAATTGGCTGGAATATTGATTGTATGGATTGGAGATATAACACAATATGGTTTGAACAAATTCCTGCGGAAGACCAAATAAATTGGGATTTTAAAGCTAAGGGCAGCGAATTAAATATTGGTGATAAGGAATATGCCATCTTATGGCACTATAAGCAAAAAGGGGTTTCTTTTAGCAGCATACCACAATCCGATAAGCTTCTTTATCTTGAATTAAACTGGGCGAATGTCAAAGATTTTAGTGGGATAGAACGATTGCCAAACTTGAAAAGGTTGGAGCTACACAGTTGTATAAAACTTGAAAATGACCTTGGGTTATCTGTACTCGAAAATATGTTGGAGTTTTTGCAAATTAACACATCAAAAAAACTTCAATCAGTAGATGAAATCTCCAAACTAAGGAATTTGAAAACGCTTCGCTTAAACAATTGTGGTCCGTTAAAAAGCCTGGATTTTTTAAGAAAATTGCCACATCTCATTGATTTTAGGTTTGTAGATACCAATGTTTTAGATGGCGACTTAAGTCCAATTATTGAGCACCCAACTTTAAGAAGTGTAGGTTTCTTCAATAAACGACACTATAATCATACTAGAAAGGAAATCGATTCCTTACTTGATTTAAAATCAAATAAAGAATATATGGATTTTGTTTACAAAGGGAAATATGAAACTTTTAAGTATAAGTAAGACAGTATATTGTGTGTCATACTACCACGGATTTAACAATGCGTAAAATTCGTGGTAGCATGATTGAGCATCATGGTTTACACCAAATACTCAAACAAGGTCTGGTCCCTGTTCAGCTCTATAACATCAAACCTGTGCGCCGCCATGCGTTGTAACAAGGCAGGATAATCCTCAGCGTTTTTTAGTTCGATGCCTACCAGTGCCGGGCCGTTCTCTTTGGAATTTTTCTTGATGAACTCAAAACGGGTAATATCATCGCCTGGCACCAACACGTTATTTACGAACAGTTTCAAAGCGCCTGGTCTTTGCGGGAAACGTACAATAAAATAATGTTTCAAACCCTCATACAGCAGCGATTTTTCCTTTATCTCCTGCATACGCTCAATATCATTATTGCCGCCACTGATAACGCAAACCACTTTTTTGCCTTTGATCTGCTCTTTGCAAATGTCCAACACCGCTACCGATAACGCGCCTGCGGGTTCAACCACAATTGCATCCTCGTTATACAATTTAAGTATGGTTGTGCAAACCTTCCCTTCGGGAACAAGTAGCATCTCGTCCAACACTTCGCTACAAAGCTGGTAAGTAAGCGAACCAACGCGCTTAACCGCCGCGCCGTCGACAAAACGGTCTATTTTTTCAATAGTTACCGGGCCCTTGTTTTCAAAGGCGCCTACCATTGATGGGGCACCTTCGGGTTCAACGCCAATTAAATATATGCCGGGGTTTTGCTGTTTAAAAAAGCTTCCTGCACCTGCTGCAAGGCCACCGCCGCCAACAGGCATAATTACTACTTCTGTACCTGGCAGATCGTCTATTATTTCAACGCCAACTGTGCCCTGTCCTTCAATAATTTTATAATTATCAAAAGGAGGAATGAAAGTCATTTCATGGGCCTCTGTATAAGCCAGGGCTTCGCGTAAGCAATCATCAAAGGTGTCGCCGGTTAATACCAGCTCCACGTTGCCGTTGCCAAACATTTCTGTTTGTTTTACTTTCTGTTTGGGAGTGATCTCGGGCATAAAAATTACGCCGCGTGTACCCAGTTTTTTGCACGAAAAAGCTACGCCCTGCGCATGGTTACCCGCGCTGGCGCAAACCACACCACGGCTCATCTGCTCATCGCTTAGCTGGCTTATCATGTTATAAGCGCCACGCAATTTGTACGAACGTACAACCTGCAGGTCTTCGCGTTTTAACCATATTTCACAGTCGTATTTTTCCGACAGGCCCGCGTTATATTCCAACGGAGTGCGTTTAACTACGCCATTTAATCGTTGCGAGGCTGCCTCAAAATCCAACTGAGGTTTTGTTACTGTATCCATCATTAATCGTTTGCCAGTTTAAATGATACCAGATTTGTCAAGTCGTTATCATTAATATCCAGCTTGTTATCAGCCAGTGTTAAAAAGCGTGTGTAAGCTGCATCAAGTTCAGCCTTATCTAAATTAAAGCCCAAACGCTCCAAATGGAACTTTAAGGCATGCCTGCCGCTGCGTGCGGTAAGCACAATGCTCGCGTTAGGGAAACCCACATCTTCAGGGCGGATGATCTCGTAATTCTCGCGGTTCTTCAAAAAGCCATCCTGGTGTATGCCCGAGCTATGGGCAAAAGCATTGCTGCCCACAATAGCTTTATTAGCCTGCACCGGCATACGCATTTGTGAGCTTACCATGCGGCTTATTTCATAAATATTGCGGGTATTGATGTTGGTATGCAGCCCTATGCTCTTATGAATTTTTAATGACATCACCACCTCCTCGATCGAGGTATTACCAGCACGTTCGCCAATGCCATTTATGGTGCCTTCTACCTGGCGGGCGCCATTTTGCAGGCCTGCTAGTGAGTTGGCAGTAGCCAGCCCAAGGTCGTTATGGCAATGAACCGATATAATTGCTTTATCAATGTTCTTTACATTTTCTTTCAGGAAACGAATTTTTGCACCGTATTGTTCAGGCAGGCAATAACCGTTGGTATCGGGTATGTTTACCACGGTTGCACCCGCGGCTATTACAGCTTCAACCATTTGAGCCAGGTACACTATGTCGGCACGACCGGCATCCTCGGCATAAAACTCAATATCCTCAACAAACTTCTTGGCATATTTTACCGCGTCAACGGCCCGTACCAAAATTTCTTCGCGGGTGCTGTTGAATTTGTTTTTGATGTGCATATCAGACGAGCCGATACCCGTATGGATGCGCGGGTGTTTAGCGTATTTCAACGACTCAGCCGCGGCATCAATATCGCCCTTATTCGCGCGCGTTAAGGCGCAAACAATAGGCTCTTTTACAGCCTTCGATATTTCAACCACGCTTTGAAAATCACCCGGACTCGAAATAGGGAAGCCGGCTTCAATAATATCTACGCCCAAAGCCTCCAGCTCGCGGGCTATCTCAATTTTTTCAGGGGTTGTCAACTGGCAGCCCGGCACCTGCTCGCCATCGCGAAGCGTGGTATCAAAAACATAAACGCGGTTGGGATCGTGTAACATATTTTTTTGTTTTAGTATCAAGTAATTAGTATCAAGTATCAAGATTTTGCTTAGTATCTGGCATTGCTGTATCAACCTCTTTATTTTGTCTTGATACTTGATACTAGCTACTTATTTCACTGCTATAAATCTTAATCTTTTATAATCAGCATACCATTCGCCGTTCTTTTTATAATCGGGTTCAAGTATGTCGGTAATTTCATTTAGTATTTGTTCTTTTTCTGCTGGCGCGATGCCTTCAAAATATATTGGCCCGAACATATTGAGCCATTTGGCTACGCCCTGGCGACCGTCCTGCAACAAAGTATCCCTGTCGAAATGCGCTGCGAACGTTACCCTGAAGCCCTGTGCTTCCAGCTTACTGCTATATTCGCCCAACGAAGGGAAATACCACTGCTGCTTTTTAGCAAGTTCTGTATATCCATGTGCGGTAAGCACCTTTTGTGTTGCGGCAACTAATATACCCATGTTACCTTTGCCACCCATTTCGGCAACAAAACGGCCACCGGGTTTAAGGCTATCATAAACACATTTAATAGCTGCATCTGCATCCAATATCCAGTGCAGCGTTGCGTTCGAGAATACAGCGTCAAATGGTTTATCGAAATGAAAATCTGTACCATCAGCCACCTCGAAATCAACGTCGTGGTAAGTTTCTTTGGCCTGCCATATCATATCGGGCGATGAATCAATACCCGTAACCACAGCACCGCGCTCATGTAGCTGTTGCGTTAAATGGCCCGTGCCGCAACCCAGGTCAAGGACACGCTCGCCTTTTTTTACATCCAGCAATTCCAGTACATTTTCCCCGTATTCAAACACGAAGGAATGTTTATTGTCATATAATTCAGCGTTCCATTTCATAATAACCAGCCCCCTCTAAATCTCCCCCGGTAGGGGAGACTTTTTTTGATCTATATTTTTTAAAGCCCTCCCTACCGGGGAGGGTTGGGTGGGGCTGGCTTATATGTATTCCAACACCTTTTGCCCCATTGCCTTAGTACCCAATATCTTGTTCTTATCCGTTTTGCTATCCGCGATGTCACCGGTGCGATAGCCTTCTTTTAATACTTTATCAATAGCATCAGTAATTTTTTTGGCTTCATCTTTCAGTCCGAAGCTGATCTCTAACATCAACGCTACCGATAGTATGGATGCCAATGGATTTGCCTTGTCCTGCCCGGCAATATCATGCGCAGAACCATGTATTGGCTCAAAAAATCCTGTTCCATCGCCAATTGATGCGGATGCCAGCATACCCATTGATCCTGCTATCTGCGAGGCCTCATCAGTCAAAATATCACCGAAAAGATTTGCGGTTAATACCACATCAAACTTTTTAGGATTCTTAACTAATTGCATTGCGGCGTTATCAATAAACATGTGCTCGGTTTCCACCTCAGGATATTTTTTTGCTATATCCTGTACTACTTCGCGCCACAGGCGTGATGCCTCAAGCACGTTGGCCTTATCAACCGAGCATAGTTTCTTACCACGCAGCATGGCCGCTTCATAAGCTTTTATGGCAATGCGTTCCACTTCATAGCGTGAATAGATCATCAGGTCGGATGCAGTGTTCCTGTCCTCGCTGCGTTTCTTTTCGCCGAAGTAAACATCGCCTGTAAGTTCACGGAAGAATAAAATATCCGTGCCTTTTAATATTTCAGGCTTTAAGCTCGATGCATCCAGCAACTCATCAAATAACATGATAGGGCGCAGGTTGGCATACAGGCCAAGCTCCTTCCGTATCTTCAATAAACCCTGCTCCGGGCGGACCTTTGCAGATGGATCATTATCATATTTGATATGACCAATGGCACCGAAAAGTATCGCATCACTTGCTTTTGCTTTTGCCAATGTTTCATCAGGCAGCGGGTTACCGGTGGCTTCAATACCGGCGTGGCCCATCAGCGCTTCATCAAACGTAAATGTATGACCGCCATCTTTGCCGATCTTCTCCAGTACAGCCTTACCCCAGGTTGTTACCTCAGGGCCAATGCCGTCACCGGGTATTACTAATATCTTCTTCTCCATAGTTCAAGCCCCCCAACCCCCTAAAGGGGGAGCAATTATTATAAGCAGGTCTTTAGGGAAGACCTTATTTCTTAGTACCCGCTAATCGTTCCCCCTTTAGGGGGTTAGGGGGCTGTGTTTTCAAATTCCTGTATCAATTCTTTTTTACTTAGGATGTAATCAATATCATCATAGCCGTTGGTCATACAGGCTTTTTTGTAGGGGTTAACCTCAAAGGTTTCCTTTTCGCCTGTAGCTACTATTTTAATGAACTGATCAACCAGATCAATTTCGATCACGGCATGCTCATCAGCAAATACCGCGTCGAATATTTTCTTTAAAAACTCATCACTCACCTGTACCGGCAACAGACCGTTGTTTAGTGCATTGCCCTTAAAAATATCGGCAAAAAAGCTGCTTACCACGGCATCAAAACCGTAATCGGCAATGGCCCAGGCAGCATGCTCCCTGCTGCTTCCGCAACCAAAGTTTTTGCCCGCAACTAATATCTTGCCGCTATAATTCGGGTTATTAAGTATGAAATCCTGTTTAGGATTATCATTCTCATCAAACCGCCAATCGCGGAATAAATTATTGCCAAAGCCCTCGCGGGTAGTGGCCTTCAAAAACCTTGCGGGGATGATTTGGTCCGTATCGATGTTCTCGATAGGCAGGGGCACTACGCTGGTTTGTATGTGTTTGAATATTTTAGTACTCATAATTATCAGTATTATTGATTTTTACCTTTCGCCTTTCAGCTTTTACCTTTCACCTCTACACGTAATGTTCAACAATTGGAAAAGGATCATAAAAATGATGTAACAGGCTTTTCCATTCCTGGTATTCTGCTGATTCTCTAAAGCCGACAGTATGGTCGGTCAGTTTTTCCCATTCAACCAATAAAATGAACTGACTGCTATGCTCAATACATCTTTTCAATTGGTGTGATATATAACCTTCCATTTTTGATATGATACGCTGTGCTTTGGAAAATGCTGCTAAAAAATCATCTTCCTGCCCGGGTATTACATTTAAAATGGCGACTTCTAAAATCATATTCTTTTTTTGTCATTGCGAGGAGGGACGACGAAGCAATCGCGAACTTTGCATATCGCTTTTCTTCCTTGCGATTGCTTCGCTATCGCTCGTAATGACAAAAGTTTATTTAACTTACTAATTCTTCCTCTTTCAAAAATTCCCGAATGTCAGTAACTCTACCAGTTATCGCACTCGCCGCAGCCGTTAACGGGCTTGCCAGGAACGTACGCGAGTTCGGCCCTTGCCTGCCTTCAAAGTTCCTGTTCGAGGTGGATACGCAGTATTTACCTGCTGGTATCTTATCCTCGTTCATACCTAAACAAGCGCTGCATCCCGGTTCGCGCAGCGGGAAACCAGCTGCTTCAAACACTTTGTCTAAACCTTCTCGGATGGCTTGTTCCTGTACCTGTTTTGATCCGGGTACTACCCAAACCGTAACATTTTCGGCCTTTTGTTTGCCTTGAACAAACTCGGCCACCTGTCGCAGATCCTCAATACGCGAGTTGGTGCAACTACCGATGAAAACGTAATCAATGCGCTTACCCAAAAGCTGCTCATCATCATGCAAACCCATGTATTCCAGGGCTTTTTTGTATGAACCTTGCTCTTTGGCTTCAAACGATTCCGTTTCAGGAACATGCTGTGTAACACCAATGCCCATGCCCGGATTTGTTCCGTAGGTGATCATCGGCTCAATATCTTCGGCGTTAAAGCTTAAAACTGCATCAAAATCTGCATCTTCATCAGAATACAAAGTTTTCCAATAAGCTACTGCTTTATCCCATTCTTCGCCTTTTGGAGCAAATTCACGGCCTTTTACATAGTTGATGGTAGTTTCATCAGGTGCAATCAAGCCGCAACGGGCACCCATTTCGATACTCATGTTACAGATGGTCATGCGGCCCTCCATACTTAATGAGCGGATGGTATCGCCGGCATATTCAACAGCATAACCTGTACCGCCTGCGGCAGATGTTTTCGAGATGATATAAAGGATAATATCCTTAGCGCCTACGCCTTTTTGCAGTTTGCCGTTCACCTCTATCTTCATTCTTTTAGGGCGTTGCTGTAAAAGGCATTGTGTTGCCATTACCTGCTCCACCTGTGAGGTGCCGATACCAAACGCAATCGCGCCAAAAGCGCCGTGTGTTGAAGTATGACTATCGCCGCAAACATATGTACCACCGGGGCGGGTAATACCCAGCTCGGGGCCGATAACATGCACTATGCCCTGGAAAGGGTGACCAAGGCCATATAGCTCGATTCCAAACTCTTTACAGTTTTTGGTGAGCGTATCAACCTGGTAACGGGAGAGTTCTTCTTTAATGGGTAAATGCTGGTCCCAGGTAGGGACGTTGTGATCGGCTGTGGCAACCGTTTGCTTCGGCCTGAAGACCGGTAACCCCCTTGCTTTAAGGCCATCAAATGCCTGCGGACTGGTTACTTCATGAATGAAATGTGTGTCGATGTAAAGAATATCAGGAAAGCCCTCGTTGCTACTGACGACGTGTGCATCCCATATCTTATCAAATAATGTTTGTCCCATTTTTTTAAGTCTATAGTCTCAAGTCTTTAGTCCGGAGTACAAAGCCGACTTAAGACTTAGTACTCCAGACTTTGGACTAAATTATGCTTCTACCACCTGGTTTTCAGGGCGTAAACTGCGTACAGTTTTGCCTGCCTGCCATAATTCGCTGTCGCGAAGTTCTTTCAGTTCGGCATCCAGTTTTTCACGGTAATCAGGTTTGCTGTTCGAATCGATTGATTTTTGTGATTCAACACCTGTTGCAACGCTTTTGTATAATTCTTCAAATACTGGTTTTGTAGCATCACGGAATTTTTTCCACCAATCCAAAGCACCGCGCTGTGCAGTTGTGGAACAGTTGGCGTACATCCAGTCCATACCATTTTCAGCAACTAATGGCATTAATGATTGGGTTAACTCTTCAACAGTTTCGTTAAACGCTTCTGATGGTGAGTGACCATTTTTACGCAACACTTCATACTGTGCAGCAAAAATACCCTGGATACAACCCATCAAAGTACCACGCTCGCCGGTTAAGTCGCTGAAAACTTCTTTTTTGAAGTTTGTTTCGAACAAATAGCCGCTGCCTACAGCAATACCTAAAGCGATAACACGGTCAAAAGCTTTACCGGTAGCATCCTGGAAGATGGCGTAGCTTGAATTTAAGCCGCGGCCCTGCAAAAACATACGGCGTAATGAAGTACCTGAACCTTTAGGAGCAACTAAAAATACGTCAACATCCGCAGGAGGAACAATGCCGGTTTGCTCGTTAAAAGTGATACCGAAACCGTGAGAGAAATATAATGCTTTGCCCGGAGTTAAGTGTTTCTTAACAGTTGGCCATAAAGCTATCTGTGCCGCGTCGCTTAATAAATAGCAAATAACGGTTCCTTTTTCAAGCGCCTCTTCAATTTCAAAAAGGGTTTCGCCCGGTACAAAGCCATCAGCTACAGCTTTATCCCATGTTTTTGTGCCTTTACGCTGACCAACGATAACGTTAATGCCATTGTCTTTTTGATTTAACGCCTGGCCCGGACCCTGAACTCCATAGCCTATTACCGCTACAACTTCATTTTTTAATACTTCCTGAGCTTTTGATAAAGGGAACTCCTCGCGGGTTACTACGTTTTCTTCAGTTCCGCCGAAATTTAATTTTGCCATTGTTTTTTTGATTTTGTGATTTCACCGATTTTGGAGTGATTTCACCGATTTACTATTTTAAGTTACTATTTACTTTTAAAATTCCCCCTTTAGGGGGTTAGGGGGCTTTACATCGTAAATACTTTCTGCCCCTGGTTCAAATATTCATTTTCTATTACATCTTCACCTGGTTCCAAACGCTCGAATTCGCGCAGTTTGGAGTTGAAGCCATCGCTATCTTTAATAATAGCCACCCTTGCACTGCGTACAAATTCAATTAAGCCGTAAGGCTGCAAAATGTTGATGAGCGCGTCGGTTTCTTCGCGGTGACCGGTTGTTTCAAACACGGTATAATCCTTACGCAAAACTACTACACGCGCGCCATTTTCGCGCAATAAACGTTCAACGCTTACCTGCTCGGCTATCACATCGGTCGATACTTTGTATAAGGCCATTTCCTGCCAGATCACATCCTCGTTGGTATGGTAGTACACTTTCAATACCTCCACTTGTTTCTCGATCTGGCGGCATACTTTGCGTACCACATCTTCCGACTCGGTGATCACAATATTAAAACGATGAATACTGTCAATCTCTGAAGGCGACGTATTCAAGCTATCAATATTGATTTTACGGCGTGTAAATATAATAGCTATCCGGTTTAAAAGACCAATCTGGTTCTCGGTATAAACCGTGATGTTATATTCCTGCTGTCCTAATTCTTTGTTGCTCATTTTGTTTCTTCTTTGAGGATTATTTTAACCTGATCTCGCTTACACTGCATCCCTGCGGTACCATTGGGAATACGTTATTCTCTTTGGTTACCATTACTTCCAACAGGTATGAACCTTTGTGTTCCATCATTTCTTTTAAGGTTGATGGCAGGTCTTTCCTGTCGCTGATGCATTTTCCGGCAATTCCGTAAGCCGATGCCAGTTTTACAAAATCAGGGCTCTGGATGTCAACAAACGAATAACGGCGATCGTTAAACAGTTCCTGCCATTGGCGCACCATTCCCAAAAAACGATTGTTCAGGATGATTATTTTTACCTCAATGCCGGTCTGCATAATGGTGCCCAGCTCCTGCAAGGTCATTTGGAAACCACCGTCGCCAATGATAGCAATTACGTCACGTTCCTTTGCGCCAAATTTAGCGCCGATAGCTGCAGGCAAAGCAAAACCCATAGTTCCCAAGCCGCCGCTGGTAACGTTGCTGCGTGTTTTATTCAATTTGGCATAGCGGCAGGCTACCATCTGGTGCTGGCCCACATCGGTAACAATTACCGCGTCGCCTTTGGTTAGCTCATTCAGTTGTTTTATCACTTCACCCATGGTCATTTCGTCCGATGTTGGGTTAAGTTCTTCATGTATTACCTGTTCAACTTCCTGCCTGGTATGTTCGTGAAACTGTTCCAGCCATTCAGTACGTTCTTTATGTTCAACTAATTCGGTAAGCAACGGTAAAGTTTCTTTACAATCGCCCCAAACGGGAACAGTGCTTTTTACATTCTTGTCTATCTCGGCCGGGTCAATATCCAAATGGATGATCTGTGCCTGTTTAGCATATTTATCCAAACGACCTGTTACGCGGTCGTCAAAACGCATACCTATGGCTATTAATACGTCGCAGCTATTGGTCAATACATTTGGCCCGTAGTTACCGTGCATACCCAGCATACCCACATTCAACGGGTGATCGGTTGGGATGGCACCTGCGCCTAAAACTGTCCATGCTGCAGGTATACCGCTTTTTTCAACAAAGGCTTTAAATTCTTTTTCAGCCTCGCCCAAAATAACGCCCTGCCCAAAAAGGATAAACGGCTTTTCAGCACGGTTTATCAACTCAGCCGCTTGCTGTATATATTGCTGGCGAACTATCGGTTTCGGCCTGTAGCTACGGATATGATTACAAGGCGTGTAACCTTTATAGTCAAACTTCTGTATCTGCGCGTTTTTTGTTATGTCGATCAATACAGGACCAGGTCTGCCGCTTTTGGCTATGTAAAATGCCTTGGCAATAACTTCAGGAATCTCTGTAGCATCGGTCACCTGGTAGTTCCATTTGGTAACGGGGGTGGTTATGTTTATCACATCTGTTTCCTGGAAGGCATCTGTGCCCAACAAGTGAGCGAAAACCTGGCCGGTGATACATACCAGTGGTGTGCTGTCAATTTGTGCATCGGCTAAACCGGTAACAAGGTTGGTAGCGCCCGGTCCGCTGGTAGCGAAAACCACACCTACTTTACCCGATGTACGTGCATAACCCTGACCTGCATGTATGCCGCCCTGCTCATGGCGCACCAATATGTGATTCAGCTTATCGCCGTAATCAAACAGCGCGTCATAAATTGGCATGATAGCACCGCCCGGATATCCAAAAATGGTATCCACACCCTCAATTATTAAAGCTTCCAGCAATGCTGCTGAACCTGTTAACTCAATACTTTTTGATTCCTGTTCTTGTGATTTTGCCGATTGCTCAGTTATCTCACCGATTGTTTGTGTTTCCACTTTGTTTTATTTTAAGAATATCATCAATGTCTTAACCACATTAATTGAAATCCTGTTAATTTTTAAAATCCCTTAAATCCTGGTTCCTACATCTCGTCAGTTACACAGCCTTCTGCTGCTGAACTTACTGTTTTGGCATATTTGTATAATAGGCCTTTTGTAGCTTTTAGCGCCGGTTTTACCCAGGCTGCTTTACGCGCAGCAAATTCTTCGTCGCTTATCATCACATTTATGGTGCGGTTTATGGCATCAATAAATATCCTGTCCTCATCCTTCACAAAGGCAATACCCCCGCCGTCATAAGCTTCCGGCGTAATGTGACCGACGACGAATCCATGCGTTCCGCCCGAGAACCTGCCATCAGTAATCAACGCTACCGAACTTCCCAAGCCCGCGCCAAATATGGCCGATGTTGGCTTCAACATTTCAGGCATGCCCGGCGCACCTTTCGGCCCAACGTTGCGGATAACAACTACGTCGCCTTTTTTTACACGACCGCTTTGTATGCCATGTATCAGCTCAAACTCGCCATCAAACACCCTTGCAGGGCCTTCAAAACTGGTGCCTTCCTTGCCGGTAATTTTGGCTACACTGCCGCCTTCGGCAAGGTTTCCGTATAATATCTGTAAGTGCCCGGTCGCCTTAATAGGGTTTTCAACCGGGAAAATAATTTTTTGCGATTCAAAATCAAGTGATGGTACATCGGCTAAATTTTCGGCAATGGTTCTGCCGGTAACGGTAAGGCAATGGCTATGCAGCCAGCCCTGATCCCAACAATATTTCATTACTGCGGGTACGCCGCCAATGTTGTGCAGATCTTCCATCATGTATTTACCGCTTGGCTTCATATCGGCCAAAACAGGTATGCGGTTGCTGATGGCCTGGAAATCGTCCTGCGTTAATTTTACGCCAACGCTTTTTGCCATTGCTATCATGTGCAATACCGCGTTGGTCGAGCCGCCCAGTACCATTATTATAACCATCGCGTTCTCAAACGCCTCACGGGTCATAATGTCCGATGGTTTTATATCTCTTTCTAATAATATACGTATGGCTTTGCCTGCTGCTATACATTCATCTTTTTTCTCCTGGCTTTCTGCCGGGTTTGATGATGAATAGGGCAAGCTCATGCCTAAAGCCTCGATAGCCGCGGCCATGGTATTGGCAGTATATATGCCACCGCAGGCTCCAGCTGCAGGGCAGGCATTTTTTATTACGCCTATAAAATCTTCATCGGCTATTTGGCCGGCCAATCTTTTACCTAAGGCTTCGAAAGCCGATACAATGTTCAAATCTTCGCCTTTCCAGTGGCCGGGTTTTATCGTGCCGCCATATACCATTATCGATGGGCGGTTCAAACGGCCCATGGCCATAATAGAGCCTGGCATGTTTTTATCACAGCCCGGCAGGGTTATCAGCCCATCATAATACTGCGCTCCTGTAACTGCTTCTATCGAATCGGCTATAATATCGCGGCTCACTAACGAATAACGCATCCCCTCAGTTCCGTTGCTCATGCCATCGCTCACACCTATGGTATGAAAGATCAGGCCAACCATACCATCATCCCAAATACCTTGTTTTACTAATTTGGCAAGGTCGTTAAGGTGCATGTTACAGGTGTTGCCATCATAACCCATGCTTGCCACGCCCACCTGCGGTTTTTGCATATCGTCGTCGGTTAGGCCTATGCCGTAAAGCATGGCTTTTGCCGCAGGTTGTGTTTCATCCTGGGTGAAAGTTTTACTATACTTATTCAATTCCACTTCTTCAATAGTGCCGTGTGAGCTCATGCTGTATAACTAATTTCTGTCGGTTTATTTGATGATTTTTAACTATCTTGATAATCAATAAATCGGTATTTGTAAGGTAGAGATAGCTACTTCGAATAACAATATTTTTTTCATTTAGTATAATATTTTGTTAATTATTATATTTCGAAATAAAATTCTATAAATACGAGATATAAAGATACATAATATTTTTATAAATATACCAAAGTTCAAAACGGTATACGGTATGTAAATTATGCGTGCATAGCAAAATCGCTATTTTCTGCCTGAAATGGCTATCCAGCTAAAATTATTACTTAATAATAAGCCTGTTTTTAATCAATTAACAAAGGCAGAAACTTATATTTAACCATACAATTATCTGTAATGGCGATCAACGATTCGGTTTTAAATTTCCTGATGAAGCGCAGCGTAAAGGGGCGCGACAGGTTGTACGGATTGTTATTGAAGATGGGCTTTAGAAGTACTGTTTTGTCGGACGCAAAATATGGGATCAAATTACACCTGAATCCTCATGAGCATATTGATAAGATCATTTTTAAGGAAGGATTTTATGAGTCGGAAATTACCAATGAATTGTTATCGTGTTTACAGCCGGGCGATACATTTTGGGATATTGGCGCAAATATTGGGATCCATAGCATTGCAGTTAAAAAAAACCTGCCGGGGGTAAATGTTTACAGCTTTGAACCCAACCCTAAAACGGTAAGCAGGTTATATGATAATGTGAAGCTTAACAGCTTGGATATTACTGTATGCAGCTTTGCCCTTTTTGAAACAATTGGGCCGATGACGCTGCACATAAACGAAGGTAATTCAGGTATGAGCACGCTAATGCCCTGGCACGAGACTAAATTTCATTCAAAGGTACAGTGTTTAACCACCACCGGTGATGCGCTTTTGGTAGAAGGGTTCGATGCGCCAACTGCTATTAAATTAGATACAGAAGGGTCTGAGTTTAATGTTTTGAAGGGGTGTGCGGCCATTTTGGCCGGGCCGAACCTGAAATTAATATTGATAGAGGCCGATAATAATTTGTTGGATAATGTGGATAGCGACGAGACGGTTGGGTTTTTAAAACAATTTGGCTTTGACCGTATTAGGCGTTTAGAAAGGAACGAAAAAACCCATCATAGGTTATCGAATTTTGTGGTGACGAGGGACTGATTGGATTTTATCGTTTTCTGAATTTCTTCCTGGGATTTCTGCTGGTATGAAATACAGAATAAACCACGACTCTTTCTTGTACAATTTTATAAACTATTACAAAAGGAAATCGCTTTAATACGATTTGTCTGAAATCCTTTCTTATTATGTTATATGATATTGGCCAAACTTCAATTTTGTCATAACAGCTATCTAATTCAGACATAAACAAATCACCTAATCCGGTTTGCTGTTCTTCGTACCACTGATAGGCATTTTCTGCCATTTCAACAGCATGCGGCCTAATAATTAATTGGTACATTAATATCCGCGTTGGCCTTTGATAATTTGCCGGGCTTCTTCGCGGGTATAAGATTTACCTTCACCTCGCATATACATATCATGTTCTCTTTCTAATATCTCCATCTGCTCATCGCTTAATACAAAGGTATCTTCCTCTTCCTCTATCTCTTTTTCTAATAGAGTATAAATAGCTTTCACTTTACTATCATCAGCATCAGCCAAATAGGTTATTAGTTTTTGCCTTTTCGTTACAGTTGTCATGACGGATATCTTATATAACCAAATTTAATACTTTTTGAATGATAACACAAAAACGGTTCCAACAAAAAAGCCTCCCGTATCACGGAAGGCTTTCAAAAGTATTTTTAAACGTAGCTTACTTCTGCGTAATTCCCTCAGCCAGCACAGTAACTACATTGTTAAGGCATTCAACCACACCGCCCTGGATAAGAAATACTTCTTCTTTACCCGAATTGCGGATGATAAGTTTACCATCTTCCAAAGTAGAAATGATAGGCGCGTGGTTATTCAGTATCTCGAATTGCCCAAGAGTACCCGGCAATGTTACCGAGTTGGCTTCGCCCTCGTAAACTTTTTTATCAGGTGTAAGAATTTCTAATGTCATGTTTATTTAGATATGAGACGTGAGATATGAGATATGAGACAATATAGCCTCTGATCTCAAATCTCAAATCTCTATTCTCAAATCTTAATTATTCGCTTCTGCTAATAATTTTTTACCTTTTTCAATGGCTTCTTCAATGCTGCCTACAAGGTTAAATGCACCTTCAGGGTATTCATCAACTTCGCCATCCATAATCATGTTAAAGCCTTTTATGGTTTCTTTAATATCAACCAATACACCTTTTAAACCGGTAAACTGCTCGGCAACGTGGAATGGTTGTGAAAGGAAACGCTGAACACGGCGCGCACGTGATACAACCAGCTTATCTTCTTCAGATAACTCGTCCATACCCAAAATGGCGATAATGTCCTGTAGCTCTTTATAACGTTGTAAAGTTTCTTTTACGCGTTGTGCAGTGTTGTAGTGCTCATCACCTAAAATAGCTGCGCTAAGGATACGTGAGGTTGAATCCAGTGGATCCACCGCAGGATATATACCCAACTCGGCAATTTTACGTGAAAGTACTGTAGTAGCATCTAAGTGGGCGAAGGTTGTGGCCGGCGCAGGGTCGGTCAAGTCATCCGCAGGCACATATACCGCCTGTACTGAGGTAATTGAACCACGTTTGGTTGAAGTAATACGCTCTTGCATAGTACCCATCTCAGTTGCCAGTGTTGGCTGGTAACCTACCGCTGATGGCATACGGCCTAACAGCGCCGATACTTCGGAACCTGCCTGCGTAAAGCGGAAGATGTTATCAATAAAGAATAATATATCACGGCCTTTACCTTCAGCATCACCATCGCGGAAATATTCAGCAAGGGTTAAGCCCGATAGCGCTACACGTGCACGTGCACCTGGAGGCTCGTTCATTTGTCCGAAAACGAAGGTTGCTTTTGATTCTTTTAAGGCTTCACTATCAACTTTGCTCAAATCCCAGCCGCCTTCTTCCATTGAATGCATAAAGCCATCGCCATATTTAATAATGCCCGATTCAAGCATCTCGCGCAGTAAGTCGTTACCTTCACGGGTACGCTCACCTACACCGGCAAATACTGATAAACCTGAGTATGCTTTCGCGATATTGTTGATCAGTTCCTGTATCAATACTGTTTTACCCACACCGGCACCACCAAACAAACCTATCTTACCACCTTTTACATAAGGCTCCAGCAAGTCGATAACTTTAATACCGGTAAACAGTACTTCAGTTTCGGTTGAAAGATCCTCGAATCGTGGAGGAAGATTGTGGATAGGGCGGCCGTTAGTTTTATCTAACTGGGCAATACCGTCGATAGCATCGCCTACCACGTTAAATACACGTCCTTTAATATCATCGCCAACCGGCATTCTTATAGCCGATTCGGTATCCAGTACAGGCATCCCGCGTAGTAAACCGTCTGTCGAGTCCATCGCAATGGCACGTACACGGTCTTCACCTAAATGCTGCTGAACTTCCAAAATGATCTTTTGGCCGTTATCTTTTGTAATTTCTAACGCATCAAAAATTTTGGGAAGATGAGCGTTATCAGTAAAACTTACGTCAACCACCGGACCGATGATCCGCGATATTTTTCCAATGTTTTTTGGCATATATAACCTGGTATTTAAAAAATTAATATGAAATAATACATTACCCGACGGTAAGATGCTATTTCAGAGGCGCAAAGTTAAGATTTATTGGCAAATATTTAAATAGTTGGAATAAAAAATTTGGAAATAAGTACAACCTTATTCAAACTCCAAAACTATCTTCCCGATATGTGCGCTGCTTTCCATTAAACGATGCGCTTCGGGTGCTTCACTTGCCGCGAATACCTTATATATAACAGGTTTTATTTTGTCCGATGCCAGCAGCGGCCATATATACTTCTCCAAATTTTGGGCTATTGCCGCCTTAAAAGCAACATCGCGGGAACGAAGCATGGAACCGGTAATAGTTAGCCGTTTACGCATGATTATTGATAGATCGATGCTAACGTCTTTGCCGTTCATCATGTTTATCATCACCAGGCGACCCTCATCTGCTAGTGATTGTAAATTCGGCGCAGTGTAATCGCCGCCTATCATGTCCAATATTACATCAACACCCTTGCCGTTGGTAACTTGATGAATTACATCCTTAAAAATTTCAGTTTTATAATTGATGGCCTTTGCTGCGCCCAATTCCACGCAAAATTTAGATTTTTCGTCTGATCCCACGGTAACATATACTGTACTGCCCAAGGCCTTCGCCATCTGTATTGCCGTAACACCAATACCGCTTGAGCCTCCATGTATCAGCAGGCTTTCGCCCGGTTTCAAGTGCCCGCGGTCGAACACATTGCTCCAAACGGTAAAAAATGTTTCGGGCAACGAGGCGGCCTCGGTAAACGATAAATTTTCAGGAATTGGCAGGCATTGCCCCGCAGGGACGTTACAATACTCCGCATAGCCACCGCCAATAACCAAAGCACAAACTTTATCGCCAACTTTCCAGCGGGTAACGTTGGCACCAATTTCGGCAATAGTACCTGCAATTTCAAGCCCGGGTATATCCTGAGGTGCGTGGGCGGGCGGCGGGTAATTGCCTTTGCGTTGCGAAACATCAGGCCGGTTAATGCCCGCGGCGGCAACTTTTACCAATACTTCATCAGGGGTAAAAGTCGGTTTTGGCCGCTCTTCTATCTGCAAAACATCGGGTGCGCCGGGATGGGTGATCACTATTGCTTTCATAGCACTAATATATCAGCTTATAACCTTACACAAGCCATTATGTTTAGCCTGGGTAGTTAATATGACAGTTAGCCTATTTAGTATAGTAAAAATCGTTTACCGTTTTATAGTTAGTTGAAACAGAATTGGCCGTAGCGGTATAACTATCTTCGGTATGTATACTAAGGGTGGTTGAAGTTATGGCGTTAAGCTTTGAAGTATGCACCAGGTTGGTGATAGCTGTATTAATGTTATAATTTGTGGAAGCACTATAAAAGGCCTGAAAAAACAAAAGGCCCGCCATTGTATTTGACACGGTGAGCGCCGAATTTGAAGCAGTGTAAGTACCGGTAACCTCTGCTTCTGCGTTAGCGGGATTGTTTAGATCCTTTGATAAATATGTGCCTACGCTCTTATACGATTTATCGGCATTGAACTGAACGTTTGCTGCTGTAGTATCTGACGCCAGGCAAACGGTGTCAACCTGTTTTACATTATTTATATATTGCACGTAGCTTTGCTTTTGCAGATTCCATTTACCAACTATCATTGTTTGCGCACCTGGGCTTGGAGCATTTTTATGGCAGGCGCTAAATGTGAACATCGTTACTAAGGCAAGTAACAAGCATGCAATGCGTTTCATTTTTTATTGGTTTAAGTAAAGTTATAAAATAATGCGCTAAAAGAGGGGTTTTCCTGATAGTACGATCATTGGATTGTTAAAATTACACCTATGGCAAAATATATTATCAAAATATACCCTGATTATTATTTCTTTGCAGAAAAAAACTCATGGCATTAACAATAGGTCAACCCGCACCACAATTTACCTTATCATCATCCGAACTAAAAACCATATCACTTGCTGATTATAAGGGTAAAAAAGTGATTATTCATTTCTTTCCGCTGGCGTTTACCGGGGTTTGCACAACGCAATTATGCACTATGCGCGATAACTTTGGCTATTATGATGGCCTTAACGCGGTAATACTGGGCATATCGGTTGATTCGCCTTTTACCCTGGCAAAATTTAAAGAAGAAAATAACTACCAATTCCAGTTGCTTTCGGATTTTAACAAGGAAGCTTCAACGGCTTATGGCGCTCTATATGATACTTTTTTCGGTATGAAGGGAATAGCAAAACGTGCAGCTTTTGTGGTTGATGAAGAGCAAAATATTATCTATGCCGAAGTGCTTGAAGATGCAAACAACTTGCCCGATTTTAACGCAATTGCAGAAATTGTAAAGTAATTTTAACTTTTTATAGCGGATTAAAAGAAAAATCCTATTTTTGCAGTCCGTTAAAAAAGGCACTTGTATTAAAGTACTTAATTTAATAAAGGATTGCACTTGTAGCTCAATTGGATAGAGCATCTCACTACGGATGAGAAGGTTAGGGGTTCGACTCCCTTCAAGTGCACATTATCAAGTCGAAAGTTTTTAGTCGAAAGTCAAAAGCAGACTTACGACTTATAACTACCGACCAAAGACTAAAATAAGCCTTTCTGTATTGTACCGGAAGGCTTTTAATTTGATATAAGCATGCTAAATTTAGTATTGTTCGGCCCGCCCGGAGCAGGTAAAGGTACCCAATCACAAAAACTTATTGAAAAATATGGCCTGATCCATCTTTCAACCGGCGACTTGTTGCGTGGTGAGATAGCGCAGGGAACAGCATTAGGTTTGGAAGCTGATCACCTGATGAAAGAAGGCAAACTTGTTCCTGATAGTGTAGTTATCGGCATGATCAGCCATAAGCTCGACTCAAATGCAGCTGTAAAAGGATTTATTTTTGATGGGTTTCCGCGTACGGTTGCACAGGCAGAAGCGCTTGATGAATTGTTAATAAGCAAAGCTGCACCAATAAGCGGTATGGTGGCACTTGAGGTTGATGATGATGAATTAGAGCGCCGTTTATTATTACGTGGTAAAGATTCAGGCCGTGCGGACGATGCCAATCCGGAAGTTATCCGCAAACGAATAAAAGAATACAACGATAAAACAGCACCGGTTGCTGAATTTTATAAAGGTCAAAGTAAATTTAGCAGCATTAATGGTATAGGATCGGTGGATGAAATATTCGCTGCTATATGTACTATTATTGATAAATGGCTGAAAAAATAATAAATCTGATAATACAGTTTTAAAGTTACTAAAGTCCGAAGTTAAGAGCTACAAAGCTTTTTACTTCGGACTTTACTAACTTTGGGGCTTTTCCTCTAAAATAACAATCATGTCCCAGGGTTCCAATTTTGTTGATTATGTGAAGATATGCTGCCGTTCAGGTCATGGAGGGGCGGGATCATCGCATTTGCACCGCGATAAACATACTGCTATGGGCGGCCCTGATGGTGGCGATGGCGGTCGTGGCGGCCATGTTATAGTAAAAGGCAACGCTCAATTATGGACATTACTTCACCTTAAATTCCGTAAACACGTTATTGCCGGCGACGGCGAATCGGGTGGTAGCTCACAGAAAAGTGGTAAAACCGGACGCGATGAAATATTGGAAGTGCCATTGGGCACTATTGCCAAAAACGCGGAGACAGACGAGATTTTATTCGAAATAACCCAGGATGGCGAAACCCGCATATTGACCGATGGCGGCAGGGGAGGCTTGGGCAACTGGCATTTTAAAACCGCCACTTTCCAAACCCCGCGATTTTCACAACCCGGCGAAGACGGTAAGGAACAATGGAACGTACTGGAACTAAAGTTACTGGCCGATGTTGGCTTGGTTGGCTTCCCTAACGCGGGGAAATCAACCCTGCTTTCGGTGGTGTCAGCTGCCAAACCCGAGATAGCTGATTATGCGTTTACTACGCTGGTGCCTAATTTAGGTATAGTGGCTTACCGCGATAACCGTTCGTTTGTTATGGCAGATATACCGGGTATTATTGAAGGTGCATCGCAAGGGAAGGGGTTAGGCTTTAGGTTCCTGCGGCATATCGAGCGTAACTCGGTATTGCTGTTTATGGTGCCTGCCGATACTACGCGTACTATTAAAGAGGAATACGAGATACTGATTCACGAACTGAACGAATACAACCCCGAACTGGCGCACAAACCGCGTGTGCTGGCCGTTACCAAATCGGATATGCTGGATGATGAACTGATGCAGGAAATGAAAAAGGAATTGCCGAAAGGCGTGCCATCGGTGTTTATTTCATCTGTAGCTCAAAAGGGAATAAGCGAGTTGAAGGATTTGTTGTGGACGGAGATAAATAAAGAGCGGTAAGCTCAAATCATTTCGGCTAAAGCCGCACAATTGCTATAACCTGATATAATTATTGTTCGTTTCTACTGCCGGGGTGCCTATTGATCACTACTTGCTTATTATTGCACCCGCTATTGATTGCCGTTGGCTTAAGCCAACGGATAAATAATAAAAAAAGGGAAAGGCTTTAGCCAAATTACACCTGCTATTTAGCCGAATACAAGATATACCCCCCACTCAATTTCTGCTGAGTGAAGCTTGTATAACCAGGAAAAAATTTCATGAACATGGCTGCTTGTGCGCCTGCGTATTTTGCAGGCAGCAGCATATACAATGGGCCGGCATGGCCGCTGTAGGTATAATCATCCACATCAATTGCTGCGCCGGGTGGTGGCGGGTCGATATTGATTACACGGTTGTTGGCAATTTCCAAAGGTAGATCGGCGCTTATAAAAACAAATATGGCCTGTTTGTTTTGCCTATCCAGGTTCATGATATAATCAAGCGAGGTTTGATCTATAAACTCCTGCGCCATGCCCGATATGCCCCTTGCGCTTACATTTTTATTGAAGGTATATGCTTTTACAAAAAACGAGTAATTGGTAAAAGCCAGAACGGCACACAATATGCCGAACGTTATTTGAAATGCGGATTTTATTTTACTGATGAGATAGATCATCCCTGGTACTATCAATATACCTACAATGCGGAAGTGCCTGCCTTCGTAGGATATGTTTAACTGCCTTAAATACGCCCAGCTAAAAAAGAATATCGATACCACGTAAAATACCAGTAAAAACAAACGGTAATCATTTTTAGGTACATAGCGGATAATAGCACCAATCAATGCCAGGCTGAAAAAGGCCAATAGTAACACCACAACAACCGCATGCGCAGGTGTTAAATAAGGCGTAAATGTGGGAAATAGTAGCCCATGCATAACATCATCAACCGAAAAACCTGAAATAATTGGCGAGCCCAAGGGGAAGCTAAATGTTTGCCAATCAAACTTAAAGCCGGTTGACGCTGCCGCGGGATTATCGCCTTTTGAAAGGAAGAATACATAAATGCAAGCCAGTGATATAACCGCCGGAATAGTGAGCCATACACCGGTTTTAAATGAATTGGGTATATTTATTTTATTATTTATGGACGATAAACGCAGCCAAATGCACAGCAGCCCGGCAGCGTATATCCATATAAAGGACGATTTGCACAAAAAGCCCAGCCAGCCCGATAGTAATACGAATAGGAGTAATTGCCAGCCCGGTTTTTTAATGCTGACACAGCCGTACAGGAACCATCCCTCAAAACCAAATAATAGTATTTCGCCGCCATTGTAAAAAATATAGGGCGTTATAAATGCCTCCTGGCAAATAATAAATACAAGGCTTAGCGCTGCTATGTTTGGTGTAAAACCTATTTTTTTGAAGAATGTATAAAATCCGGCAAGACCGCATAGTTCGAGCAGAATTACGGTTAGCGCTGTTGCATGGCCTGTGTTCAACCCCAATATCGACTTTATAAAATAGGGGAGCAGGTATTGCCCGGGCGACCACCAAGTTAAAAATTGTGCTGTGTTTTGCGAAATATCGTCCTGACTGGGGGCTACCAGCCGGTTAAAGCCGCCGCCCATTTGCATTGATCGCATTACCTGGAAGCCGTGCGCGGCATCGGGGAAAATTGATGGTGGGTAGATAAATATCATAACGCCCATTGCAACTACAACAGTGGCTATGATGATCAATATTATACGATGTCGGGGGATGTTTTTCAAAGTATAAAAGTTGAGGAGATACAACTTAGCCCACTATTCGAGGGCGTATTTTTACGGCGGGGTTGCCCTGGTAAACGGAGTACGGTTCCAGGTTTTTGGTGGCGACAGAACCCGTGGTGAGTACCGCATGGCTACCCACGGTAATTCCCTGGTTAACCACAGCGAGCGCGCCAATCCATACGCCGTCTTCCAGTATCACACTACCGGTTATCAGGTCGAACGTAGTTTTCTTATAATTATGGCTGCCGGTAAGCAGTACAGCACCTTGCGATAAGCATACGTTTGAGCCAATGGTTATCATCACTAAACTGTCTATCCAAACATTTTCGCCTATCCATGTTTCATCGCCAATGGTTAAAAACCAGGGATATTTAATGTTAACGCAAGGCTTTATAGTTACGTTTTTACCAATCGTGGCGCCGAACAAACGCAACAAAAATACCTTGAAACCGCTGATGGGCAGCAGGCTTGTTTTAAAAACAAAAGCATTAACATACAACCACAACAGCCGCTTAAAGGCATTGCCGCCCGGGTTAAACGGGTAATTATTATAGGTTGAAAGATCAGTTTGCTGCATATGCTTTATTTTCGCCGTCGGAACTTTTCACCCAAAAATATAAACTGATAGCGACAATGATGTAGATAATTATATTAAAAATGGTGTGATGGTCGATGATCTTATTTTCGTTTTTATTCCAATATAAGGCCAGCAGCATAAAACGTATCACGTTTAAAAATTCTATAGCAAATATGCCTGTTACCAGGAAAATTATCTTGCGCTTTAATGGTTTTGGAAAAGCCAGAACAAAGGCAGCAAAAAAGCTGATAACTCCCAAACCCAAACACGAATAAACTATCCATATGGAACTATGCCCTGCTACCAGTAATTCATAGTCGTTGCGAATAGCTGTAAAGCCTAACAGTTTGAGCAAACCCGTGCTTACATACAATAAGAGTGAGCGCAGGCCTTGTATATAGTTTAAATAATGATCTAAAAAAGGACTGTAATGGCCTCCCGGGCTGGTGATGCCATAATAAAATAAATTAAAAGCATAGAATAGTAGAAACAGTACAATAAACCTGAATACAAACCTAAGCGGAGATGCTGACCCGTCATTCGCGAATTTTTCGGGTTGCTGTTGTTTTATGATCTCATCAATTTTAACATCGACTATCAGCCGGAACCAATAGGCCTGTAAAAAATGAAAAATAACGCCCTCGCGTCCGTCGAGTATCCCTAGCTGGAAGAACATGCGGTATATGAAATAGAGCATTGGCCTTGTGTAGCGGGGCAACTGCCACCATAATTGCTTTAAGCATGCCGTACGCTCATCGGGTGAGCCCCAAAAATTAGGTTTTACTGTTTGGGTACGCAGGTTAAGCATTCGCTCTACTTCTTCGGCGGCCACTAAATCGCTGTAGCGGTTGTGTTTATCTATCCAAAATTTAATGTTGTTTTCCTTCAGGTTTTCTTCAAGTATAAAACCATCCTTCCAAACTTCGGTTTTGCCCGGTACTATGAACCGATGATCCATGTTCTCATTCAGGTCGGAATAGCCCACACCAAAACGTATCATTTTAAGCAGGTAGAAAGGCGAGTACCCGCCATGTTTTATCCATCGATTTTTAAAATAGTTTTTACGATTAAAATAGATTCCGTCTATATCTTTGTAATTTTCACCCTTAAAATTTAACAGCTTAGTTTTTAACTCAGGCGTTACTACCTGGTCGGCATCAAGGCAAATAACCCAGGGTGTTTTTATGTCGAAATTTTTAAGCGCAAAATCCCATTGTTTGGGATGATTTTCGAAAGCATGGGTTAAAACAACAGCGCCATATTCTGCCGCGATTACTAAAGTATTATCCGTGCTGCCCGAATCAAGAATAAATACAGGCGCATCAAGTTCTGCAACAGATTTCAGCAGGCGTGGAAGGTGGAGCTCCTCGTTAAAAGTTAAAATTATTATAGAAAACTGGCTGTTCAATTTAGTTCAGCTTTTATCATCATTGATTTCCAGAAATACGGGAAACGACCGCAGCCCTTAAAATCGGTTACCTTAAATCCTGAATTGGTTAACAGCTGGCTTAACGTGTTTTTCGACCAGAATTTTATATGGCCGCCATGCCATGTTGGGCTATGGTGCTTGTCCCACTTATCAAATACGCTCAGCATTATGTTTTTTAAATAGCCAATGTGCATAATGTTAACGATACAGAGGTACGTTTATTGTAAGAGATACTAAATTAAACTATTAGATTAAATTTTTATATGCAAGATTATTTACATACATACCCCGCTGTATATTTTATTTTCGTTACTGCATTTTCAATATTAATCGCGGTACTTGCACTCCCATCAATATTGCACGTTGCCCGTGAGCGCCACTTATATGATGACCTGGGTAGTTTCAGAAAACACCATGATCATGGTATCCCACGCCTGGGGGGCGTTGCAATTTTTGTAAGCTTTACCATTACTTCGTTATTATTTGGCTTTGCCGATAAATCGTTACCTATTAACTACTTATTAACGGCCTGCATTATTTTATTTGCAATGGGCATGAAGGACGACCTGGCCGGGGTAAACTCTAATACTAAATTTGCCATGCAGTTTGTAGTGGCGGCCATACTGGTAGTTTTGGGTGATATAAGCCTTACCAGCATGTATGGCATATTCGGGGTGTACGAGTTGCCTTATATACTGAGTGTAGTTCTGTCAACACTTGTTATAATGCTGATAGTTAATGCCTTTAACCTTATTGACGGTATTGACGGACTGGCATCAGCAACAGGTATTATTGTAAACGGCGCCTTCGCGGCGTTATTTATATATATGAAGCATTATGAGCTTGCAGCGGTTGCGTTGGCCATGGTGGGCGCTACCATAGGGTTTTTGCGCTACAACCTCTCGCCTGCAAAAATATTTATGGGCGATACCGGTTCATTACTTATTGGCCTTATATCGGCCGTAATGGCTTTGAAATTTATTGAACTAAATAAATTCACAGGCGCTAAGCTACCCGAAATTATTTCGGCACCGGCATTTGCTATTTTAATAGGGCCTATATTTGACACGCTGCGCGTATTTGTTATGCGTATAATGAAAGGAGATTCGCCTTTTAAAGCCGACCGCAACCATATGCACCACCGCATTTTAACGCTTGGTTTCAGCCATATACAAACTACCATTTTATTAGGCAGCATTAATATATTGTCAATTGTTATGGTATTAATGTTTAGTTATATGGGTAATTCGGTGCTGATATTAATGATAAGCGGAGTTTCGCTGCTGTTTAACTGGGGGCTTACATTCGTTATCCGTTCGAAAGAACGCGAGAAAGTGGCGTTGCGCAATTTATTTGCATGATAATCATCCTGCTATGTACCTGGTTATTCGCCGGTAAAAATAGCCGCCGTACCAAACTATTTCCTTAAGTTTAGGGTTGTATAGGTAATTGTAAAGCAACCCCTTAATTACATGTCGTCACATCATATTGTACGCGAAAAGCAGGAACCCGCATTACTGGTGCTGGGGCTTGACAGTTTTTCAGACGAATTACTTGGTCAGCTGCTTGAATGGAGCCCTACCGTTATAGTTACAGAATTGACTGCCGAAAGGATGAACGCGTACGGTATTAAGATAGACTGGATCATATCGAACCAGGTTGATGGCTTCCTGCAATCCGATGTAAAACTAATGCCTGCAGGTACTGATACCCCTGCCGAGGCTGCACTAAAATACCTGGTTACCCATGGCTACCCCGCTGTGAATATTGTAACCGATGATCTTCAACTTAAAGAATACCTGTTTTTTATTGATAAAATAAACATGGTGATATTTAACGGCAACCAGAAAATTTATGCTGTTAATTCGGGGTTTAGCAAGTGGAAGCCTGCTGGTGAGGTGATAGAATTATTATCAGGGCCGCACCAGTTTCATTCGAGTGGGTTGGAAGCGCTGGAGCATCATCGGTATAAAACTACGCACGATGGCTTTTTTAGTTTGCAGTTTGAACAGCCTTTTTTGTTTATTGCTGAAGAGTTATAAGCCCCCTCTAAATCTCCCCCGGTAGGGGAGACTTTTTTAAATCCGGGCTAACATAGCTAAGGTGTATATCGGCTAGACCCCTCCCTGCTACATCACAGACCTTCCATGGGAGGGCATTGAAAAATTTGATCTCGCTAACACTTTTGAAGAATAGAATTAAAGTGAATTTACTCCCAGCTTCTTCGCTACTGCGTTTAGGTCATCGGCTACAGCGTCGACGATGGGGATGCCGTTTTTTATGCGGTCGGCGTGGGCTTCGAGTTCTGGTTCGCCGGGTATGATTACTTTTTGGTTGGGGTTGATGGTTGAGGCGTTTTTGAAACGGTCGATCCAGTTGTCGAGATGATGTTTGAATTCATCGACGGGCCTGAAGCCGTCGACCCGCATTGCACCTAAAAAGTGACCGATGCCTTTGCCTACCGGGTCGGTAGGAGGTTCTAAAAATGCTACGAACGGGGGCACCCAGGGGCCGTAATTCGCACCTGATAATACTGCTGATAATATATCAACCGTGGCGCTGAGGCCAAAACCTTTATGGCTGCCGTGTTCACGGTCGCTGCCCAGTGGCAGCAATGAGCCGCCTGATTTTAAGGCATGCGGGTCGGTGGTGAAATCGCCGTTCTTATCCTGTATCCATCCTTCCGGTACCTGTTTGCCGAGGCGCTGGGCTATCTCGAGTTTGCCATTTGCCGCTGCCGAGGTAGCCATATCGACCACAACCGCCGGGTGTTTGCCTGCCGGGAACGCATAGCACATGGGGTTGGTACCTAATAGGCGCTCGTTTGAAAATGTGGGTGCAACCAGCGGACTTGCATTGGTCATGGCGAAACCGATCATATCTTTTTCGACCGCCATCAGGGCGTGGTAGCCCGCTATACCGAAATGATTGGAGTTGCGTATGGCTATCCAGCCCGAACCATATTTTTCAGCTTTTTCAATGGCTACCTTCATGGCAAAGGGTGCAACCACCAATCCCAGGCCGCTATCGCCGTCGATAGTAGCGGTGGTGGGTGTTTCGTGTACTATTTGTATGTTGGGGGTAGCGTTAATACGCTGCTTTTCCCACAGGCGCACATAGCCCGTTAACCTCGCCACGCCATGCGAATCGATACCGCGCAGGTCGGCCAGTAATAATACATCGGCGGCTAAGGCGGCATGTTCGGCGCTGCAGCCCATGGCTAAGAAAACGTTTTGGGTAAAAGCGCGTAAAGCAGGTTCGGTGGTAAGCATAATGGCAAATATAGTATTCAGTTTGCAGTTAATAGTTTGCAGTTTGGAGTTTATAACGGTTTTCTCACGCAAGCTGGAAACTTGATGAAATTTAGGTCTAAGTTACGCTGTGCTAAACTTAGACCAGTTCAGAGCTCCCGTAAATTACTTTTATGGTGGGAGACGCAAAGTATTGCGTCTCTACGCGTTTTGCGTTAGGGATGGGAGTGGATACCGGCTGAGCGTTGGGTTGTGTGTTTGGCCGCGATTAATGCCTGTGCAGTATGAACGGACAGCCCGGCCCCGATAGCTATCGGGGAACGCCCAAGTTACTGTCCTAATTTCCTTAAATAATACGGCGTCAATTTTTTCTTAGCTAATATATTAAACAGTATGTTATTGGGCTTGGGTTTATGTACAACGGTTAAAGCTTTGCCTTTGCGTAGCGAAAGCGCCTTGCCATTGTGCGAGCCGGTTAAACCGCTGCCCGCTATGGTGCTTACGACACCCGCAGGGGTTATTTTACGGATAACATTATTGTAGGTATCGGCAATATATAGATTGCCCGCTGCATCAACTGCTACGCCTGACGGGCCATTGAACGATGCCGCTGTGCCAGTGCTATCGGCCTGGCCGCTCATGCCATTGCCGGCGAAGGTACTTACCGTGCCATCGGGGGCTATTTTGCGGATTAGGTCGGTGACATATTCTGTTACATACACATTGTCGCTTTTATCAACTGCTACACTGTTGGGGAAATAAAAGGCGGCCAGCGTGTCGGGGCCGTTTATGGTGGCTGATGTATCGTGGCCAGCCAGCGTGCTAACCGTGCCGTTGCTTATTTTGCGGATAAGGTTGTTCAGCATATCGGCCACATAAACATTGCCCGAAGCATCGACCGCTATGCCTGATGGATTATTAAAAGTTGCGGTGGTTAACGCCGCGCCGTTTGCATTGCCAGGGGGGATGCTGCCCGCGATGGTTGTGGTTTGTCCGGCAGGGGTAACCATGCGGATAACGTTGTTGCCGGCATCGGCTACATATACATTGCCTTGCGCGTCGGCTGCTACGCCACTGGGCGAAAAAAAGTAAGCGGCGGTATCAAGTCCATTCTTTAGGCCTGTACTGTCGCTGCCGGCAAGGGTGCTTACGGTGCCATCGGCTGCGGATATTTTGCGGATCTGGTTGTTGTTGTCATCGGCTACATACACATTGCCCTGTGCGTCGACGGTTACACTGGTAGGGCCGTTAAAGGATGCCAGGTTGCCCGGGCCGTTTATCGAACCCTGGTTGCCGGTTCCGGCGAGGGTTGTCACTACTCCGGTGGGGGTTATTTTGCGTATTTGGTTATTGCCGTAATCGGCCACGTAAACGTTGCCTGCGGCGTCGACCGCTACGCCGGTGGGGGCGTTGAATGAAGCGATGGTATCGAGGCCGCCCGTGGTATCAACGCCGGTAAAGGTGCTATCGTTATAACGGGTGCTGGTAGGGTAGGGCGACTTTTTTGAACAGGCCGAAAAAAAACAGACCATTGCCAGTAAAAACGCTGCAAAAAATAAGGGTTGTTTTACGGGGTAAATGTTCATGCTATAACAAAAGGGCGTATGCTATAAAGGTATGCTTATTATGAATTAATACAAAACGAGGCACTGCCGGGTATGTTGTGTTTTGTACGTTGGGAATGGGGGAAGGGTTTGGATGTTATTTGTGGGGGTAGTTGTTTGTGAGGACACAAACAACGGGAGAGGCAACAAATGGTGTAATACATGGTTTACACGATTTGACTCATTTTACTTAATAAGTAATTGACAATCAATGTGTTATTAAATAAATAGTTTGAAATTATGTTAAGTTATGTTAACCATAATATGTAATGCAGTATAAATGTCTTTTTATGGGCTATTACTCTCTC
>CAIWRU010000082.1 GCA_903915155.1 uncultured Mucilaginibacter sp.
ACCCGGCTGCTGGCTTACCTGGCCCAGGAAAAACATTATCGCACGGGCTACCTGTCGTTAACGCGTGGCGACGGCGGGCAAAACCTGATAGGGAATGAACAAGGCGAATTGTTAGGTTTGATACGCACACAAGAATTATTAGCCGCCCGCAGGGTTGATGGTGCCGAACAGTTTTTTTCACGCGCCAATGATTTTGGCTTTAGTAAAGGACCGGAAGAAACGCTAAGGATATGGGATAAGGAAAAAGTATTGAGCGATGTGGTATGGGTGATACGCAAATTCAGGCCCGATGTTATTATATGCCGTTTCCCGACTACGGGCGAGGGCGGGCATGGTCATCATACTTCCTCGGCCATACTGGCGCAGGAAGCTTTTGCGGCTGCGGCCGATCCTAACCGTTTCCCTGAGCAATTGAAATATGTACAGGTGTGGCAGGCAAAACGCCTGCTTTGGAATACATTCAATTTCGGCAGTACCAATACTACAGCCCCTAATCAGTTTAAAATTAACGTTGGCGTCTATAACTCCATAATCGGCAAAGGCTATGGCGAGATGGCGGCCGAGAGCCGATCGAACCATAAAACGCAGGGCTTTGGCTCGGCCAGGCAGCGCGGGGATAGTTACGAATATTTTAAAACCATTTTGGGCGATGCACCGCAAACCGACCTGATGGACGGTGTAAATACCACCTGGGCGCGTGTAGGCAACGAGGCCGTGGGAGATGATATAGCAGCTATCAATAAAAATTTTGATCTTGAGCATCCTGATAAATCGGTGGCTAAACTGGTTAGCTTGCTGGGAAGAATGGAGAAAGTGCCCGATGAATATTGGCGCACACAAAAAACTAAGGAGCTGAGTGAACTGATTGCCGCTTGCGCAGGGTTATGGGCCGAATGTTATTCGGCTGAACAGACTTATGCAATAGGCGACCAGGTGCCGGTTACAGAGCAGGTGTTATTAAGAACAAAAATACCGGTAAAATTTACGGGGATACAAGTGCCATTTTTAGGTCGGCCTTTGCAAATTATAACTGACAAATCGGGCAGCTCGGATAGCAAAAGCGATTCGCTGAATAACACCATTAAGAGTTTTACCGTGCCGTTCAGGGCAGGCACTATAACACGGCCTTACTGGCTTTTATATCCGCATACCATAGGTACTTATAATGTTGATTACCTTGAAGACCCGGATTACGTGGTGCAAAAGACATTCCCTGAAAACCTCCCACCGATTATCGACCTGAATTTTGATGTATTGGGCAGGCAGGTCACATTGGAAAGGCGGATAGAATACAAATACACCGACCCGGCCCGTGGCGAACTGTATGAGCCGGTTGTAGTTACGCCGCCCGTAACTGCCAACATTGAAGCTAAGGACTATATATTTAATAGTCAGCAGTCGCAAAATATCAGCATAAAATTAAAAGCATTTACCAAAGCCAGCGGCAGTATCAGCATAAAACCTGTTGACGGCTGGAAGATAAGTCCAGATAAAATAGATTTTGACGGAAAAGCCAAAGGCGAGGAATGGACGGTTGCCTTTAGCGTTGAACCCGCGGACAGCAAGCCAAAGGTTAGCATTTTTGAAGCGGTGGTAACAGCCAATGGCCTGCCATATTCGGTAGGGATACAGCATATTAATTATAACCATATCCCTAATATTACGCTGTTCCCGCCTGCGCAAACCAAACTGATCAACCTCGACCTTAAAACCAATGGTAAAAGGATAGGCTATATTGCCGGTGCCGGCGATCTGGTGCCCGATGCATTGCGGCAGGTTGGCTATGAAGTGCATGAATTGACCGAAAATGAAATCATGAACAGCGACCTGTCAGTTTATGATGCCATTGTAACCGGGGTGCGGGCCTATAATGTGAACGAGCGCCTGGCATTTGAACAGCCCCGTTTGTTGGATTATGTAAAAAACGGCGGCAATTTGGTGGTACAATATAATAATAACAACGGGCTGGTAACAACCAATATAGGCCCTTACCCGTTCCGCCCGGTTAACCAGCGGGTTACCGATGAAACGGCTAAGGTTACTTTTACCGAGCCGCAAAACCCTGTGCTGAATTATCCCAACAAAATAAACAGTGCCGATTTTGACGACTGGATACAAGAGCGCGGCCTTTATTTTGTAAGCGACATTGACCCCAAATACCAAACCCCGCTTGAAATGAACGACCCCGGCGAAAGCCCGAATAAAGGGGCGTTAATTGTGGGTGATTATGGCAAGGGAAGGTTTGTTTATACCTCGCTCGATTTCTTTAGGGAACTGCCTGCCGGGGTGCCGGGAGCGTATAGGTTGTTTGTGAATTTGTTGAGTAAGCCGAAGAATTAATGATGGCTGGGAGATGCTGTCTGTGAGGACACAGACAGCGGGAGAAGGTTAACATAACTTAACATAATTTCGACCTATTTATCAATTAATATATTGATTATCAATTGTTTAATAAACAAAAAGGGTTAATTGTGTTAACCATGTCTTACGCCTTGGATTATTTCCAACGTTTTTTTATTAAGCCTTCGCAGCGGTCTCTCGCAGAGGACCCTGCGCGGTTGTGGGTTGGGTTGACGCCTTGCATTCGCACGCAGGGT
>CAIWRU010000083.1 GCA_903915155.1 uncultured Mucilaginibacter sp.
TCTATTAAAATATTGATTATCAAATATTTAATGAATAAAAGAGTTAAATTGTGTAAACCATGTAATACGGCCCTTGTCCCGTCCTGAAATAGCTATACAGATTTGTGAGTAAATCCTTTAAAAGCTATACAGGGTCCTTTGGAGGGTAATAAAAAGCGAACTATCCAACCTGCGAATAATTAAATTTTATTCGCCTAACTTTACCATGTGAGTATTGCAAAAGAATATAAGCTGCTGAACCAGGTACTGGATAACTACCGGGCGCAGCTGGATACTATTCCTGATGATGAGTTTGATGTTACGCCATCCAAAGGCGGCTGGTCGTACGCTGAAGTTTACTCGCATATTATGCAGGCTACGCTTTTGTCGTTTATAGCGATAGACAGATGCGTAATGGGCAACAAACCCACAAAAGATGGCCTTAATTTTTGGGGCCGCTATGTAATGCTTCTTCACCGTTTTCCGCCGGGAAAAATTAAGGTGCCCGAAAAGGCGTTATCAAAAATGCCGGTGACCAAAATAAGCAAGGAAGAGGCCAAAAACCTGATCATCAAATGCCGCAAACGTGTTGAAGAAGCTTTCCCGTCTATCCATAACGTTCCGCTGAAAAACCGCTCCAAACACCCCCGTTTGGGTATGCTGAATGCCGCGCAATGGCTAAAGTTTATCCGCATACATTTGCAGCATCACCTGAAGCAATTGCAAAGGATAGATAGAAACTTTTCCACAAACGGTTGATTTCACTTTAATTTCATAAGCTAAGACTATTTTCATAACATAATTTTAAGCTGGAGGCCGACACTTCTCCGGGCTTGTTGATAACTGTGCTGTGGTTTTGCTATCTGTTAATAATTATAACGGTTAAACCATTGATAATTAATGCAGTCTTAATATTAAAATAATGTTTGGCTTGTAATTTTGTAAAAAGGTTAAAAATGGACTTTCAATATTCATACCTGGTTGTAATTGGCATATTGTGTTTGTTGGCGATATTCTATTTTAGCCCTTACGAACTAAAAGTTAATGAAGAAGACGACAACGAATAGTCGCCAAGTACAATCCCACACATATTACCGGTTTACATTGCCGGAAGGAACATTATCCCCCAAATTTTATGGCAAAGCGCGAAGTTGATATAGTAGTTATATCGGATGTGCATTTAGGTACTTACGGGTGCCATGCAAAGGAATTGCTTAAGTATTTAAAAAGCGTAAAGCCTAAAATGCTGATACTGAACGGCGATATTATTGATATATGGCAGTTCAGCAAATCATACTGGCCCGAGGCGCACATGAAAGTGGTGCGCCGCATATTGAAATTTGTTACCGAGGGTATCCCGGTGTATTATTTAACCGGCAACCATGATGAAATGCTACGCAAATTCGCCGATTTTAACATGGGCAGTTTCCAGTTAATGAATAAACTGGTGCTGAATGTGGACGGTAAAAAAGCCTGGATATTTCATGGGGATGTGTTTGATGTTACCATGCAGCACTCCAAATGGCTGGCAAAACTGGGCGCGGTAGGTTATGATACGCTGATCATGCTGAACAGCTTTACCAATTGGTTTTTAACAGCTATAGGTCGCGAGAAAATGAGTTTTAGCAAAAGAGTGAAGGCGAAATTTAAAGATGCGGTGAAATTCATCAACCAGTTTGAGCAAACCGCCGCCGACCTGGCGGTTGATAAAAATTACAGCTATGTAATTTGCGGTCATATTCACCATGCGGAGATAAGAAAAATAGAATCGACCGAGAAGAGCGGCAGTGTTATTTACCTGAACTCAGGCGATTGGGTGGAAAATTTAACCGCGCTGGAATACAACGATAAAAAATGGACGATTTTCCAATATCGCCCAGAGGACTTTATAAAGGATACTGATGAAGAGGATAAGACTGATGCTGAAGATTTGGAAGCTAAGTTGGATGTGAGGAGTTTATTGGAGAGGTTTAGGCAGGAGCCGGCGTGAGGAATAATTTCTAATTTGCTTGTTCTCCAAAAGTGGCGATTTTGGAAATTGTATCTACTTGTATCGAATATTCAGTAAATTCTCGATTACCTACCTTTTTATTAAAAAAATAACCTCGTAATGATTTATACCAATATTTGTTGTAGTAATCAGAATGTATTACACTATTGGTCAAATCTTTTGAACTATTCGGTGTGAGTTTTAGGACATAAAATATGGAGTAATCTGAACCACTTCCTCTATAATCATCTTCAATAACGGTAACCTCATTTGGAATAGTTATGTGACAATTCTTTTCAAACCGCTCTTTGCTTGGTGTTCTTCCCCAATCACATGCAGATAGTATTAGTGCAAACAATAGAAAAAAAGGATACAGTTTATTTATTTTAGACATTTGTGATGGTATTGTGACACAAGGTACAAAATTTCCTAATCCTTTATCCAAATTATAAACCTTTGCCACAACACCACTTTTCTTTACTAACTTTCCGCCGCATTCATCAACATGAAGATACTTTACGCCATACAGGGTACAGGGAACGGGCATATCAGTCGCGCACGTGAAATTGTGCCGCTGCTGCAGCAATATGGCGAGCTTGACCTGCTGGTGAGCGGTACGCAGGCCGAGGTGAGTTTGGTGCAGCCGCTTAAATACCAATATCATGGCTTTAGCTTTGTATTCGGTACCCAGGGCGGGGTTGATAAATGGGCCACCTTTAAATTAATGAACCTGCCGCAGCTGTGGAGAGACATGCACCACCTGCCGCTAAAACAATACGACCTTATTATCAATGATTTTGAGCCTGTTAGCGCCTGGGCGTGCAGGTTGCAGAAGATACCAAGCGTGTCGCTAAGTCACCAGTGTTCATTTGTGTCGCCAAATACACCGAGGCCTGAGAAGTGGAACTATGCCGAATGGCTGTTCAAATATTATTCGCCCACCACTTACCATATCGGTTTCCATTTTGAGCGTTATGCCGATTTTATCCACACACCGGTTATCCGCAGCGAGATACGAAATTTAGAAACATCAAACTTAGGCCACTATACGGTTTACCTGCCTGCTTATGACGATAAAATCTTGTTGAAGCATTTGGGTAAAGCCAAAGATGTGGAATGGCATATTTTCTCCAAACGGCAAAAAACGCCATACCGCGAAGGCAACGTGCAGATATGCCCGGTAGACAATGCAGAATTTAACAAAAGCCTGTCCAGCAGCGCGGGACTGCTTACCGGCGGTGGCTTTGAGGGCCCTGCCGAGGCGCTGTTCCTGCAAAAAAAGGTGATGATGATACCTATGACGGGCCAGTATGAACAACGTTGCAATGCGCTGTCGGCCTCACGACTGGGGGTGCCGGTAGTAAACGAGATAGATGAACATTTTGACGCGCGTTTGAGCGGCTGGCTGAACGACGATACCCGCATACAGGTGGATTTCCCTGATGAGACGGCCAAGATAGTTGATGATATGATAAATAAATACGCAAAATCGTAGCTGTATTTCAGCCTTCGCGGTTTTTCTGCTAATATTGCCGACGCAATAATTTATAATGATAGGTATATTCAGGAGTTTTAACCCGCTTAACGCTTTATGGCTGGCAATTATATTGTTTGCGCTGCGCGTTGGGTATATGTTGCACGCCCCTGCAAATATTGAATTTACGTTTGTCGAACCCTTTGCGCGTACGCTTGTGCCGTTGGATTACGAGCATTTTTTTTCGCCGGGAGCTAACGTTTTTTTGGCGGCTGTATTGGTTTATATACAGGCACTGCTGCTCAATTACCTGGTTAACCGCGATAATTTACTAAGCAAGCCATCATTTTTACCTGCGCTGATGTATGTAACTGTGTCGGGTTTGTTTCCGCCCTTTTTAATGCTTAGTTCGCCGCTGATATGTAACTTTTTGGTAATATGGATGCTGTTTAAACTTCTTGATTTCTACAAAGGCGACAATGCCATGTCGAACGCTTATGATGTGGGCATGATCGTGGCGCTGGGTACGCTTATTTACCTGCCATTTATTTATATGTTTTTACTGATATGGATAGGGCTGGTAATATTCAGGCCGTTTAACTGGCGCGAGTGGGTAGCGGGTATCATTGGCTATGCCACTATATTTTTCTTCCTGGCGGTTATTTATTACATGAAGGATGAGATGGGCCAGTTTTACACCATATGGCTGCCGTTGGGTACAAAGTTCCCGAACAGTATTCATATCGATTATTATAACTACTTAATACTCATTCCGGTAATAGCGATACTGGGGCTTTGCTTTATCACATTACGGCAAAACTTTTTTAAAAGCTATGTTCAGGTGCGCAAATCATTCCAGCTTTTATTCTGGTTCTTTATTATCGGCGGCTTGTCGTTTTATGTGAAGGAGCAGTTCAATTTGAACCATTTTTTGCTTTGCGCCGTGCCCTCTGCGGTGTTTTTTGCCTATTATTTTTTATATGCCGGTAAAAAGTGGTTTTATGAAACTTTGTTTCTTTTGTTATTGGCAGGTATAATTTACTTCCAGTTTAACACTTTTTAACTATTAAATTCGTCCTAATTTCAGCCGTTATGTTAGTTTTGTAGCATGAATGGTTACGTGCTGCATTATAAGCACATAATTGCTCATCAACATTAAAAAACAAATAGCTCGATGAAATTAGGAGTAGTGATATTTCCCGGTTCCAATTGCGATGAAGACACCATCTGCACACTGGAACGTTTGACCGGCGAACCGGTTGTAAAACTGTGGCATAAAGACCATGACCTGCAGGGTGTGGACTTTATAGTATTACCCGGCGGTTTCTCATTTGGCGATTATTTGCGCTCAGGTGCCATAGCACGTTTTTCGCCTATTATGACCGAGGTGATAAAATTTGCCAACGATGGCGGCTACGTAATGGGAATTTGCAATGGTTTCCAGGTGTTGACAGAGGCGGGGCTTTTACCCGGCGCGCTGCTGCATAATGAGAACCGCAAGTTTATTTGCCGCAACATTTATTTAAAGGCCGAAACATCAAACTCGTTGTTAACATCGCTTATCGATCCGCAAAGGGCGTTGAAAATACCTATTGCGCATGGCGAGGGTAATTATTTTGCCGAACCCGATGTTTTGCAAAAACTAAAAGATAACGACCAGATATTGTTTAGGTATTGCGATGAATTTGGTTTGGTTACAGCCGATGCCAACCCTAACGGTTCGCTTGAAAATATAGCAGGTGTATGTAATGAAAAGCGCAATGTGTTTGGCTTAATGCCTCACCCTGAACGCGCTGCCGACAGCTTATTGGCTAACGAAGACGGGCTGGCGATATTTGAATCGATATTATCATTGGTTAAAGCCTGATGGCCAACCTGGTTATTGATATTGGTAACACCTACGCAAAAATTGCTGTTTTTAAACAGAATGAGGTGGTTTTTACCAACCGGTACCAGGAGCCTGATATAAAAACAATAAGTGATTTACTGCAAAAGTATAGTGTTAACCGCACCATTATATCAACAGTAAAAAAGGAAAAAGGTGAATGGGAAACAGTATTAAAAGACAAGACACGCTTAATTTATTTTAATGCTGATATGACCACGGGCATCAATAACCATTACCTTACCCCAAAAACTTTAGGCCTTGACCGGCTTGCAGGGGTTGTGGGCGCCAATTATCTGTATCCCCAAAAAAATAACCTGGTAATTGATGGCGGAACCTGCATTACCTATGATTATGTTGATGCCGGTGCAAATTATTTGGGCGGCAGCATATCGCCGGGTTTAAAAATGCGTTATAAGGCATTAAATTATTATACCGGTGCTTTGCCTTTGCTAAATGAAGATGCCGGATTTAACAATACAACCGGGAACGACACCCAAAGCGCCATAACATCGGGCGTGCAAAACGGCATAAAATATGAATTGGAAGGCTTTATTGAAAGCTACCAACACGATAAAAATGAACTGAATATTATACTAACCGGGGGCGATAGTATTTTTTTTGATACGCTGCTAAAAAATAGCATCTTTGCCCCCTATATAAAAATTGAGCCCCAACTGGTTCTAAAAGGATTAAACGCAGCTATACAAAAGCATAATGATTAAATTTACCAGATTTTTTATAACATTTTTACTTGCAATTATTGTTATCCAGGCCAGGGCACAATCAACTGCCACCACAAGCTCACCTTATTCGCGTTATGGTTTAGGCGACCAATACTCGCTGGCATTGCCGCAAACTATTGGTATGGGTGGCTTAGGGGCCGCTATAAACAGTTCAAACGGATACTGGTATTATAATATAAACCCGGTTAACCCTGCATCATACTCAACCTTGCACTTAACGGTAGTTGATATTGGTTTATATGGCAGCGCACTTACCTTAAACCAAACAGGGCAGGTAAAACAATCAAACGGTAATTTCAGGATCAACCACGTGGCGTTTGCTTTTCCGGTTACCAAGCGGTCGGCACTAAGCTTTGGTGTGCAGCCTTATACCCAGTTGGGCTATAATTACAAAACAACGCAAAAGAATTTTGGTACAGGTTCATCTGCCGATACAAACACGGTTAATTATATATATAGTGGCAATGGCGGCTTAACAAAAGCCTATATAGGTTATGGCTTTGGCATAGGCCACTTGTCGTTGGGTGGCAATGTTTCGTACATATTTGGTAAAACACAGCAATTCAGCTCAACCGAGGTGCCCGCCCTTTTCGGTACTTTAAATTCAACAGTTGAGAATACGTATTCAACAGGTGGCATTAATTATGATTACGGTGCGCAATATACTATCGACCTTAGTACTTCAAAACACATTGTTTTAGGGTATTCAGCATCGGCTAATACAAAACTAACCAGCCAGTATTCATATGTAGTAAGCCAATATACTTATGATAACAGCGGGAACCAAAAACCGGCTTTAGATACGCTTATATATACAAAAAATCCAAAAACAAAAATTCAGCTTCCGCAAATAAACCACTTCGGTTTAACTTTTGTAAACGATGCCAAGTACATGGTAGGCGCTGAGTATACCATGTCGAACTGGTCGACCTTTTCAATAGGTGGTGTTAACCAGGGCTTACAGGATAGCAAAACCTATAATATAGGTGCCCAGATAACACCCAATATCAACGCCTTAAACAATTACTGGGCTACCATTGATTATCGTATAGGCTTTATATATGATCAAAGCTATATCATAGTAAACGACCCTGCAACCAATACCAACACCAATATTAAAAGTTACGCAGTTACTTTTGGTTTAGGCTTGCCTTTAAGGCCAAGCAACGACCATAACGGTTTTTATAAAATTAACTTTGCAGCAGAAGTTGGCAGGCGAGGCACACTTGATAACGGCCTTGTGAAAGAAAACTATGTTAACCTGCACCTGGGATTTACCCTTAATGATGCCGGATGGTTTAGAAAATATAAACTTCAATAATACTCGTGTATGCTAAGTGTGGCAAAACATTGGTTAAAAATATGTTGGCCTGCACTCCTTACAGGCATGCTGTTATCAGCCTGCGAAAATGATTTGAATAAGGTGCGCGAGCTATCGGCCAACCAGGTGAACATGAATGTTGACACCATACATGGCGTTGATATGATCTTCAGCGATTCGGCCAAGGTGAAATTCAGGATACTGGCACCTTTATTATTGCAGTACGAAGGTAAAAAGCCATATAACCTGATGCCCAAAACGGTCAACGCAATTATTTTTGAAAACAACAGCCAGGAAGGTACCATAACAGCAGATACCGGCATACAAAATGATCTTGAAAAAAACATTCAATTCCGCAAGAATGTGGTAGCTAAGAACGTTAAGGGCGAAACCTTTAAATCAGATGAGCTGATATGGAACCAAACCACAAAAACTGTGTACTCAAATAAGCTGGTACAAATTACTATGGCCAACGGCGATATAATGAACGGAACCGGCTTTGTGAGCGATGCAAACATGAAGCATTGGACCATTAAACAATCAACCGGTATCTTCAATGTAACCGACGCGCCAACTCAATAATAATGACATTTTTAAGTAATTTTTTTTGTATGAAAAAATTTTGCTAAAAGTTGTATCTTGCGCCTCTTTTTTGAGTACTATTAATATTATATAAGATAAGTTTTTTATGGGAGTAATGGGTTTTTTGCGTAACCGGATGGGACTGATCGTTGTGATCGTTATCGGGTTTTCGCTTTTTGCATTTATAGCGGGCGAGGTAATACACTACGGTAGTTCGTTTTTTCACGGTGACAGCAATACAATAGGCGAAGTGGATGGTGATAAAATTGCTTATGCCGATTTTAATACAAAGGTTGATGAGAATACGGCTAATTTTCAGCAGCAATCGCGCCAAACTGAAATAACACCACAAATAACCGGCTATATACAGGAAACTACCTGGAACGATATGCTGAGCCAGAAAATACTGGCTAAGGAAATAGAAAAGCTGGGCATAATTGTTAGCGATGACGAGATGCACTCGCTTATACAGGGTGATAACCCAAGCCCACAGATCGTACAGGCTTTCGGCGATCCGCAAACCGGCCAACTTGACCGGGCAAAGCTGAATAACTTTTTAGCCAACATTACCACCTCAAAAGCCGATACGGCAATGGTAAAAAGATGGGATACTTTTGTTGACCAGTTAAGAGATAACAAGCGTACCGAAAAGTACCTGGCTTTAGTTAGCAATGGCCTTTATGTTAACGCGCTTGATGCGAAAGATGATTATGAGGCTAAAAATAAGCTGGCTAACTTTAAATATGTGAAGCTTGACTACTCATCAATACCTGATAATAAGGTAACCCCAACAGATGATGATTACCAAAACTATTATAACGACCACAAGGGCGAATTTAAAAACCCAGCCGAATCAAGGAGTTTTGAATATGTTTCATTTGACGCGTCGCCATCAAAAGCCGACTCGGCTGCCATAAAAGCGCAAGTTGAAAAACTGGTTCCTCAATTTAAAGCCAGCACCAATGACTCTCTTTTTGTTGAAGTAAACGCCGATACTAAGGCGCCGATCGTATTCCAGCATAAAGGTTTACTCGATCCTAAAATAGATTCGATAATGTTTAGTGCCGAAAAAGGTTTTGTATATGGCCCTTATCTTTCAAACGGATCATACAAAATATCAAAATTGATTGATGAAGTTACCGGGCCCGATTCGGTTACCGCAAGGCATATATTAATACAACCAACCAACGGCCTTGACAAAGCACTGGCAACGGCCGACTCACTTAAAAAATTAATACAGGGCGGGAAACCATTCGCCGAGCTTGCTAAAATGTACTCGGTTGATAAAGGTTCGGCTGTAAAAGGTGGTGATTTGGGTACCTTTGGCCGTGGCTCAATGGTGCAAGCTTTTGATGAAGCTGTATTTAGCGGCAAAAAAGGTGACCTGAAAATTGTTACCACCCAATTTGGTGTACACCTGATTGAGATCGAGAACCAAAAGGGCTCGCAGAAAGTAGTAAAGGTAGCCACTATTGATAAGCAATTATCGGCCAGCTCATCAACGCAGTCGGCGGCATACAGCAAAGCACAGGCATTTTTAGGCGCGCTAAGCGGCGATAACTTCGACGCTGAAGCAAGCAAATCAGGTGTAAAAGTTCAGAATGCTGATAACATTACCGGCACAGCATCGGCTTTCGGTACAACAACCAATGCCCGTGAAATAGTGAGATGGGCCTACAAGGCAGATGCAGGCGATTTTTCGAACCAGGTATTTACCGTAGGTAACCAGGATATTGTTGCCCGTTTAACACAGATAAGCCCTAAAGGTACATTACCACTGGATGCGGTGAAAAAACTAATAGCGCCACAGGTAATTTTAGCCGTTAAAGGTAAAATGCTTAGCGATAAGCTGCAGGCTGCCTTAAATGGTTCATCAACCATTGCACAGGTAGCACAAAAAGCAGGTACGTCGGTTAATCCGCTGCAAAACATAGTTTTTGCAAACCCTGTTATTCCCGGTTCATCGGCTGAATATAAGGTAGTAGGCGCTGTTTTTGGCTCGCAGCCAAACAAACTATCGAAACCGATTGAAGGCCAGGCAGCAGTTTACGTATTTGCCGTTGATAATTTTATTAACCCGGCGCCGCTTGTAAATGCGGTTAGGCAGAAACAACAGATAGGCCAGGCGCTGTTACAACGCTCGGGCCAGCAGGTATTAGACGCCCTGAAAGATAAGGCGAATGTAAAAGATTACCGCGCTAAGTTCTTATAAGCAAATTAAAAGTATTTTTGTATCCGGGAACAGCTTTAAATGTTGTTCCCGGATTTTTTATTTTTAAGGATATGGAAATACAGGAAAATATAATTAACAAGGTTGCGCAAAGCGGCCTGGTTACTTTAGACCCCGCAAGCTTTTACCCGCAGGGCGAACGTGTGGTATATGATATAAAGGATAACCTGTACATGGAGCTTATACTGCGCGAAAAAGATTTCCGCGAGTTTGTAAAAGGGCACGACTGGGCGCAGTATGAGGGCAAATATGTGGCTGTTACCTGTACCGCCGATGCCATTGTACCTGCCTGGGCCTATATGCTGCTGGCCAATCGCCTGGCACCGTATGCGAAAGAGGTTGTGTTTGGCGATGCCGAAGTTTTAGAAACCGTTTTATTTGTTAAAGAAATTGCAAAAAACGACTTTGAACAATATCGCGACCAGCGTATCGTTTTAAAGGGCTGTGGCGATATACCTGTACCGGTTTCGGCATATGTTGAATTAACTAAAAAACTGACCCCTATTGCAAAAAGCCTGATGTTTGGTGAACCGTGTTCAACTGTGCCTATTTATAAAAGAAAAGATTAGTTTTGAGTCTTAAGTTTGTAGTCGTGACCCCGGAATTATAAACACAGGTTAAACTTACTGCTACAAATTCGGTCAAAATGATATGAATATAAATCCAAGGGTTTACTTAATAATTTTTGTTTGTTTTATTAGCCTGTTCGTCGTGAGAGCTTCGGCGCAGGAACTTCCCATAGGAGGCGAACCTGTTTTCAAGGCAGGTGAGCAATTAAGTTACAAATTAAAATACGGCATATTTACCGCCGCAGAAGCCGACCTTCGCGTGGAGAATACCAATATAAAATACAATGGCCACCCGGCCCTGCACATTATAGCCGAGGGAAGAACCGCGGGATCATTCGATATTTTTTATAAAGTGCGTAACCGCTATGAGAGTTTTGTAGACGAGAAAACCCTGCAACCCTACTTTTATGCCGAGAATCGGCACGAAGGGAGCTGGAAGCACAGCGATAAGGTAACGTTTGACCATGAAACGAATAAAATAACCGCCGGAAAAGGCCCATTCCCGTTTAAGGGGGATGTATTTGATTTTGTATCGGCCTATTATTTTGCCCGCAATATTGATATGGCGAAAATAAAAGTAGGTGATAAATTCGAGCTGAGATACTTTTTGGATGATGGTATAAACTCCCTTGGGATTACTTATGTTGGCAAAGAAAAGGTAACTTGTAGTATGGGTACGTTTAATTGTCTTAAATTTAACCCGACAATTATCCCCGGGCGTATTTTCAGGAAGGATAGTAAATTATATTTGTGGATAACAGATGATAATAACAGGATACCTGTAAAAGCGCATGTTGAAGTGGTGGTAGGCAGTTTGACCATGGACCTTAGCAGCGCGAAAGGCCTTAAGTACCCGTTGAATCCCTTAAAAAATTAGTTATGATAGAAGTTGGCAACGTGCTGGTGCATGAGGATGTAGTGAAGAATAATTTTGTTTGCAATTTAAATAAATGCAAGGGTGCCTGCTGCCTGGAAGGCGACTCAGGTGCGCCGCTCAACGCCGATGAACTGGATACATTGAACGAGATATATCCCAAAGTGAAGCCCTACATGACCGCCAAAGGTATAGCTACTGTTGAAGAAGTTGGTACCTATGTAACCGATTTTGAAGGCGACTACACCACCCCCTGTGTTGATGTAAACAAAGAATGCGCCTACGTAATATTTGAGAATGGCATAACCAAATGCGCCATTGAAAAGGCTTATGAGCATGGCGATGTTAGCTGGAAAAAACCGATATCGTGCCACCTATACCCTATACGCATAACCAAATACCCTGAATTTGATGTACTGAACTACGATCGTTGGAGCATTTGCAGCCCCGCCTGTACCTTTGGCGATGAACTGCAGGTGCGCGTACATGAGTTTTTGAAAGGGCCACTCATCCGCAAGTATGGCGAAGAATGGTACCAGGAACTGGAAGACGCTGTGGCAGGACTTTAAACTTTATTATACATTTCGATATTCAGCGTTCGATATTTTAATAATGAACATCGAATGTCCAATATCGAATGATGAAGTAAATATTTTATGCGTTAAGGATGGCAGCGGATACCGGCCGGTGATTAATGCCCGTGTAGTATGAGCGTACAGCCTGACCCGATAGGGAAACGCCCTAAAACAATTCACCGTATCTTTTCTTTATACAATAACCGCTTTTGCAATTAAATTGATAATATTGTAATATTATAAGTATTGCACCATTTACTAATGAAAACAGCTTTAATAACCGGTATAACAGGTCAGGATGGCGCTTATTTAGCTGAGTTTTTGCTAAAAAAGGGATATGAAGTGCACGGTATAAAAAGAAGGTCGTCCTTATTTAATACCGAACGTATTGACCATTTATACCACGATCCGCATGAGCCCAATGTGAAGTTTAAGCTGCATTACGGCGACCTGACGGACTCGACCAACCTGATACGCCTGGTACAGGAAATACAACCCGACGAGATATATAATTTAGCAGCTCAAAGCCATGTAAAAGTGAGTTTTGACACCCCCGAATACACCGCCAACGCCGATGGTGTAGGCGTATTGCGCATACTGGAAGCCATAAGGTTATTGGGCTTAGAAAAGAAAACACGGTTTTACCAGGCATCAACATCCGAACTTTATGGGTTGGTACAGGCGGTACCGCAGAGTGAAACTACGCCATTTTACCCGCGCTCGCCGTATGCGGTTGCTAAGCTGTATGGGTATTGGATTACGGTTAACTATCGCGAAGCATATAATATGTATGCCTGTAACGGTATATTGTTTAACCACGAAAGCCCGGTACGCGGCGAAACGTTTGTTACCCGCAAAATTACCAGGGCGGCTTCAAAGATAGCTTTGGGGCTGCAAAGCTGCCTGTACGTGGGTAACCTGTCGGCCCAACGCGATTGGGGCCACGCAAAGGATTATATTGAGGCCATGTGGCTGATGCTGCAGCAGGATGTTGCAGAAGATTTTGTGATAGCTACAGGTGTAACTACTACGGTTAGGGAGTTTATAAAAATGGCTTTCGGCGAATTGGGGATTGAGATTGAGTTTAGCGGGAAAGATGAGTACGAAAAAGGCGTAATAATTGATATTGACCAGCAAAAGGTTGATGAGCTTGGATTGAACGCCGATGCTTTAAAGTTTGGCCAAACCGTTGTGAAGGTTGACCCTAAATACTTTAGGCCTACCGAAGTTGAGCTGCTATTGGGTGACCCTACAAAGGCAAAAGAAAAACTGGGATGGGTGCCTAAATATGACCTTCAGGCATTGGTTAGCGATATGATACAATCGGACCTGCATTTGGTTAAAAAAGATGATTATCTAAACAAAGGCGGCTTTAAAACGCTTAACTATTTTGAGTAATAGCAAGAAATACTTTATTATTGATATATGAGAAAGATATTTAGCAGCATCATATTGTTAGTGGTTATCGCAGGAGCGGCCAGTGCGCAGTCGGAATATCAACCATACTCCTACCAGTTTTACCAAAAGCTTGATGCTGATGCTTATTCTACCTCAACCCGCGAACACACCTCATTAAAGCCATATTTTGTTGATGATTCCATACTAAAATTTCATTATGACTCATTAATGAATTATGGTGCCGGCAAAAACCACAGCGGTTTGTATAATAAATTATTTAATGAGCATTTGATAGATGTTAAATCGCCCAATAGTACTTTTTATGCTGATTTGCTTCCCAACTTTACCATAGGAAAAAATTTGTCGGGTGGCAAGGAGAATACCTCGTTGGTTTCCTATGGTGCACAAATAGGCGGTACGGTAGGCAATAAGTTGTATTATAATGCCGCCTGGTATGGTAACCAGGGCAATTTTCCCGAATATGAATCAACCTATATAAACCAAACCGGGGTTATACCTGGCGAGGCCACTGCCAAAGTTTATGGATATAATAACTACGATTGGCAGTATTTTACCGCCATGGTATCATTTACGCCGATAAAATATCTGAATATTTCTGCCGGTAAAGACAAAACCTTTATTGGTGACGGCTACCGCTCGATACTATTATCGGATTATGCAGCATCATACCCGTTCTTAAAATTAACCGGTACTTTGGGCAATGTGAAATACATGGTGATGTGGGCGCATTTTAACGACCCGCAAGACCTGGATTCGCTGGGGAACCAGCGTGGCAAGTGGGGTGTATTTCATTACCTCGACTGGAACGTGAGCAAACGCCTTTCATTTGGTTTCTTTGATTCGGTGATATGGTACGATAAGGATAACCTAGGGCATGCGCGTGGGTTTGATGTTACTTATTTAAATCCTGTCCCTTTCCTGCGCCCGCTTGAGGCATCGAATGGATCGCCGGATAATGCGGTGATAGGGCTTACCGGGAAATATAAAATCACAAACGGTATAACTGCTTACGGCCAGTTTTTACTGGATGAGTTCCAGGCTAAACAATTTTTTACAGATAATGGCAGCTCGCGCAATAAATATGGCTACCAGATCGGTTTCCGGGGGGCAAATTTGTTTGGGGTTGATGGGCTGAACTGGTTGTTAGAGACAAATAATGTTAAACCGTACACTTATTCGGAGCGCGGCCCTATAATTAACTATGCCGCCAACGGCGAGCCACTGGCACAACCCTGGGGCGCTAATTACCGCGAAGTGGTTGGTTTGCTAAATTACAGCTACAAAAGGTTTGATTTCTCAGGCGAGGCTGACTACGGGCATTACGGCCTTGATGTTAACGGCTTGAACTATGGTAAAGATCCCTTCCAGGATTACACCACCCCGGCAAAAACTGAAGGCAATTACATAGGCCAGGGCCTTACTACCAATATGTATTATTTGGAAGGTAAAGTAGCCTACGTGCTTAACCCGAAATATAACCTGCGCTTAGAAGTAAGCGGCATGGTGCGCAATGAAAAGAACGCCCAGTTTAACGATAAAACTTCATTGTTAACCATTGGTATCCGCAGCTCATTCAGGCAGATATATGATGATTTGGCGAGTTATAAGACGCATTAATGGGAAGGGGTGTCTGTAAGGACACATACATCAGAGAATTATAACACAAAGCTTTAATTAATTATATTTGTACCATGAAAACACTTGTTGCTCATCCAAATACCGATGCTCAGTTAAAAGCTATCATGGCGATTTTTGAAGCTTTGCAAGTTCCATATTCCGAAGAAAATGAATTGGATGAAACCGAAGAGATAATGGCTAATCCCGCAATGGTTAAACACCTCAATGAAAGTATTGAGGAATTGAAAGAGGGAAAAACCGTTCGTGTTTCTTTGGATGATATATGGAAATAGTATTCACCCAAAAGGCGATCAAAGACCTTGATCACTGGAAGAAAAGTGGAGATACTACCAAGTTAAAAAGAATACGTGCATTGATTGAATCTATTTCTGAAACGCCCTACACCGGTATAGGTAAACCCGAGGCATTAAAATATAATTATTCTGGAATGTGGTCAAGACGAATAGATCAGGAACACAGATTGATTTATAAAGTTGAAGACTCCATACTCCAAATAATTTCCTTAAGAAAACATTACGAATAGCCAGGACATTAAGACGCTATCGTATGCGCGTTTCTTTCCCCTAACAAAGCTTTAACTTTATCAGCTATTGATCTGGCATCGTAGCCGCATTCGGCCCATAGTTCAGGTTGTTCGCCGTGTTCAATTACTTTATCAGGTATGCCCAGGCGGGTAACATTAACGTGTATGTCATTATCCACCATAAATTCAATTACTGCGCTGCCCATGCCACCTTCCAAACAACCATCTTCAACGGTAATTACTTTCTTGAATTTTGCGAAAACATCGCGCAGCAAAGCTTCGTCCAATGGCTTTACAAAACGCAGATCGTAGTGGGCAGGGTAATAGCCTTCGGCATTTAATTCGGCGGTAGCTTTTACCACTTCGTTGCCTATGGCGCCTATGGAAAGTATGGCTATCTCTTCGCCATCGCATATCTTGCGGCCCTTACCTACGGGTATAGCTTTCATTGGGCGTTGCCAATCCACCATCACGCCGTTACCACGCGGGTAGCGTATCACAAACGGCCCCATGTCGTCCTGTTGGGCGGTGAACATCAGGTTGCGCAGTTCTTCCTCGTTCATAGGAGCTGATACCGTCATATTAGGTATGCAGCGCATAAAGGCCAGGTCGTACGCGCCGTGGTGTGTGGGGCCGTCGGCACCGGCAAAGCCCGCCCTGTCGAGGCAAAATATTACGTTAAGATTCTGTATGGCTACATCATGTATCACCTGGTCGTACGCGCGTTGCATAAAGCTGGAATAGATGTTGCAGAAAGGTATCAACCCTTGTGTAGCCAAACCCGCAGAGAACGTTACGGCATGCTGCTCGGCAATACCTACGTCGAACGCGCGTTTTGGCATGGCCTTCATCATCAGGTTTAATGAGCAGCCCGATGGCATGGCCGGGGTGATACCCATTATTTTAGGGTTGGCTTCGGCCAGCTCAATTATGGTATGACCGAACACGTCCTGGTATTTTGGCGGTTGCGGCTTATCGTACTTCGTTTTCTTTATCTCGCCGGTTATCTTGTCGAATAAGCCGGGGGCGTGCCATTTGGTTTGGTCTTTTTCGGCCAGTGCATAGCCTTTACCTTTTGTGGTAACGCAATGTAAAAGCTTTGGCCCCGGTATATCGCGCAAATCGTTCAATACTTTTACCAGGTGTTTTACATCGTGACCGTCTATCGGCCCGAAATAACGGAAATGAAGCGCTTCGAAAAAGTTGCTGCGTTTAAGCAGGGTGCCTTTAATGCTTTTTTCTATTTTCTTGGCGAACTTAAAAGCATCGGGCCCCATGGAAGATATTTTGGCCAATACGGTTCCAATATCATCCCTAAAGCGGTTATAAGGCTTTGAGGTGGTAATATCCGTAAGGTATTCCTTCAAAGCGCCCACGTTAGGGTCGATGGACATGTTATTGTCGTTCAATATCACCAGCAGGTTCGAGTTTTCGATGCCGGCATGGTTTAGCGCTTCAAAAGCTATACCGGCTGTCATGGCGCCATCGCCAATAACGGCAACGTGCTGGCGGTCGGTTTCGCCTTTGTATTGCGATGCAACGGCCATGCCCAAAGCCACTGAAATAGAGGTAGACGAGTGCCCAACGCCAAAAGTATCATATATACTTTCTGACCGTTTAGGGAAACCGCTTATGCCTTTATAAACACGGTTGGTATGGAAATTTTCGCGGCGACCGGTTAGTATCTTATGGCCGTAAGCCTGGTGGCCTACGTCCCACACCAATTGGTCGTACGGAGTGTTTAATACATATTGCAGGGCAACTGTTAATTCAACCACACCCAGGCTTGCGGCAAAATGCCCGCCGTTTACCGATACCACATCAATAATATACTGGCGTAGTTCCTGGCATACCTGCTCAAGTTGGTCTTCATTAAGTTGCTTTAAATCAGAGGGGTAGTTTATATTTTGAAGTAAATTTCCGGCCGGTACCTGCATTGCAATCGGGTAACATTGTTTTAACTTACAAAGTAATGGATTTTATTGTAAAAACAGGACATAGTGGTGTAAATATTGTTTTTGGTTAAAACTGATGGGGGTAGCCTGTCGCGCTCCGTTTACCCACCCCGACTTTGCTTCGCTTGTCGGCCCTCCCTTTGCTGCGCACAAGGAGGGCGAAAATTATTCTCTCTTAACTTATTTATAGCCCTTTTATTTGCCTGCCTGCCATTTGCACATCCGCCCAATTAGCTTATTTTTGAGCTATGACAACGGAAGAAGGCTTCGAGATAAAATTGCCCCAGTTTGAGGGGCCGTTTGACTTGTTGCTTTTTTTTATTGAGCGGGATGAGTTGGAAATTCACGATATACCCATTGCACGCATTACCGACGATTTTTTGAACTACCTGCACCAGATGGCGAGCCTGAACATGGAGATAGCCAGCGAGTTTATTTTTGTGGCGGCCACACTCATGCGCATAAAAGCTAAAATGCTCCTCCCGCGCTTTGAGGTGGATGAGGCCGGTAACGAGATAGACCATAAGGAAGACCTGATACGCAAGCTGATAGAGTACAAAAAATTTAAAGAGGTATGTGAGGAACTGCGCCCCTATGAAGATGAACGTTTTAAACAGGAAAAGCGCGGCAACATTAAACACGACCTGGAGCAAGTGGAGAAAGTGCCGCTGCCCGGCGAGGAGCTACAGGAACTAAGCCTGTACAAACTGATGATGGTTTACGAGCGCCTTACCCGCAATTACGAGGAGCGCTCGCGCGAGGTTACGCATACCATAGTGCAGTATCCTTATACGATTGAGAAACAAAAGGCGGCCATAAACCAATTGCTTAAAATCAACAAGATGCTTGATTTTAAAGCCATCGCCCAAAATTCGGACAACAAGGTGCATTTTGTGTACAACTTTTTGGCTGTATTGGAAATGTTACAGCAGGAACTAATAGATATACAGGTGGGCTTGGGCTTTAATAATTTTAGGGTGATGGCAAAGGGGGAGTGAGATGAGTTAATTGGTGATTAGAGATTAGTTTAGGTCAATTTAGACCCCATGTTGTTACAGCGGACATGAGGTGAAAAAAACTCCATAAATAACAATATTTAACAATTTCTGCCCTCGTTTTTTCCAATTCTATTTGTATTTTTAGTACAAATAAATCCCCCTTTCGCATGCTCAAAAACTACATCACCATTGCCTGGCGCAACCTTTGGAAACACAAGACTTTTTCGTTCATTAATATCTTCGGGCTCTCGGTGGGGATAGCGTTTACGCTGCTGATAGGGGCTTATGTTTGGGGTGAGCTTCAGGTGAACCATGATCTGAAGAATGCCGATAACCAATACATTATCCTGAGCAAATGGAAGGATCAGAATTTGGGTGGCGAAATCCAAAGTATTGCCGAATTGCCTAAAGCATTGGCCGATAATTATCCTGGCCTGGTAAAAAACCATTACCGTACCGACCTGGCGACCACCGATGTATCCAGGGGCGATAAACATTTCCGCGAAAGCATACAGGTTGGCGATAGCTCCCTGTTACAGATGTACGGCTTCCCGCTTTTGTATGGCGATAATAGAACTGCCCTGAACGATCCCTTCTCGGTGGTGATAACCGAAGATATGGCATTGAAATATTTTGGCAGGAGTGATGTCATCGGTCAAACGCTCAATTTTGAAAGTATGAAGGGCGAACATCATGATTTTACTGTGAGTGGTGTTTTGGAGTCCATCCCGTTAAACTCAGTTATCGATATCAGTGGTGGCAACCGAAGAAAAGGTACCGAAATAAGCTCGAATTTCTTTTTTAATGCCGATGCCTCCAAATACTTCAAGCGGAACATTAGCGGTTGGGATAATGTGGGTACAGTTGATTACGTAGAGTTACGTGATGGCGTACGTCCGGAGGCTGTTAATAAAGCAATGCTCAACCTGGTACATAAGTACGAAACAGACGATGTAATCAGAACAAGCCTTACACCTTACCTCGTTAGCCTTGAAAATTATAACTTGACAGCGCACAACGGCATCATACAAAAAATGGTTTGGACACTATCGTGCATCGCGCTGTTTATTTTGCTGATGGCGGTTATCAACTTTGTGAATATATGTATCGGGCGGTCGTCGGGACGAATGAAGGAGATGGGTATACGTAAAGTGATGGGTGGGCTGCGCAAACAACTGGTATGGCAGTTTTTAACCGAGTCGGTGTTAATGGTGTTACTGGCTACCGTGCTGGCATTGGGGATATTTCTTATCATCAGGCCTTATTTCAGCAGTATATTAGGTGCGGATATTATGGGGTTGTTTGAATTTCCCCTGTATTTTATTCCTATACCATTCCTGTTCGCACTTATTGTGGGGGTGATAGCCGGGATATATCCCGCGCTGGTTTTATCAGCATTAAGATCGGTGGATTCATTAAAAGGGAAGTTAAACACTGTAAAAGAAAGCGTGTTGTTTCGCAAAACTTTGGTGGCTTTCCAGTTTACTACGGCGGCCATTGTATTTATAGGGGCGGTAATTGTATCGCAGCAGGTAAACTTGTTTTTTAACGGTAGCCTGGGTTATAACAAAGATTACTTAGTATATGCGCAGCTGCCCAGGGATTGGTCGCCACAGGGAGTTGCCAAAATGGAAAGCGTGCGCGCGCAACTTGCGCAAATGCCGCAGGTGAGCAACATAACACTTTCGTTTGAAATACCCGACGGCGGTAACGGCGGCAATTACCTGAATTACAGGCAGGGTGCCAATCCTTCACAATCCATTAGCGCTGAAGGTTTGGTTACGGATAACCAATACGCAGCCACATACCAGATACCTATAAAAGCAGGTACTTTCTTCAGGCCGGTGTTTGGCACTGCCGACAGCACACGTATAGTAATAAACGAAACCGAAGCTAAAGCCTTAGGATGGAAAACCCCGGCCGACGCTATAGACCAAAAAATAATGATACCCGCCTATAGCGATACCAAACCATTTACAGTATGCGGAGTTACCGCCGATTTTCATTTTGGGTCCATGCAGCAAAAAATAATGCCGGAGATATTTATGAATGTTAATAATTCTACCGCTTACCGCTTTTTCTCTATCAGGCTAAGATCAGGAAATGTGCAGGGGAGCATATCGGCACTGCAAAATAAATGGGCGCAGCTGTTGCCTGGTGCCCCGTTTGAATATCATTTCATGGATGACGCGCTGAACCGTATATACAACAACGAGGTGCAGCTGAAAAAAGCGGCCTATATGGCAACGGTTCTGGCCATTATTATTGTACTGCTCGGCGTGCTGGGTTTAATATCATTAAGTATCCAAAAAAGAACCAAAGAAATAGGCATACGCAAGGTGCTGGGCTCATCGGTAGCAGGTATTACGGGGCTGTTTTTAAAGGATTTTTTAGGCGTGATACTGGTAGCCTGCTTTGTAGCCTGCCCGCTGGCTTATTTCACCATGCAAAAATGGCTGGATGATTATGCCTATAAGATCAATATTTCTATATCGCCATTTGTTTTTTCCATCTCATTACTAGCCATTATAACCGCGGTGCTGATAGTTTTGCAAACTATAAAAGCAGCATTGGCTAACCCAATAAAAAGCCTTCGCTCAGAATGAGCTATGGCTTTCGAAGAAAGTTTAAGAAACGAGTAAGTAAAAAGTTTAAACATCAACAGCGTATTCACACTAAAAGCAAAAAACCTTTAACCTTTCACCCTTAACCTTTTACCTTTTTGTTATCTTAGCGCCGATTTTAAGCACCACATGAAAAGAGACAAATTAATTTTTAAGCTGTTAGACGAAGAACAACAACGCCAGGAAGAAGGTATTGAACTTATCGCATCTGAAAACTTTGTAAGCCGCCAGGTTATGGAAGCTGCCGGATCAGTTGCCACCAACAAATATGCCGAAGGTTTGCCGGGCAAACGCTATTACGGTGGTTGCCAGGTGGTTGATGAAATTGAGACCATTGCCATTGAGCGTGCCAAACAATTGTTCAATGCTGAATGGGCAAATGTTCAGCCGCATTCAGGCGCGCAGGCCAACGCAGCAGTTATGCTGGCTTGTTTAAATCCAGGCGATAAAATTTTAGGTTTTGATCTTTCACATGGTGGCCACTTAACGCATGGTTCGGCTGTAAATTATTCCGGTAAATTATACGAACCTCATTTTTACGGGGTAAGAAAAGATACCGGTTATGTTGACTACGACCAGCTTAAAGCAGTGGCTTTAAAAGAAAAACCAAAAATGATAATTTGCGGCGCTTCGGCCTATTCGCGCGATTGGGATTATGAATTCATTCGCAAAGTGGCCGATGAAGTAGGCGCGCTGGTGCTGGCCGATATTTCGCACCCGGCAGGTTTAATAGCCCGCGGTTTGTTAACCGATCCGCTGCCGCATTGCCATATTGTTACTACTACCACTCACAAAACCCTGCGCGGCCCGCGCGGCGGTCTGATATTATTGGGTAAAGATTTTGAGAACCCATGGGGATTAAAAACACCAAAAGGCGAAGTACGCATGATGTCGAACTTGCTGGATATGGCAGTTTTCCCGGGCATACAGGGCGGCCCATTGGAGCATATCATAGCAGCTAAGGCAGTAGCTTTTGGCGAAGCTTTGAGCGAAGGCTACATGAAATACATTGTACAGGTTAAGAAAAACGCAGCTGCCATGGCCGCGGCCTTCACCAAACTGGGTTATGAAATAGTTTCGGGCGGTACTGATAATCATTTAATATTGATCGACCTGCGCAATAAGGGCGTAACAGGCAAGGCGGCTGAAAATGCGCTTGTTGCTGCTGATATCACCATAAATAAAAATATGGTGCCTTATGACGATAAGTCGCCTTTTGTTACTTCGGGCATACGTGTGGGAACGGCTGCTATTACCACCCGCGGTATGAAAGAAAAACAAATGGAGCAGATAGTAGAACTTATTGACGCCGTAATTGTTGACCCTGATAATGAACATTCTTTACGAAAAGTGCGTAAAAAGGTACATAAACTAACGGAAGGCTTCCCACTCTACAAGGGGACGGATTAATAACTGTGATCGATAAGCATACTCTTTTACTCCACGATGAACAGGAGCGCGTAAAAGCGCTCAAATCGTATAATGTAATGGATACATTACCGGAGGAGGAGTATGATGCCATAACCCGCCTTGTAGCTTATATATGTAAGGTGCCGATGGTGCTTTTTTCGCTGATTGATGATGAGCGGCAATGGGGGAAATCTGCAGTTGGCCTTGGTTTTGAAGAAGGGCGCAGGGAAGACTCATTTTGCCAGTATACCCTCCTTGGCAATAAAATATTCGAAATACCCGATACACTTAAAAACGAGCTGGTTAAAGACCATCCTTCAGTTACCGAAGGTTTAAAATTGCGTTTTTATGCCGGTGCCCCGCTTATCGACCCGGATGGGCACCGCTTAGGTTCATTATGCGTGATGGATACTGTGCCGCGCCAACTCTCGCCCGAACAATTGGACGCGCTACAAGTACTTGGCAACGAGATTATATCGCGCATGGTACTCAACAAGCAAAAAAGGGAACTGGAAAAATCGCTCGCTGTACATAAAGATTTCTATGCTTTATTCAACAGCTCGCCCCTCATACATTTCATTGCCGATAAAGATTCAAACATCGAACTGATAAATAATGCGGTGATGGATATTTTAGGCTATACACCGCAACAGGCTATCGGCCGCTCGATATGGGAATTTGTTGCCGGTAAAAACCGCGAACAGTTTGTGCCGCTTATTGAACAAGGTTTAGCAACGCAACACTCATTCGACCTTGAAACCGAAACGGTAACTGCAACAGGCGAAACCAAATGGATAGGCTGGTGCGCGATAAATAAAAGTGGGAAATGGTATGCCAGCGGGCGCGATATTACCTATCAGAAAAAGATATTGGCCGATCTGGAACAGCTTTCACTGGTTGCCAATAAAATGATAAACGGTGTGGTGATAAGTGATGTTAACGATAAGGTAGTTTGGACCAATAATGCTTTTACTGAAATAACAGGCTACGACTTGGCCGATGTTGAAAATGAACGCCTGCGCGATGTGATAGTAATAGAAGCAGATGGCCTTGTAGGCATTGAGGAGTATAACCACCTTATGGAGCAAAAGCAATCGTACCAGGTTGATGTTTTGGCAAAAAGGAAGGATGGAACACAGTTATGGTTATCTATTATTAATTCAATTGTGTATGATAAGAATGGCGAAATTGAAAAATACATAAGGCTGCTGGTTGATATTACCGAGCGTAAATCGACTGAAAAAGACCTGGAGATATTATCATTTGCCGCGCGTAAAACTTCAACCGGCATGCTTATCCGAAATAAAGATGGGGTAATCATCTGGATGAATGAGGCTTTAGAAGAGATTGTGGGTTATACTCTTGCTGAAATGAAGGGGCAGGTATTTGGCGACCGGCTTACAGGCCCTGATACTGATCTTGGCGTGTTTGCAAATGCTTCGGCCGCTATGAAGAATAATGTGCCTTACGAAATTGAAATGAAAATCTACAAAAAGGATCAAACTGCATTGTGGGTATCAATTTCAAACAACCCATTAATAAATGAACTTGGCCAGGTTGAGCGCCAGGTAGGTGTAATTGTTGATATTGACAAGCGTAAACGCGCCGAAGAACAACTAAAGCTATTATCGCTTGTGGCAAGCAGCACTACCAGCGGCGTGGTAATAAATGATAGGGAAGGAAAAGTAGAGTGGATAAATACGGCTTTTGAAAAAATCACCGGATATAATATTGACCACGTAAAGGGTAAACATTTAGGCGATACCCTTAAAGGCGAGCTTACCGACGTGGCGATAATTGAAAGGGCACGCCGCCTATCGCGCAATAAACAATCATTTGAAGTCGATCTGCTGGCTTACCGCAGGGATGGCCAACCGCTATGGATCTCGGTCATCAATTCAGTTATTTTAGGCAGCAATGGCGAGGTTGATAAATATATTGAGGTGATTATTGACATTACCTCTAAAAAAAGAGTAGAAATGGAACTGATAGCAGCGAAAGAAGAAGCGCTACAGTTAAACCGGGCTAAAGATATGTTCATATCGGTTATGAGCCATGAGATACGTACCCCGCTTAACGCGGTGATAGGCATGTCGCGCCTGCTTATTGATGATAACCCGCTTGAATCGCAAAAAGAAAACCTGGGCATACTTAAATTTTCGGCTGAAAATTTAATGACGCTGATAAACGATGTGCTGGATTTTACCAAGATCGAGACCGGCAACGTTGAGCTTGAAAAAGCAAATGTAAACCTGCGCGAAATGGTGCAGCGTATTACCAGCTCAATGCAATACCGGGCTTCAGAAAAAAATGTTTATCTTAAACATACAATTGAGGATGCTATTCCTGAATTTGTGATTGGTGATAGCGCGAGGCTGGTGCAGGTACTATTGAACCTGGTTAGCAACGCAATTAAATTTACCGATACTGGTGGCGTGATTATTGATTTGAAGGTTTTGGAAGAAACGAATAATAACATTCGTATACGTTTTGCGGTAACAGATACAGGAATTGGTATTGCAAATGAAAAAATAAACACCATCTTTGAGTCATTCAAACAAGCCGAAGCAGATACTACCCGCAAATATGGAGGCACCGGTTTAGGACTGGCCATAAGTAAGAGATTAATTGAACTACACGATTCGAGGATAAATGTTGATAGTGTTTTGGGCCAGGGCTCAACCTTTTGGTTCACTGTTACGTTTAACAAGTCCGATAACAATTCAATTAGTAACGATAATAAAATGGAAATAGGATTGCGCTTAAGTGTACTTGTAGTTGATGATAACCAAATTAACCGGATATTGGTTAATAAGGTATTGCAAAAATGGGGCACTACGGTTGATTTTGCAGAGAACGGTAAAGAAGCCGTTGACAAAATTTTAGCAAATAAAGAATATGATGTAGTGCTGATGGATGTGCATATGCCTATAATGGGCGGCCTTGAAGCAACCCAAATATTGCGCGCCCATCCTGAAACTTATTTCCAGCAATTGCCTATCGTTGCATTAACCGCTTCAATGTTAAGCAGCGAAGTTAACCAAATGACTAACGCCGGCATGAATGATTTTATCCTGAAACCATTCGACCCAAAAACATTGTACGAAAAACTGGCGAGGTACCAGAAGTAAAGTCAAAAGTCAAAAGTCAAAAGGCAAAAGGCAAAAGGCAAAATTTCATTATGTTAAGCTAATGAATCGGCATCCTGGAAATCTGTTTAATCTGATTAATCCCGGTTCAGACTTACTCCGCATAAGCAATAGTTGCTATACTTAATTTCAATCCTTCAATTCTTAATAGCTGTACGGCACAGGCTTCCAGGGTCGATCCGGTTGTTACTACGTCGTCCACCAGCAAAACATGTTTATTTATTAATTTTTCAGGGTTGATAACTGCAAAAACTTCCTGCATATTCTCAAACCTCGAAAAGCGCGACTTATGGGTTTGTGTCTCAGTGGCTTTAGCGCGGATAAGGCTGCTTTCATCAACAATCGCATTGAGTTTCTGTGCCAACCCTTCGGCAAAACAGGTACTTTGGTTGTACCCGCGTTGTTTCAACCGCTTTTTATGCAGTGGCACGGGGATAATAACATCTACAGTTTTAAATACTTCGTTCTTCGCTAGTTGCGCACCTGCAATATTCCCCAACAAAACACCTATTTGCTGCATCCCATTGTATTTAAAATGATGCATAAGGTTTTGCACCTTGCCGCCCTTGGCAAAATAATACAGCGCATAAGCGGCCTCTAAGTTTACCTTTCCCCAAAACTGCCGGGCAACAATATTATCGGGCTGCAAATGGAAATTGGTAAAAGGAAGGGTAAAACGACAATCGGTACAGATAACATACTCGCCGGCCATTAAACTCTCACCACAGGCAGGGCATAGCTGGGGGAACAGCAACGCGGCAAAATCGGCAAGATAGGTTTGGGCAAGTTTCACGGCTTTAAGTTAATGAGCGGAATTGAGAAAAGGAAATAATGAGTTACAGGATGAAAAGCGCGTTAAAAAGCGTTCAGCCAAAATGAACAGCGTAAAAAGTTAAGTAATTGATTTATAATTACGTAAGTGTTTGTGGGTGTATGGGTTGCGTTTGGGTTCGTATAGGTTTGTTTGGGCTTGTTTGGGCCCTGTTTATGGGGTGTTTAGGCCCTGTTTAGGTGCGTTTAGGCACAGTTTAGGTTATGCCATTTGGCTGATATACAGCAAAATATGAACACAAAAAAGCATTAATTTAAGCCCGGTTTTCTTCTTTTATGGCTAATTGGCCGCAAGCGGCGTCAATATCTTTACCGCGGCTACGGCGCAGGTTGGTGTTTATGCCCTGGCTGCGCAGGTAATCGGCAAAAATTTCTATCTTATCCTCGCCCGCGTTTATAAAGTCGGCAAATGCAATAGGATTATATTCAATAATATTTACTTTGCAGGGCAGGTGCTTGCAAAAGCGCGCCAGTTCAATAGCATCCTGTAGGGTATCATTAAACCCGTCGAACACAATGTATTCGTAGGTTACCGGGTTTTTTGTTTTGGCGTAGTAATATTTCAGTGCCTCGGCCAATGCCTTAAGCGAGTTTTGCTCGTTTATAGGCATTATGGTGTTGCGCTTTTCGTCGTTGGCGGCGTGGAGGCTTAGCGCCAGGTTAAATTTTACCTGGTCATCACCAAGTTTTTTTATCATTTTGGCTATACCGGCTGTCGATACGGTTATTCTTTTGGCAGCCATGTTAAGCCCTTCTTCCGAAGTTATTTTTTCAACCGAATCCATTACATTCTTGTAGTTAAGCAGTGGTTCGCCCATGCCCATGTATACAATATTGGTTAATGGCTGGCCATAGTTTTCCATGGCTTGCTGGCTGATGAGCACCACCTGGTCGTAAATCTCGTCGGGATTAAGGTTGCGTTTACGCTCCATGTAGCCGGTAGCGCAAAATTTGCAGGTAAGGCTGCAGCCCACCTGTGATGATACACAAGCCGTCATACGGCCCGGTGTTGGAATTAAAACACCCTCAATCAGGTGTGTATCGTGTAAAATAAAAGAATTTTTTATAGTTTTATCGGCACTGAACTGTGAACTGTTGATTTTAACGTTGTTAATCACAAAATTTTCATGCAGTTTAGTGCGTAGTTCTTTTGAAATATTGCTCATCACATCAAAAGAGAAACATGATTTCTGCCAAAGCCACTCGTAAACTTGCTTTGCTCTAAAGCCTTTTTCGCCCATTTGCGTAAAATGCTGCTGCAAAGCTGGCAAGCTAAGGCTGCGGATGTCAATTTTATCTTTTGTCGCGTTCACGCTGCAAAGATAAGGAAATTAAAATAGTAGCTTTTTTAAGATATTTCTTTTTATTAATTAAAAAACAATAACTTTAAGTTAATTGTTTTTAGGATGGATAAGATGGATTGGTTTCTTAAAGGGGATTTGTAGAAGATGCTTAGTTATAATAATGAAAAGTTTTAAAGCCGATTATGTTTTTCCAGTCCATGCCGATCCAATAAAAAACGGAATTGTTACAGTTGATGATAAGGGAAAGATCGTCTCGGTTACGGCTAACCAGCCAGAAGGTACCCAGCCTCCGCAGCAGTTAAGTGGTATTATATGCCCCGGCTTTGTAAACACGCATTGCCATTTGGAGCTATCGCACATGAAAGATAAGATAGCCACCAAAACAGGGTTGGTTAATTTTATTAAAGATATCTTAAAGCATCGCGAAGCGGATGCTCAGCTTATTGCCGATAGCGCCGCGCAAGCCGATAGCGAAATGTATGAGAATGGCATTGTTGCCGTGGGCGATATTGCAAACACAAACGCCACCATAAAAATAAAGGCCGCCAGCAAAATACATTACCACACCTTTGTTGAATTGCTGGGGTTTTTGCCCGGGCGGTCCGAAGAGATATTTAACAATGGCCTTAAATTGTTGGATGAGTTTAAGCCGCAGTCTTGCTCCATAACCCCTCATGCTCCTTATTCGGTATCGAAGGAATTATTCAGACTGATAAAAAAATATTGCGAAGACCACAACAATTTGCTCAGCATACACAACCAGGAATGCGATGATGAGAATAAGTTCTTCCGCTACAAGCTGGGCCAATTTATCGAACTCTATGAATATTTTGGTATGGACATTACCCATTTTAAGCCACAGGCCCGTAATTCCATGCAATCAATCGTTCCGTTGCTTACCAATAAGCAGGATATATTGATGGTGCATAATACCTGCACTAACTTAAAGGATATTTATTTCCTGAAGCGTTTCGACCGCAGGATAAACTGGTGCTTTTGCCCCAATGCTAACCTGTACATCGAGAATCGCCTGCCGAAGATCAATCTATTTGTCGACCAGGGTTTTAACATTACCCTCGGTACCGATAGTATGGCATCAAACCACGGCCTTAGCATATTGGGCGAAATGCAAACTATACAGCATAAGTTTAAGGCCATCAGCACCGCCAAACTTATTGAATGGGGCACTATAAACGGTGCCAAATTTTTAGGCATTGATGCCGATAAAGGCACCCTTGAGCCCGGCAAAACACCTGGCCTTAACCTCATCACCGGGTTGGACGATATGCAACTAACCCCTGCATCAAAGGTAAAGCGGTTGATCTAAATCGCCGCCACGCTACCAATGAACTAATGAACCAGTGAGCCAATGAACAAAAAACATCTCGAAATAACTGTAAAAGGCAAAGTACACGGCGTATTCTACCGTGTTTCAACTAAGGCCGTCGCCGACCAGCTCGGCGTACGCGGCTATGTAAAAAATGGCGATAATGGCGAAGTCCTCATTGTTGCCGAGGGCGATAATGCCAGTCTTGACATGTTTTTAGACTGGTGCCGCGAGGGCCCGGAACACGCCGATGTAATTTCTGTCGAATCGAATGAAGGTGAATTAAAAAACTATCGTAATTTTGAGGTAGTAAAAAAGAACTTCTTGTGGTAATAAGTTCTTTTATTAATTACACATATATCATTGTCAACAGCTAAAAAATTCGCAGGCCAAACCGCTATATACGGGGTTAGCACCATTGCGGGCAGGGTGCTAAGTTTCTTTCTCACCCCGGTTTACACTGCAGCCTATCGCACCGGTGCTTACGGTATTTTAACTACCATGTTCAGCTATGTATCCATTTTAAATGCGGTAATGGCTTTTGGTATGGAAACCACCTTCTTCAGGTATTTAAATAAGCATGCCGATAACAAACGGCAGGTGTATAACAACGCATTTGCGTCGGTATTTGCCATTACGCTTATTTTCTTATTGCTCACCCTGCCCTTCACCGGGCATATAGCCAATTTTATTAATGTGAGCACCCCGATAAAAGCCCACTCGGGTAATATTGCGGCGGTGGGTACTACGCATGCCGACTTTATAAAGTATGTCGATTATTTTATAGCGATACTGGTTATCGACGCATGGTGCGTTATCCCCTTCGCGCAGATACGTGCTGATGGTAAGCCGGGTCGCTACGCTGTTATAAAGCTCATTAACATATTCCTGTTTATCAGCCTCAACCTTATCTTTATTTGGGGCCTGCCATTCTGGATGAATCACAATTTACCCGGTTCAGGCTTTGTAGCGCAATGGTATGTTAAGGGGTGGGTAGGTTATGTTTTCCTGGCCAATCTTATTTCAAGCATTGTCACTTTCATTATTTTATTGCCCGAATTATTAAAAATAAGGTTTGATTTCAACGGGAAAATGCTGGCAAGCATGTATTCCTATAGCTGGCCTGTACTTATAGCAAATTTATCATACATTATCAATGAGAATATGGATAAGTTGCTATTAGGCAAATTATTACCAACCGGCCATAGTTTAGATGATGTGGGTATTTACGGCGCTTGCGCCAAGATCTCTCTCTTTCTTAGCATATTCATTCAAGCATTTAGGTTAGGTGCCGAACCTTTCTTTTTCAGCCATGCTAAAAACAAAAATGCGGGCCAAACCTACGCCCGTATTATGGATTATTTTGTAATAGCGATATGCGTGATTTTTGTCGGCCTTATAGCTAATATCGAAATACTAAAATATTTTATACCAAATAAAAGCTACTGGGTTGGTTTACCGGTAGTACCCCCGCTTGTTTTCGGCTATGTAAGCCTGGGTATCTATATGAATTTATCGGTTTGGTATAAACTGTCCGATCAAACTAAGTATGGCTTTTATATTTCGGGCGTAGGAGCCCTGTTAACCATCGTTTTAAATGTTATGTTCATCCCAAAATACAGCTACATGGCATCGGCTTGGGTATCGCTTATCGCCTATGCTGTTATGATGGTGCTCTCTTACATTTGGGGACAAAGAAATTATCCCATACCCTACAATCTCAAAAAAAACCTGGTATATATCGTTTCGTCTATCATAGTCGTTTATCTGTCGTTCTATGTATTTAACCGCAATATTTATGTAGGCGATGCCATGTTATTAGTATATGTATCGGTTGCATTTTATTTTGAACGCGAAAACTTAAGGGCTATATTTAAATAATGATTATAAGAATAATAAACAAGTCGAAAAACGGCCTTCCGGCATACGAAACCATACACGCCGCAGGTATGGACCTGCGCGCCGACTTGGAAACAAGCATCACGCTTAAACCTTTGGAGCGCAAGCTTGTCCCAACAGGGTTACATATTGAATTGCCCGAAGGTTTCGAGGCGCAGATACGCCCGCGCAGCGGCCTGGCTTTTAAGCATGGTATAAGTATTGTAAACTCGCCGGGTACTATTGATGCAGATTACCGGGGCGAAATAAAAGTGCTGCTCATCAACCTGTCGACCGAAGATTTTGAAATAAATACAGGCGACCGCATAGCGCAAATGATAGTGGCGAAACACGAAACAGTAAACTGGCAGGAAGTGGAAGTTTTAAATGAAACTTCGCGCGGGGTTGGTGGTTATGGACATACGGGGGTTAGTTAGCCCCGGAGGGTAATGTCATTAAGTAATTGAATAATATCGAACACCGAATGCTGAACGCCCAATGATGAAGTTAAAACTTCGGTGTTCAAAATTCAGCATTCGGTGTTCGATATTATTTTAACCCGCATGTTTGCTTAAATTAATGACATTGCCGTAAAGCAAACCCCGTAGGGGTTAAACCTTTGTAGAAAAATATTAAAAATATAGTCTCGTGCCGTAGGTACGAAACTTAATGAAATAGATTTAACCGGCGTGGTTCAAGTGAAGCTAAGTATGAAAAAATATTTAAATAGGCTTTTAAAAAGTCTCTCCGTTAACCAGCGGAGGAGATTTAGAGGGGGCCTATTTGTTTGGTTGATGTTACCTGCGCTGGCTTCTTCACAAAGCAAACCCGGCAACACTGTTGCGCAACCACGCGCTATGACCGGGCTCGACAGCCTTATGGTAAAGCAGCTTTTCTTTTCGGCAATGGATGCCAAAGTGATCGAAAATTATACCCAGGCCGCCGAATTGTTTAACCGCGTACTACAATCCGATCCGAATAACGATGCAGCCCTTTACCAGTTATCCATCCTTAAAAAATTAAAGGGAAATTATACCGATGCCCAGGGCCTGCTTGAAAAAGCCGTCACCCTAAAACCCGATAATGAATGGTACTGGCTGGGCCTTGCCGAGTGTTATGAAAAAACAAATAACATAGGCTTGCTTGAACATGTTTTTTCAGAACTGATACGCCTCGACCCTGATAAACCCGAATATTATTTTGATAAAGCCAACGCCTATTTTATCGAAGCTAAATACGATGATGCTCTACAGGTTTACACGCAGTTGGAGCAGCTAACCGGGCTTGATGATGATATACTCGCCGGCAAGCAAAAAATATATCTGAAACAAGGCAAGGTTGATAAAGCTGCCTCGGATATTCAGGATATGATAAAGGCAAATCCTAATACCATTAGGTACTACCTGTTGCTTGCCGAAATTTATAATTCAAACAACCAGGGCGATAAGGCGCTGAAAGTACTGGAAACTGCTCAAACTATTAACCCCAATGCCGGGCAGGTACATTTGGCTTTGGCCGATATTTACCGCGATAAAAAAGATTATGAACGGTGTTATTACCAAATAACGCTGGCTTTTGCTTTGCCTGATGTGGTTATTGATCAAAAGCTGAAAATAATCTTAGGCTACCTGCCTAAGTTCCCCGACCCTAATGCCAAAGCCAGCGCGTTGGAGCTAAGTAAAATATTAACCACCGCCAATCCTGGCGATTACCGCTCATGGGCTATGTATGGCGATATGCTGGCGCAAAATGCGAAGTTGAAAGATGCTGAAGGTGCCTATCGCCAGGCCTTACAAATAAACAACCAGAAATACGAGGTATACGAGCAACTGGTACGGATTGAGGTAAGCCAGTCTGAAATTGCCGCCGCGCTGAAGGATGGCCAGGCCGCCCTCGAGCTTTTCCCCAATTCAGCATGGATGAATTACCTGGTGGGCATAGCTTATTTGCAGCAGAAAAATTACAAGGCGGCTTTAAGCTATATAAAAAATGCCACCGATATGGAAACGGATGATAAAGATTTATTATCATCAAGCTATACATCGCTGGGCGATTGTTACCATGAGCAGAAGGACGATCAAAAATCTGACGATGCTTATGAGAAAGCGCTTACCTATAATCCCGATAATGCTTTTTGCTTAAACAATTATGCTTATTATTTATCGTTAAGGAATGAAGCTTTGGATAAAGCGGCGCAAATGTCGGCACACTCAAATGAACTTCAGCCCAATACTGCATCGTTCGAAGATACTTATGCCTGGATACTGTTCAAGCAAAAAAAGTATGCTGACGCTAAGATTTGGATAGAGAAGGCCATACTGCATGATAAAACCAACAGCGCCGTACAAACCGAGCATTACGGCGATATTATGTTTTATCTAGGTGATACCAATGCCGCAGTTGAAAGCTGGAAAAAAGCAAAGTCGTTTGGTGAGCAATCATCAGTTTTAGACCGAAAAATAAATGAAAGAAAATACATTGAATAAAATATTGATAGTTTGCTGCCTGCTGGCCATAGTAAGCTGTAAGGCAAAAAAACAAATTGTAGTGACAAGGCCCCCGGCACCTGTAACAAAACCCAAAAACGATCTTGAAGCTAAACTCAATGCCATCAGGTCGCAGCAGGTAAGTTTCAATTCGTTTTCGGCCAAAGCAAAAACCAATTTAAATATTGATGGCAATACCAATGATTGTACGCTAAACATCCGTATCAGCAACAATAAAAAAATATGGGTGTCGGTAACCGCATTGTTGGGCATCGAGGTGGCCAGGGCCGTCATAACACCCGATAGTATTTTGGTTATTAACCGCCTGCAAAGTGTTTATCTGAAGAAACCATTCAGCTTTATTTACACCTACACCAACAGGCACGTTAACTACACCATGCTGCAGGCCTTGCTGGTAGGCAATGCCATACCAACCTTGTTAAACGATAGTACAAAGTACGAGGCCGTTAACAACACCATAAACTTAAGCGGTAGTTTGCAGGATGTGCTATACAAACTGGCTTTAGGCGCTGATTTTAAAGTTACCCAAACTAACTTAACAAATGATAGTCAGGGCCAGTCGTTACAGGTAAGCGATAATAATTTTATGGTATCGGGTAATCAAAAAGTGCCATCGCAAATAGCCATCGCATCGGTAGCAAAAAACCGTAAGGTACAGGTAAACTTGCATTATGTTAAAGTTGATTTTAATTTGCCGCAGGATTACCCCTTCAATATACCTGATGATTATTCGGCGTCAAATTAAATTTTATTTTTAGGGCTAAGCGGGCGGTATTCAAAAACATATCCGATATATTTGCCAAGGCATAGCCTGTTTTTTAACAAAGGCGAAAATGTCCCATAGGGAAATGCCGTTAAGTTAAGTGATTTTTTACCCTCTTTCCGCCGAAGGCGAAGAAAGGGTCGACAAGCGTAGCGATGTCGGGGTGAGTAGACGCAGCGCGTTCATCACCGATATGATGCCCTCTTAACTTGGCGAAATGACCTGTAGGGTCAACCTTTTTGTAGAAAAATAATAAACATAATTATTGCCCCGTAGGGGCTACCCTTAATTGCACGGATGAGATTTTTAAAAATATTATTCTTTTTTGCGCTTGTTTTCTCGGTTTTGGGCGCACATGCCCAAAGCAGTACTGAACTTAAGCGCCGTAAGGACGAGTTGAACAAGCAATTGGAGCAACTAAACCAGGAATACCAGGAAACCGCGAGTAATAAAAAGTCGACCAAAAAACAGCTCGACCTGCTGAAAGCCCAGATCAATCTGCGCGAAGAAAAGATAAGCAATATCAACTCCGAAATAAGAAATCTTGATAATCAAATCTCCGAGAGTAATAATTCCGTACATAGTTTACAAAACCAGTTAACGCAACTAAAAAAGGAATATGGCGCAATGGTGCTGTTTGCATATCGCAATCAAAGTGCCTATAATAAGTTAATGTTCATTTTCGCTTCGCAGGACTTTAACCAGGCTTATAAACGTTTAAAGTATTTACAGCAAATTGGTACTTACCGCCAGCGGCAGGCCGAATACATACAGGGAACCGAACAGGACCTGCATGTGAAAATAAACGAGCTTGATAAAACGAAGAAAGAAAAGGGCGATTTGCTTAAGGACCAGGAAAAAGAAGAGCAAACCCTGGGCGACGAACGTAAAAGCCAGGCACAGGTATTGGTTGGCCTTTCAAAACAGGAAGGGCAGCTAAAACAGCAGCAACGTGATGTGCAGCGCAAAATAGCGCAAACAAACCGGGAGATAGATGCCGCCATACGTAAAGAAATAGAAGAGGAAAGGCGCAGGCAGGAAGCCGCCGCAAGGGAGGCCGCCCGAATAGCCGCCGCAAAGGCCAAAGCCGAAAACCGCGATGTGGTAGTTCCAAAAACGAAGGCTATCAACGCCAACTCCAGCAGGAGTGAGGTGTTGAATGCTACGCCTGAATCAGCTAAATTGTCTAACGACTTTTTAGGCAATCGCGGGCGTTTACCGTGGCCGGTGGCAAATGGCTTTATAACCCAGGGCTTTGGTATTTATTATAACGAAGGTATAAAGAGCGAAAGCATGGGTGTTGATATAAAAAGCAACCCCGGCGCCAACGTAAGGGCGGTGTTTGATGGCGATGTGGTAAAAGTAATGGATATAAGTGGCACGTACCTGGTACTGATAAGGCATGGCGAGTATTTTACAGCATACTCAAACCTTAAATCGGCAAGCGTGTCAAAAGGGCAAAAGGTAAGCACCCGCCAGGCAATAGGCACAGCGGCTACCGACCCTACAACGGGCGAGACAAACGTGCACTTTGAATTAACCAAAGGCATCAATTACCTCGACCCAAAAACATGGCTTACTCCTAATTAGGATTAAGTTTTGTGATATTAAAAATGTTTATATTTGTAACCTTTAAATATAAAGTGTATGTTTTGTTCGGTGTTGTTATTTTTTGAGTTTGGTGCGGGCGAAATAATGTTCATAGCCCTGGTGGCATTACTGTTATTTGGTGGCGATAAACTCCCTGAACTGGCCCGTGGCCTTGGCAAAGGTATCCGCGATTTTAAAGATGCCACTGAAGGTGTAAAACGCGAAATAACCAACCAGATAGATAATTTCGAGAGCAAAAAAGCAGAACAAGCCGAGGTAGTTAAAGTAGAAACACCTGCCGCCGAAAGCGAAGCCGCCGTTTCTGGGAATGAAAGCCTGGTAACAACTGGTGAAAAACCAAAATTTGAACCACCGGCTAATACAGTGCCGATTTCAGAAATAAGCAGTACGTCCCAAGTTGAACCAGTTAAAACAGAACCCGAACATTTACGGGAAACACCTATCGAACCACACGTTGAGTCATCAACCAAAGGATCATAAATTACTTATAATCAAATAGTATAATATAAATCATAATATAAAA
>CAIWRU010000084.1 GCA_903915155.1 uncultured Mucilaginibacter sp.
CAGCAGGCACAACACGGCAATGCCTCCTGAAATTTTATAAATAATACTATTTTTCAATTGCTTAAATTCAGGTTATGATTGTTACCAGGTACGTTTTTGCATCATGGAATCTAAATGTGCCCGGGTCATTTTTCCTTTCTCGGGGTGTTGTTGTAGCCATTTCAGAAAAGCCTCCCTGATATTGTTGCCCCATTCGCTGTCGATCTCACCGGTTGAAAATGTGCCCGCTTTAAGCATGGCATGACTGAAGTCATCGCGCAAAGCAACAAATTCAGATATGGCGACAACTTTTTCAGCAAGGTGGGCCGGGATAAAAAGTACACCCTCCTTTTGGGCTATCACCAGATCACCCGGTAAAACAATGGCACGGCCCATGCGGATAGGCGTATTAAGCCCCATTAAAAACATTTGTTCCATGTATGATGGGTCAAAATCACGTACAAAAGCGTTAAAGCCGTGTATTTCTTTTAATCCCTGCAAATCCCGGGCTGAACCATTAAAAACAACCCCATTACCCGATTTACTGAATATGGAATTACCCAGGTTGTCACCTATCAGGGTTCCGCCTATTATTTTCCCGAAGCCATCGGCTACATACACGTCACCCTTAACCAGCGCATCTATCGGCCACGAATTGGTATTTCCTTTTCGCCCTTGTTTGGCACCTCGTTCTTTAATATTCTTTTCTACATCCGGTCGGCTTGGCATATACATGGCAGTCACTGCACGGCCCACAACCGGGATAGTGTCATCCACAGTTTTCCAACCGCCCTCAAACTGGTTACTATAACCTTCATTTTTCAGCACTGTCCAGGCATCCTCTATACTTATCTTTTTTGCCCGCTCTATCAAGCTATCCGGGATCTTCGGCCGTCCATCGGCAAAGCGTTCACCTTTCCATTCGGATGTATAAAAGATCAGCTCATCTTTTGAGATGGTTTGTGCTCTGGCTTTCAAATGAACGCCAGTATTTATGATTAGCGCGACTATGAGTAGTTTGTAATATTTCATTTGAGTTCAAATTAGTGGGTTTTGCCCTTCAGCGCATCATCTTCGCTTTGTGTTACTTTTTTAGGCGGATAAATAGGGTTGGCTATGCCATTCAGGTCATATACAATTGTGCCTGCCCTAATGGTCATTTCACATTGCAGTTTTTTGTCTGTTTCTATCTTGTAACCGGAATAATCAAATAATCCGAACTTGCCTTTTTCCATATCTAATATGGCTACATCGGCGCATGAGCCTACCGACAGGTTCCCCAGTTCTTCATGTTTTATTTCTTTTGCAGGATTTGATGTGCTGGCCTGTATAACATCATGTAAAGACATGCCAATTGCCAGGAATTTATTCATGCAGGTAAGCATGTCTTTCATGGCATCGTTCATGCTGCTAACATGCAGGTCGGTACTGATGGAATTGGGAAAGAAATTTTCTTTAGCCGCAGGTATGGCTTGGGAAAACGCGAAGCTGATACCTCCATAACCTACGTCAAAAAATATCCCCCGTTTCCTGGCGTCATAAACAAAAGGCTTTACTTTATTGGTTTGTAAATCTACAATGTACTCGCGTGTGCCCAGCTGGCCAAAGCAATGGGTGAAGATATCGCCCGGCCGCAAGTGCTTCATAAACAATTCTTCGATTGATAATGGCGGGTTACTGCCTCCAAAATCTATCATCGCGGGGATGCCACCCGCTAATGTACCGGCTTCAACGGCGCGGTCTGCGGGTGCCCAGTCGTGCCCTTCGTAATGGGCCAGTTTAATGCCTACAATTATGTCTTTGTATTTCCTGGCGACCAGGGCGGTCATCTTAGGGTCCATATCATTCAGGTTCTGCTC
>CAIWRU010000085.1 GCA_903915155.1 uncultured Mucilaginibacter sp.
ATTTCCATAAAAATGGTTTGAGGGCATATCCATCCGCAAAAAATACGACCGAATGCAATGGTAAACAACACCACGCACACTATAAATATGAGCGATGCCAGCATAAAAAGGTAAATATCCTGCGGCCAGAATACCTGCCCTAATATTACAAAGTGTCTGTCAATTACGTTTAGCAGTAATAATGGTTGTCCCCCTATCCTGATAAACGGGCCGCTAAAAAACAATATCAAATAAAAGTAACTAAGCCAGCTGCGCCATTTATAATAATTCCCTTTCCGGATCAAAGGATACATCCATTTCCGCTCGCCATTATTGCTGGCCTCCAATAATCCGTTCATTTATTTTTTAATTAGCAGCAGTTTTCTTGTTATCACCATCTTCCAATAACCCTTGCGGTGCTTTGGCATTTGGTGGGTTTGTGCCATGTAGTGATTTTACGTAGTTAACCACATCTGATATTTGTTTGGGCGATAATACCTTTTCCCAGGTTGGCATACCCTTGGTTAATACACCGTATTTAACAGTCTTAAACAAGTCGTTTATCTTTCCGCCATGCAGCCAATAATCATCTGTTAAATTAGGGCCTACAACGCCCTGGGCATGATCGCCATGACATGGGACACAGTTTGTTTTAAAAATGGCTTGTCCTGCAGCAATAACTGCCGGATCATGAACCAGCTTAACTGTGTTTTCATCAACCTGGTTCGCATTTTTACTTAAAAATAATTTATGTGCTATATCAGCCTGTACCATTTCAGTCTTATATTCTTCATACTGATTTTGGCCGGTATGAAAAACCTGGTAGTTAAGCAGGTACCCAATGGCGAAAATGATAGTGCCGTAAAATAAATACATGAACCAGGCAGGTATAGGATTATCCAATTCTTCAATCCCGTCATAATCATGTGCGATTAATAATTTCTTTTCCTCGGATAATGGCCTTAACGACAACAACTTTTGCCAAACTTCACCCTTAGGCTTCTTTTCTTTAGCAGCCTTTACGGGGTCAAGTTCAGCGGCTATTTCTTCGTTAGTATAGCCTTCAGATTTTAATATAACCCTGGTTAAAACTCTTACAGCCCGCAGGATCACCAGCATAGCAACAACAAGAAGAATTAATACCGTGAAGATGGCTCCATACCCAATATAGTTCTCTAAATCCGGAGGCAACATACTGTGATCGTCGGCAAATAAGGGCTGGCTTACCGCGCTTAGGCCCAATATTAACATAGCACGTAAATATTTCATAATGTTAAAGGTTGGTTGGTTCTAATGTTCCGTCTTCCAATGGCAAATCGCTCATACGGTCGACGTGTTGTTTTTTGGTTATAAAAAGCAGTATGGATACCACGACAAAAAACACAAGGAATATCCATAGGGAGAATATCAAATACATTTGCTCTCCTGAAACATCTTTTACAAATTGGTCAAACATGGTCGTATTATTTAATGGCTACTTTATTTGCTTTTATATCCATACCTAACCGTTGCAGGTAGGCGGTAATGGCAATGATCTCTTTCCTGCTCGAAACCTTTATATGGTTGGTAGCAAGGTCGGCGGCAATCCCCTGTGCCTGTATGTCCAGGTCGTGGTTGGCTTTGTATTCATACCCGGCGGGATAAGGGACGCCTATGCTACGCATTGCCCTTATTTTGGCTATGGTAGTTGTGGTATCTAAATCCTGGGTAATCAGCCAGTCGTAGTTAGGCATTATACTTCCCGGCGACATTAAACGCGGATCCATTAAGTGATTATAATGCCAGGCATTGGGATATTTTCCCCCTACCCTTGCCAAATCGGGCCCTTTTCTTTCTGAACCCCAAAGGAATGGGTGATCATACACAAACTCTCCCGCCTTGCTGTATTCACCATAGCGCTCCGTTTCGGACCTGAAAGGCCTTACGGTTTGTGAGTGGCACCCCAAACAACCTTCCCTGATATATATATCACGGCCCTGCAATTCCAGCGGAGTATAAGGCTTCACACTGGCAATAGTTGGAATGTTTGATGCAATGGTTAACGTAGGCATCAGCTCCACAAACGAGCCTATTAATATTACCAATAAGGCTGCTATCATAAATTGGATAGGGCGGCGTTCAAGCCTGCGGTGCCAGCTATTCTCTCTTGCAATTGTGTTTACAGGTGCTAATGGCATTGCCTGTGCCGGTTCATTAGCAACCAGCTTGCCTTGCAGCGCAGTGCGTGTTAAATTGTATGCCATTATAATAACACCAAACAGGTACATGCCACCACCCAATGAACGTGTAACCCACATAGGTACAATACGCAATACAGTTTCAAGGAAAGTATATTTCAAAGTACCTTCAGCCGTAAACTCTTTCAGCATTAATCCCTGGGTAAAACCTGCCCAGTATAGCGGTATCACATAAAACAGTATACCCAATGTGCCAATCCAAAAATGGAAGGATGCTAATTTTTTAGAATAAAGCTCAGTTTTATAAATACGTGGTATTAGCCAGTATAAAATTGCGAAGGTTAAAAACCCATTCCATCCCAATGCGCCAACGTGTACGTGCGCTATGATCCAGTCGGAAAAGTGAGCTATGGCGTTTATTTGCTTAAGCGATAACATTGGCCCCTCAAAGGTTGCCATACCGTAAGCGGTTAAACCAACCACCATAAATTTAAGCACCACATCATCGCGCACCTTGTCCCAAGCGCCGCGCAGCGTTAGTAAACCGTTGATCATACCGCCCCAACTTGGTGCGATAAGCATAATTGAAAATGCAATGCCCAATGATTGTGCCCAACCCGGTAAGGTTGAATACAATAGGTGGTGAGGGCCGGCCCAGATATAAATGAATATAAGCGCCCAAAAGTGAAGGATACTCAATTTGTACGAGTAGATAGGGCGGTTAGCCATTTTAGGAAGGAAGTAGTACATCATTCCTAAATAAGGCGTAGTAAGGAAAAACGCCACAGCATTATGCCCATACCACCATTGTACCAGCGCGTCCTGAACCCCGGCGTATACCATATAGCTTTTCCAGAATGTAACAGGTATTTCGGCCGAATTTACAATATGCAGCACAGCTATAGTAACAAACGTAGCGATGTAAAACCAAATGGCAACATACAGGTGCCGTTCGCGCCTCTTGATTATTGTACCAAACATATTGATACCAAAAACCACCCAAATAAGGGTTATTGCAATATCAATGGGCCATTCAAGCTCAGCATATTCGTGCGAGGTTGTTATACCCAATGGCAAAGTAATAAGCGCACTTACAATAATAAGCTGCCAGCCCCAAAAGTGAATGGCGCTAAGCTTATCGCTAAACATACGGGCTTTTAGCAGGCGTTGCAAGGAATAATATACCCCCATAAAAATAGCATTGCCCACAAATGCAAAAATTACCGCGTTAGTGTGCAACGGTCTTATCCTGCCAAATGTACCATACTGGGTAATATTGGCCCCCGGATAGTACAATTGTATAGCAATGAGCAAGCCGACAGTCATACCTGCTATTCCCCAGATCACGGTTGCTATACCGAAGTTCCGGACGATTTTGTTGTCGTAGTAAAAATTTTCTGGCTGCATAAAATGTGATTTTTTTATGTGTGTAAAACTATTATGATTTGGTTTGATACAGAATGATTGTTGTTAGCTAAAAAATGACGCCTGTCATTTTTTTGCACTTGTTTCTATGTCTTTACTAATTATGTTTATAGGCTCATTAACATCATCCTCTAAAAGGATGCGCATGGACGGTGTGTACAGATCATCGTTTTGACCGCTCTTTTGTGCCCAGAGAAAAGCGGCCAGAAAAATAACTGCAAGCAGTACGCTGCAGCCTATCAGGAAGTAAATTATGCTCATAACAGGTTGCGTTTTTTTGCTGCGAAATGGGTCGCCAGCGTTGTGAATGAAATAATGGTAACTGTACTTAGCGGCATTAAAATAGCAGCGATCAGCGGCGATAACCTGCCACTTACCGCATAGCTTAACCCAATAAGATTATAAGTTAATGAAATAGCGAACGAAAGATGAATGATGTTTACTGTATCCTTTGAAAAGCGCAGGAACGACGGTAATTTATAAAATGACCTGCCATCCATTATCGCATCACTGCCCGGCGAAAAGTTATTTACATTATCGGTAACGGCTATGCCCAGATCGCTTTGTTTCAGTGCGCCTGAGTCATTAAGCCCATCGCCTATCATCATTACCTTCTTCCCTCCTTCTTGTAGTGATTGGATAAAATCTAATTTTCCCTGCGGGGATTGGTTGAAAAGTAAACGCTCCGGTTTTTTGAAAAATTGAAGCAGGTCTTTCTTTTCATGATCCTGGTCGCCCGATAGCAAATACATATCATAAACAGGATTTAGCGCTGCTACATTACCCATACCGTTGCGGTAGTTGTGCTTAATAGTAATATAGCCAGGGTTACTGCCGTCAATTTCTATATAAATTGCAGTTATATGCGGCGATTCCATATCGTGGCCAAAAACAAGGCTACTGTTGCCGATCTTCAATTGGTGATTCCCTATGCTTGCAATAATCCCCCTGCCTGCAAGTTCGATATAGCTGTTAACTGGCAGGCGTTTTTGTTCGCCTAAATGGTCGCATATCATCCTGGATAAAGGATGTATTGAATTTACACACGTGCTATATATCAATTGCTTTTGAAACGCGGTGAAATTTCCGTGTAATTCAGTATTAGTGTTATCCCCATTGGTAATGGTGCCGGTTTTATCCATCACAATGGTGTTAATGGCGGCCATGTGCTCAACAACGCGCGTGTTTTTTAAATAGAACAGGTTACGGTCGAAAACACTTAATGCGGCAGCCATGGTAAAAGGCGTACTTAGGGCTAGTGCACATGGGCAAGCCACTATTAATACCGCGGTGAAGGCCGCTAAGCCCCGCCCCGCATTAAAAGGCAGCCAAAACAACAGCGAACCAAATGCTATTGCCAACAGCACAATGCTGAAATATTTGCTTACTTTTTCGTTAAAGGTTTTGCCACCGCCATCCTTTTGGCGCGTGAAAGCCTCATTGTTCCATAATTGAGTTAAGTAGCTTTGGGAAACAGACTTTACCACTTCCAATTCAATAGCTTCGCCGGTTTGCCTGCCTCCTGCGTAAATTATCTCGCCCCACGTTTTATTAACCGGGATGGATTCGCCGGTTACAAAGCTAAAATCAACCATAGCGTTGCCTTTTAATAAAATGGCATCAGCCGGTATGATCTCGTTATGGCGAATGATGATACGCTGGCCTGTTTGCAGCTGACTTAAAGGCAATGGCTTCTCAACATCGTTAGTTATTACATTTACCGCCACAGGGAAAAAAGAGCGGTAGTCGCGCTCAAACGAGATATGGTAATAGGTTTTCTTTTGTATGAATTTGCCGATTAGCAAAAAGAAAACCAACCCGCAAAGCGTGTCGGTAAAGCCGGGATCATTATTTATGGCTACCTCAACAACAGAGCGTATAAATAATACCGCGATGCCCAGCGCAAGTGGAAAATCAATATTCAATACCTTAATGCGCAGGTTTTGCCAGGCCGAAGTAAAATAGCCCCATCCGCTGTAAAACACTACCGGTAGTGCGAATAATATATTTATCCACCCGAAGAAGTGCTTAAAAGTTTGCTCATACACCGATATTCCAAAATACTCGGGGAAGCTCAACAGCATTACGTTTCCAAAACAGAAACCTGCAACCGCAATTTTTTGTACCAGGTTATCTTTTGCCGGTGCGTTTTGTTTTTTTATAATGTCCTGCAAACTAATAACAGGCTCATAACCTATATTATATAGAAGCTCGACCAGTTGCTGCAAGTTCAACTGGTGATAGTTAAAGCGGACATTTAGTTGCTTTTTCAAAAAATCAACCCGGCCATAATGTATAGCAGGATTCATTTTATTGAGCTGTTCCAATAGCCACAGGCACGAGCTGCAATGTATCTGGGGGATATAAAACGTTACTATGCTGATGTTATCATCCTTGTAATCTATCAGTTCGTTAACAATATCAGGTTCTTTTAAATAATCAAATCGTTTATCATTATGCGCCCTGTTAACACCGGGATGTTCGTTATAAGAATAATAATTGCAGAGTTTACTTTCCGACAAAACCTCGAAAACGCTTTTACAGCCGAAACAGCAAAATTGTTTTTCTTCAACAAAGAAATCCGGGGTTAGGCAGTCATCGCCGCAATGGTAGCACGTTGTTTTTTCAATACTTGCTGTTTGCATCATCCTGAATATTTTAATACCTCAAAACTGCCGTGTTATGTGCAGTTAAAGAATGATGAATTACTTGCGAAAAAGTGACTTCCGTCAATTTTTGTATCGACCATCGAAAGTAGCTTTGATCATATTTAACATTTAATTATGGCTCATAAATTTCATATACCCGTTTTAGGCTTAGGCTACTCAATCGACACCCCGTTAAAGGTTGCCCGTTATGGCATATCTTCAGTTATTTCGATAGTTGATGACGAATTAATAGAACGAATGAGGGAGTATCACTCCCAAAAAAATAACATAGATTTTGAGCCGATCAACAAATCGGTTGATGATTTCCGGGCAAAGCGTATAACCGCTTATTTAAATCTGGTTGAAGAAATAGTATACGATCAATTTGCAAAACTGAAAAATGAGCCTTTTGAACCGGGAAGCGATATTTGCCGGTATTTTGAAATGCTTCCCGAGGATTCGCAATTAAAACAAGGGTATGACCTGATGATGGAATACCCGGACAATGTGCGCAAAACAATTTTCCAGGCTATCCTGCGGGAGCAAATGACTACCGGAGCCATTGATGTAAATATTATGGCCAAAGTCGATAAGATGAATTATGCCGCCGATGGAGCATCGTTAGGAGAAGAAAATACAGATGCCCTTGCAGCATTACGCGGATTTGCAAACAGCAATCTGCGATCATCGGTAATACTATCCGCCGGCATGAACCCTCGCTTGTACAGCTATATTGAAACGTTCAGTGATTTTTATCCCGATGAAGCAGGCAACCTGAAAAAGAAGATCATTTTAAAAGTGAGCGACTTCCGTTCGGCGTTTATACAGGCTAAGTTTTTGGCAAAGAAGGGTTTGTGGGTATCTGAATTTAGAGTTGAATCGGGTTTAAATTGTGGCGGCCACGCTTTTGCTACTGAGGGATATTTGTTAGGCCCCATACTGGAAGAATTTAAAACACGGCGGGAAGAAATGTATAACGAGTTATTAAGCTCGTACCAATTGGCGTTACTAACCAAAGGGATATCGCTTGAGAAAAAACCATCGCAACGGATTAGCGCCCAGGGCGGCATAGGCACAGCAGAGGAAAATAGATTTTTTCTCGACCATTACAATTTAGACGCCACAGGTTGGGGCAGCCCGTTTTTACTGGTACCCGAAGCAACCAATGTTGATAAGATAACGCTTAAACAATTGACCGGCGCAAGTGATGATGATTTTTACATAAGTAATGCATCGCCGTTAGGAATATTGTTCAATAACTTCAAAAGCAGCTCTATAAATACCCAGCGGCTCGAACGCATAACAAAAGGCCGCCCGGGAAGCCCTTGTACAAAGAAATACTTATGCACCAATACTGAATTTACCGAAACGCCGATCTGTACCGCGTCAAGAGAATATCAGAACCTGAAAATAAAGCAATTAGCAACTCAAGATCTGGCGGAAGATGAATATAGCGCACAATATGATTCAATTACCGAAAAAATATGTTTGTGCGAAGGCCTATGCTCTGCAGTATATATTAAGCTCGATATAAGTAAGCCGAAAGAAAATAAAGCAGTGTCCATATGCCCGGGGCCAAACTTGGCTTATTTTAACAGGATATATTCGCTGGATGAAATGGTTAAACATATTTATGGGGCAATAGACCTATTAGATAGAGTTAACCGCCCCCACGTGTTTATAAAGGAGTTGAATTTATATATCGATTACCTGAAAACCGACCTGCAAAAACATTTACAAGACCTGAATGATAAAAAGCGTAAAAGCCTTAATAATTTTAAAACGCAATTGCAGCAAGGGATAAATTATTATAAGGAGCTTGTTAATGAGTTACCTGACAAAACCCCCGACTTTATACAGAAATGGTTTAGTGAATTAATGCAGTCTGAAAACGCGTTGAACCACATTGCGATTTAAAAAATAAGGCGGCCCAAATTTTGGGCCGCCTTATTTTTTAAGGTTTATTTTCGGTTAGTTGTTTGCGGGATAAATCAATAAGGGAACACTAATATTTCCAATTACTTTACTGCTATAATCAAATTGAAGGAGCGGGCTAGTTATATTACACCTGGTGTGTATCATCGCCAGCATTTCAAACCTGTTATCCTGCATCAACCATTCCATATCGCCTTTCACTACGCTATTTGGTAAATGCCGGTAATAAATACGCCCGTACTCAATTTGCGAAATGGTTTCTTTCATAATTGATCTTAAAGCGTTCTCCTGGTCTTCATCCAGCGGCCTGCCATTATTAATATTTACTATCATCAGCTCGGCTGCTGAATAGGCAGCAAGCTTTGCAACCTCAGCCAATGTTGAAATATTGTGGTTATTAATATCAGCCACGTAGGCATATTTCTCGGCATATCTTATTGGCGCTCCTTCAGGCACTAATATCACCGGGCAATTAGCAAATTCCAACACTTTCCCACAGGCATCCCCTGCCATAATTGATGAAGCCCCATAATATGGATTAGCGCCAATTATTATATAAGCTACATCCAGGTTTTCTTCAAAATACTTAATGGATTCTCCAAAGGTTAGTTGTTCGGACTGACAATAAATAGCCGGCGAAAATTTACCCGGCAAAGCGTTTTCTGCCAATTCATTTTCAAGTTCGTTGCATAGGCCTAGTAATTTCTCGTTTGGAGACTTGTCTTCAAAATCCTCCTCGAAGCCTCCAACATGTAAAGCCAACATTTTCGCCGGAACCTTTACAGTATCCGATAACATATATTCGCTTTTATTTTCGTAGCCAGATGTATTGCGTAAGCTATGGCGTGGTCTGATTGTTTTGAATGATCAGTAAATACTACAATAGTTTTCATACTAAATTAGGGTTATGCTTTCGCCGGGAAAACTAATAATGGTTTTGATATGTGGCCTGCCATTTTTTGTGTATGGCTGCCATTTATTATTGCGTCTAAAAAATTATGCGGGCGGTGAACCATCGCCAACATATCAATTTGGCCATGTTCGCACAGCCAGTCTAACCCCGATTCTGTGCTGCGGCTTTTAACCTGCCTGTAGTATATCAAAGGATAATCAGCCTTATTTGATAAGTTAGTTAACAGCTCATCCATATGCTTTTTAAATTCCACAGTATAGGATTTCTTGTCCTCAATATAGGTTAGCAGTATTTCGGCATTTAAATGCTTGGCATAGGTTATCAGCTCGAAAATAGCGTCCAGGTCTTTTTCAATGTTTTCCAGGTCGGTAGCAAAAGCTATTTTTTTCACAGGCAAACCCTTGGCATGAGGTGGGATAAGCAACAATGGCTTTGTGGTGTTATCTATCATTTTGCGGCTGTGATTACCCAATATAAAACCACTTAAACCACCTGCACCATGGGTCCCCATTATAATCAGCCCAATATCATGCCTCGTCACCATTTCGCCTAAAACATCCTGCAAGGCACCTGCTTCACTTATACATTTAACAATAGGTTTAAACCCGTTGGGGTTCGCCTTTTCCAATTTCTCTTTTAATGCGCTAACATCATCAGCATAACTTTGTATAGTTTCATCATATTCATACATTGGCCAAACTACTAAACCAGCCTGCGGCATTTCTACCGGGATAACGAAAGCGTTGCACAATATAACGTTGCTTTTTATTTGCTTTGCCAGTTGATAGCCGTATTCGGCAGCATGGGTTGCGTTCTCTGAAAAATCAGTTGGAATGAGTATCGTTTTCATGACTTTCTAAATTGATTCTACAGTGTAAATCTGCGTATTTAGAATCGTCTAAAAAGTGACCGTTATCACAGTGTTATGTGATTTTATATCGGCAATGATAATATTTCCTTACTTAGGATCGAAAAATATCCCGCTTAAAGCGGCATTGTTCCCCCGTACCCATATTAATACGGAATTTCGCCGACTTGTTGTATGAATAAGTAAGATATGCACCTCCCAGGCAGTTTCTCACTACTTTTACCGGTGCAACCAGGTTATTTGTAGTTGCATCGAACATTTCAACTGCAATTTGCCGGCCACCCTTGTCCCATATTGATAAGATATCCCTCAATAGGAAACCAAACAACACACCCGATGGTATCGATGACCGGAAAGAAATGCAAAACTCAAATCTACCCAATATTGGGGACATCGATTTATCATTCAAATCCCGCTACAGCGTTTTCCTCTGCAACTTTTTTAAGGTCTTCTTTGTTTAGGATGCTTTTCTTTTCATAATGCTCCAGGTGAAAGTTTTCCAGTTTCTGTAATAGATATTGTAACGTGAGTTTTTCGGCCACGGTCAATTTTCCGGTGATTATTTGGCCTACATAGCTGGTGTATTCAAATACGCGAAATAATAATTCTCTGCCCTCATCCGTAATAGCGATATTTTTGCTTCTTTTATCTTCCACATCATCCCATTGCCTCACCAGTCCTAAAGCGATCAACCGCCTGATAACTTCGGTTCCTGATGTTTTCTCCTGAAGATTATAACTGATCAGTTCGCTTTTTGATAAGTTGCTGTGTGTAAGCAAAGTAGCCAATGCGGTAAAATCCTCGGCAGTTTGTAAAGGCGTTCCTTCTAAAGCTTTTTTGATATAGGACTTTGCATAACGGCTCATAAATACAAATAACCTTCCGATATTATTATCCAACTGATAGGCTATATCCAATGCAGCATTATTGCTATTGCCAAACCTCACCTCCTTGTTAACAATGTTTCCCACGGGATCACCAACCTTATTCAGCAGAAAACCTGTAAAATCCTGTATAGAAATTTCTCTTCCCTGGTTTTCTGCTTCCAGGTCCTCTACAAGGTTTATTAACTGATGGATGAGTTGGTATGATTTCATGTTATCGTAAATTATGCATATGGGGTAATTGTTCAATTTAGTTTCTTTTACTGAGTTCCGGGTTCCGTTTTTTGAATGCCGCGTATGCAGCATGATAAATAGCCCGGCTATCGCCATCTGGTTTGAAGCTTTTTAAAAGGTTCATTGTCCTGATGATCATAAGTTTGTAAGTCGGCAGATCGGGCGAGTTGATAACCAGCATATCGGCTATTTCCGTCCCAAGCAAGTACCGCATTAAACCCAATATATCATTGGTAGTAGCTTTGCTTTTGTTAATGGATAAGATGTGGTTGATTAAAGATTGCGTAAGTTCCTGTCCATGAGTGGAAACCCGGAATTGCCGTTTCTTAATAACGGAATCCAATTGCTGCGCAATTTTGGAATTTCCGGGGATAAGATCATTATCCAACCCACTAAAATAGCCAACTACTGCCCAAATATGCATGAACGCCGCCTGATCAGCATGGCTAACGCTGTACCCAAGCATACGCAGGCCTCGAATAACAATAAGTGAGAAAGAAAGGTTAGTGCCAGCCATATCTTCCTGATTTATGGGCAATCCCCACGAATTATCCCACTTTCCACCTTGAATTGTATAATAGCGAATTGCCGCATGCATTATGCGAACTTTCAAAACTTCTTCATAAGCATTACCCTCTTTTCCAAAGGCATCAGGCCCCATTACTTCCCAAACGAAAACGGCGGTATCATACAGCCGCTTTGTTGTTTGTTTGCGTATCAATTCTGATAAATACAACACCATTGCGCCATTTGCGGCAGTGTAGCAATAAGGCAGTGACAATAAACCGAGCAAGCTCATAATGATCTCGGAATGCCTGGCAAAAAAAACAGCGCCTGCTTTCATTAACTTTGGCTCGGCCCACACCGGCAGATCTGCAGCCTTTTCAATAAAAGTAAATCCAGGAAATGTCGCCTGTAACATACTCAAATGTTTAGCTCCAGATTTACCGTCCATCCATTGCTGTAATTGCAGTTTCTTTGCCGGATCGGCGAAAATATATTGTATAAACCCATCAACCTGCGGATCACCACATAGTCGTTTGAAGTTTAAAAGATCATCCGTATAGGTCATTTGGTCAATCATTACCGCATGGTGTTTAAAATAGCTTCCGCTGCCCGTCTTCCGCTTTTCATAGCGGCATTAATTGAGCCATTTAGCAAGTGGTCACCGCAAACAAAACACTGGGCAGTTATCCGCATGGCTTTGTAGTCCGGCTCATTGATTACCTCGTCGTCGTTTGGTAGAGCATACTGAATATGATAGGTTTTCAGGTGTTTCCAGTTAACTGCTTTAGGATACCATATCTTTATTTCCGCAATGACCTTTTCTTGTAACGCTGTTTGAATTGCATTGGAATGATCGCCAATGAGCGACATCGAGATTAATGAATCGCCATTTTTTGAATAACCGGCAGAGATACGGTCCATCACCGCAATGTTGTTGACCAGTTTTCCGGGTAAAGTATTCAGAGCGATCAGCGGCTTCTCGAAAGGCCGTTTGCGTGCTGTGAAATACATATTGCTAACAGAATGATATGCAGTCGCGGGTTTTACATCATCAATAGGTGAATGCAAAGGATCAGTGGCTATCAAAATAAAATCTGCTTTGTAGGTTGCGCCGCTTGCTGTTGTTACTATATTACCTTCGATTGCCGACACGTTTTGATGAAACAAAAGTTCATGCATAGACAAGCATTGCGCCAGTTGTTTCGGAATCATCCCCATTCCTTTCAAAGGGATAGCTGCATCACCCTCGCTAAACATCTTAAATACAAATTCAAACATCCGGCTTGATGTAGTTAACTGGTCTTCCAAAAAAATACCAGTCATGAAAGGCCTAAAGAACTGCTCCATGATCGTTTCACTAAACCCTTCCCGTTTCAAATAGGATGTGGTGGTAATCTCATTTTCTGAGAATATCTCTTTAATGCTTTTGCGGCCTAATTTTAATTTCAACCTCAGCATTCGTAATTTATCGGGAAAGGTTGCTGCCGATGACAGTAAAGTACTGACCAGGGAACTTGGCTGCCTCATGGGGTCGCCCATTTTTGTAATTCCGTTCCTGTTTAGAATCAGCGCACCAGGATCAAATTTGCAAAGTTGCAGGGCATCATAGTCCAAAAAGCGTTTTGCTTCGGGATAAGCAGTTAAAAACACCTGGAAGCCACGGTCAAGAAGAAAGCCATCTACTTCATCTGTCCGCACCCTGCCCCCTACTGTGTCAGAGGATTCCAATACCAGCACCGACTTGCCTGCCGCCTTTAATACTTTAGCAGCTGTTAACCCGGCTAAGCCTGCACCCACAATAATTACCTCTGCATCTTTTTTCATAGCTTATCCGGTAACTTTGTTGTCCATTTCTATTAAGTGAGGCTCAATGCCCGGTTTGGCATAAGCTAACCGCCCAACCTGATGCGGAAGACAGTACGTATCTAACCCGGCTATAGCCATGGTTTGTGCTTTGCTGTGATCAATCATCCCATCTTCGCCTATTAATTCATCTGCTGTTAATACATGAACAACCTCTCCGATAACGATTGTTGTGCCATTAATTTCCATATCAATCATATCACATAACTCAAGGCCTATACGAATGTTAGATTCCGCAACAAAGGGCGCTTTAAAGCCATGTACATATTGTTTTTTGAAACCACAGGTATCAAATTCGGAAACACCCGAAGGATAGCTGGCGCTGGTTTGGTGCGCCTGCATATACCATTCAGGCAACACATTATTTAAAGTATATTGGCCTGTTGACTTGATATTGCGCAAGGTGTCGTTATGTTCACGTTCCGGCCTGATCACCAAGCCTATGAGCGGCGGGTTTGCCCCAAGGTGAAACGCAGAACTGATGATACATAAATTAGTAATACCATCATTACTGGCCGACCCAAGCAGATTCAGAGACTTATAGCCGATCAAGCTATTGATAAGGTTTATCCTGTATTGTTTCTCCAGTTGATAGATCTGGTCACTGTTAATGTTTACCATTTTAGCTTGTTTTTAGTTTTCCTAAACCCCCATCTACACCAATCACCTGCCCGGTCATCCAGCTGCTTTCATCTGACAATAAAAAGGCAATTATTTGGCTGATATCATTGGGCTGCCCAATCTTACCTAACGGATGCCGTTTTGCGGAAGCATCGCGTTTTTCAGGTGAGTTTAACAGGCTTTGAGCCAGCGGTGTATCTGTTAATGAGGGTGCTACCACATTTACACGTATCTGTTGAGAGGCGTACTCGGCAGCGAGGGAAATCGCCATCCCTTCAACCGCTCCTTTAGCCGCCGCAATACTGGCATGATAAGGCATACCGGTTTTAGCAGCGACGGAACTTATCAATACAATAGATGAACCTGCAGCATTTTTAATTGGCTTGATGGCTTGCTGAATCATCCGTGCCGCTCCTAAAACATTCAGCTGAAAATCTTTCAAAAAGTCTTCGGCCGTTAACCTGGTAAATGGTTTAAGGGTAATGCTGCCGACGGAATAAACCAGGCCATGTAATTGCATAGGTAAAAACATTTCTACAGCATCGATATCCCCGTTTACGTCGGCCTTTAGAAAATGGACATCGCCCGGCCATTCTTCAGATGCCGACCTCGAAACTACATAAACATTAGCGTTTAGCTGATGTAGTAGTTTAACCAGGGATAAGCCGATGCCTGAACTACCGCCGACAACCAGGATGTTTTTTCCTTCAACACTCATTATCCTATGTATTTTAAAAATTCGTTCTTAGTTTCTGCATTTAAAAATTGCCCGCAATATTCGGCTGTAAGCGTGGTGCTGGCCGTATCCCTGATGCCCCGGCTTGATACACAATGGTGGTGTGCATCTATTACGACAGCTACGTCATCTGTGCCCAGTGCTTCTTTTAACATTGTTGCAATTTGTATAGTTAGCCGTTCCTGCACC
>CAIWRU010000086.1 GCA_903915155.1 uncultured Mucilaginibacter sp.
TTGATAATCAATATATTAATTGATAAAAAGCTTGAAATTGTGTTAAGTTATGTTAACCATATAATTTGAGTAATGAATGCAAACTCACCATTCACCTCCCTATCAGCCCCTGGTTATCCTTCAACCCAACCCCCGAAAGCTTCAACCTGAACGCTTCCTGCACCAAATAAAATATCTTCTCAGCAGCAAGTTTAGCAGGCAATCCCTTCGGACGTATGTTCGAAATACAATTCCGCGATTCATCAGTCAAGCCCGGTTGAGGGTTATAAGTAAGGTAAGCGCCAACACTATCAGCGGCACTCAAACCGGGCCTTTCGCCTATGAGCATAATAGATAGTTTGCCATTCAACAAGTGCGCCACCTTATCTCCTACGGCTACCCTGCCCTGTTCCACTAAACAAATGGGCGCCAGTTTTAGCTTTGCTGCGGATAACATGGGTATCAATATTTGCAATACACCTTTTGGGTGATTATTAACTGCAGTGGCAGAAAGGCCATCAGCAACAATAATTACCACATCGTATTCGCCAGCATTATCCTTTAATTGGTTTGCCGATGATTTTTTGAGCTTTCTGCCCAGATCGGGACGTTGCAGGTATTCAGCACGATTATCGGCTTTACTATGCAGGGGCAAAATGGGTAAGTCGAATTGCTTTAAACTATCCGTCAACCCATCAATATCCAGTTCAGAATACACTGCGTCGCGAGCATGCGCATGGGCCAAATTAAATTGCAGCGATTGTTTAGTAGGAATACTCACCCCCGACCGCCCAATGGCAATGCGCGCGGCTGTAAACTCCTTTAGTGGATTTAAAAGCTCATCATTATTGGGCAGGCCTTTTATTATTTTATCCATAATGCCGAAAAATGATCGGTTAGCTTATCCTGCTTGCCCGAAGTAAGGTTTCCCTGCGTATCAACAATTCCCTGTTTCATCAGCCATTGTTCAAACTCAGGTGCAGGTTTTAAACCTAATACCTTGCGCAGGTACAGGGCATCATGAAATGAGGTCGACTGGTAATTCAGCATAATATCATCCGAGCCGGGGATGCCCATTATAAAGTTACAGCCCGCTACGCCAAGCAAGGTGAGCAGGTTATCCATATCGTCCTGGTCGGCCTCGGCGTGGTTGGTGTAGCAAACGTCGACACCCATTGGCAGGCCCATCAGCTTGCCGCAAAAATGATCCTCAAGCGCCGCCCGAATGATCTGTTTGCCATCATACAAATATTCGGGGCCGATAAAGCCTACTACCGAATTCACCAGCAGTGGTTTGAATTTTCGGGCAACGGCATAGGCGCGCACCTCGCAGGTTTGCTGGTCTACGCCGTGATGAGCATTTGCCGACAGCTCGCTCCCCTGCCCTGTTTCAAAATACATCACGTTTTGACCGATAGTGCCGCGATTAAGCAATAATGTCGCTTCATAAGCTTCCGCAATTAAATTAAGGTTGATACCGAAACTTGTATTGGTAAGTTCGGTGCCGCCAATAGATTGAAAACACAGGTCGACCGGCGCTTCTTTATTTTGGTTGATGAGCTCAAGTGTAGTAGTGATATGACTTAACACACAGGATTGTATGGGGATTTCAAATTGTTGGCGCAGCGTATCTATCATTCGCAATAAATTCATTACTCCTGCCGGGCTATCGGTAGCAGGGTTTATGCCGATACAGGCATCCCCACTGCCATACAGCAGGCCATCGATAATACTTGCCGCAATACCTTTTGGGTCATCGGTCGGGTGGTTGGGCTGCAACCGGGTGGAGAGATGCCCCTTTAAACCAATGGTATTCCGAAATTTGGTAACCACCTCGCATTTTTTTGCTACCGCGATAAGGTCTTGATTACGCATCAGTTTTGATACGGCTGATACCATCTCCGGCGTTAACCCGGGCGATATATTTTGCAATACTAAAGTGGTAGTATCCTCACCTAATAGCCAGTCCCTGAATTCGCCGACCGTTAAATGAGCTATAGGTTGAAACGCATGTGCATCATGGCCATCAATAATCAACCTTGTTATCTCATCCTGTTCATAAGGGATCACCAATTCATTCAAAAAAACCTTCAGCGGTACATCAGCCAAAACTAGCTGCGCCGCTACGCGTTCCTCGTAACTTTCGGCACAAACACCCGCCAAAGCATCTCCGCTGCGGTAAGGAGATGCTTTTGCAAGCAATGTTTTCAGGTCGTTAAACTTGTAAACTTTTCTGCGGATAGTGGTTTGGTAGTTCATTAGCTCACTGGTTCATTAGTTAATTGGTCTTTTCGCTTCGCTGTCATTGGGTTGTTGCACTCAAATAACTATTATCGGTGCAACCATATTGTCTTCCAGCAATTTTTCCTTGTGTTTGCCCATCAATACAAAAATCAGTATCGCAATGCCTAGCAGGGCAAAAAATAGCAGGCTAAGCCAAAAGTTATAATACATAATTGCCAGCATGCAGATGGCAGAAATAATAAGCGCTACAGCAGGGAAAACCGGGTAAAACGGCGATGCAAATGGTCGCTCAAGATCTGGTTCTTTCTTCCTCAGTATGAACAAGCTTACCATGCTCATTAAATACATTACCACCGCGCCCATTACCGAAAGCACGATGATCTGGTTGGTAGTACCCGATACCAAAGCCAAACAACTGATTACCCCACCCGCAATAATTGCCCAATGCGGTGTTTTAAATTTACTGTTCACCGCCCCTAAAAACCGGGGCAGGTAGCCGCTCCTTGCCATGGCAAACACCTGGCGCGATGAAGCCAGTACCGTACCATGCAATGAAGCTATCAACCCAAACAAACCAATGCTGGCAAATATTTTGGTTAAGCCGTTGCTTTTACCTAAAACTATGGAGATTGCCTCGGGCAGCGGGTAATCAAGATTGCTCAGCTTGCGCCAGTCGGTAATACCACCTGTTAATATCATAACACCTAAAGCCAAAAATATCAATGTGGCTAACCCCGAAATATATCCTTTCGGGATGTTCTTTTTTGGCTCTTTTACTTCTTCAGCCACCATAGCAACCCCCTCAATAGCCAGGTAAAACCACACGGCGAATGGCAGCGCGGCAAACACACCTCCCCAGCCGAACGGCATAGGGTGACTTAAATAGTTTTCCATCTTAAAACTAGGGCCAATGATACCCATAAACAGCAATAGTTCAACTACTGCCAGTATGGTGATGAACACCGAAAAAGTTGCCGACTCCTTTACCCCCGATATATTAATAATGATAAACACCACGTTAAATAATATTGCGGATGGGATAATAGGTATACCATGATAAAGAAAATGCAGGTAACTACCCAAAGCCGCGGCAATAGCAGGCGTAGCAAACAAAAAGTCGATAAGTGTAGCATAACCGGCGATGAGTCCACCGAAAGGCCCCATGGCACGGTAAGCGTAAGCAAAAGCCCCGCCTGCATGTGGAATAGCTGTAGTTAACTCTGTATAGCTAAAAATAAAGGTGACATACATTATCGTGATGATAACTGTGGCGATGAGAAAGCCAATAGTGCCCGATACTCCCCATCCATAGTTCCAGCCAAAATACTCGCCCGAGATAACCAGGCCAACGGCTATTGCCCACAGGTGGACCGGCTTTAAAACTCTTTTTAATTGGGTTGAGGCAGCTTCAGTCATAGGTAATTTTTAATCCGCTTTAAGATACAGAAATGGAGTATTATTTCAAAAAGGAGACTACTGTTTCTAAAATATTATTTTATAAATTTATATTAACAATGTTTCTTGTGCGTTAAATCTATTTAAAACCTTAGCTATGAAAACTTTAGTTAAAATATATGCGATAATTACTGCCGTTGTTTGTATTGCAAACACTGTATCGGGACAACAAACTGCCAAACAGGCTAAAGCGGCGGCAAAATCGGCAGCGGTTAAAGCTAAAATAGATGCACAAAATTATACCTTCAAAGCTAAGTATGCACAGCCCATGCGGGGAGGGCAAAGATACCTTACATCCGACTATGACCTGCGAATCACGAAAGATTCGGTGATTGCCTATCTACCCTATTTCGGCCGCGTATATATGACTGCACCCCTTACACCCGAAGAAAACGGGATCATGTTTACCTCAACCAAATTCGGTTACAAAGTTGAACCAAAGAAAAAAGGCGGATGGCTAATTACCATTAGCCCGGCAAACGTAAAATATGTAGCCAAATTAATACTTGATGTATCTCCATCCGGCACTACATCGCTGTCAGTTTCGAGCAACTACCGAGATGTGATCACTTTTACCGGTTATATGAAGGAATGATTAAGTTTTGGTCAGGCCATTATCATAGTTAACAAAAAGATCATTTTTGGCATGAAAAACAGATGAAATTGCAA
>CAIWRU010000087.1 GCA_903915155.1 uncultured Mucilaginibacter sp.
CACTCACTGAAGAGCAGTCAAGGCTACAGGAATACTCAGAACCTAAACCTGCATCAGTTAAATTTGATCTGGAAGGTTATCATGAGAATATCTGCAATAGAAATATTTATGATATCTGTGATGTCTCTGAAATTGAAATATTGACCTGGTGGCTATTCATGGAATATTTGTCTATGCTTATGCTGTTTTCTGTCAAATCCATTAAGGGTTGTGATCTGTACTTTAAAAATTAGTTATGTTAATATTAAAGTTTGTTTGAATTTACATAGAAACGGTTGCTGTTTGTAGTAATAAATTAACGCAAACGTTTGCTAAACGCTTAGATATAAAATTCACTGCAAGCTTTTGGGGATATGGGTTGGCAGGCAATTGTCATCAGTACGAAATTTGATCGTCATTATTACATTATTACTAAAGGTGTTATTATATTGTACCACAAAACAGGTAGTACTAACCGTGCAGCCTGTTAGTAATTGAGAGTCACTTAAATAGATAAAATAGCACTGTTAAAAAACGATCAATCGTTTGCGCAACAACTTGATGTATCCGTTTAGTATGTTTGGTTAACAAACATAAATTATGCTTGATAAAGTACTACTTAGCTTTGGCTTAGACCCATCACATCACAAAATTGAACCATTTGGTTCGGGATTGATAAACTATACATTAAAGGTAACCGGCAACGGCGAAGATTATATACTGCAAAAAATTAACAGCAGTGTTTTTAAATCGCCTGAACGTATAGCGCAGAACTTAACTTTATTACAGGCATATTTTAAAACTACTCATCCCGATTATCTTTTTGTGGGCGCATTACCTTCCCTTAAAAACGATCTTTTAATAAAGGCTGATGACAATGATTATTACCGGCTATTTCCCTTTGTAAAAGGTTCAAAAACCATCAATTTCATAAGCAAGCGCAAGGAAGCATTTGAAGCTGCGATACAGTTCGGCAGGTTTACCCGCATGTTGAATGATTTTGATGCGGAAAAATTGAATTACACGCTGGCTGATTTCCATAACCTGCAGTTACGGTTTGACCAGTTCAAACAAGCCTATCAAAACGCTGATCCAGAGCTATTAGAACAAGCGGCAACTGAAATAAAACAGGTATACGATCACTATAATATTTTACAAAGCGACAAACAGGTAATAGCCGACAAGGAAATCCCGTTACGCGTTATCCATCATGACACCAAGATCAGCAATGTTTTGTTTGATAAAGACTTGAATGGTATATGTGTTATCGACCTTGATACGGTTATGCCCGGCTATTATTTAAGTGATGTAGGTGATATGATGCGCACCTATCTTTCGCCGGCAAATGAAGAAGAAACCGATTTGTCAAAGATCCATATAAGGGAAGATATTTTTGCCGATATATGCAAAGGCTATATGCTTGAGATGGGCGATATATTGACTGAAACAGAGAAAAAGTACTTCATTTTTTCGGGTAAGTTCATGATCTACATGCAGGCCATACGTTTCCTGACCGACTTTTTGAATGGTGATATTTATTATGAGGTGAAATATACCGGGCATAATTTAATGAGGGCCAAAAACCAATTTGACCTGCTCAACAAATATGTAAGATCGGAAGAAAGATTAAACCAGATACTTACCCAAGTATAAAATTGTACCGGTGCAGCATCCTTTACAAAAGGCTGCACCAGTATTGAAATTATTTTAAATGTGACCTTAACATCCAGGCCATTTTTTCGTGTTCTTCCATCAGGCTGGTCACAAAATCACTTGTGCCTGCATCTTTATACTCATTTGCAAAGGTGTCGACAAATTCGCGGCATAATATAATAACACTTTCATGATCGGTTAATAATTCGCGCATAAAACCGGGCGCATCATTTTTCTCATGCAATTGCTCTGAAAGATGAGTAAGCTGCAAAAAACTTTTTAAAGTAGCAGCTTTATGTAACCGTTCATTTATTGAGAGAACAGATTAAGAAAAGAAAACAACTATATAAAAATAAGCTGAATTAAAGTAAGAATAATTAGACAGAGCCTTAGAATAATAGAAAA
>CAIWRU010000088.1 GCA_903915155.1 uncultured Mucilaginibacter sp.
AAAGATGCATATTTTGGTATGTTCTAAAAACAAAAAACCCCTTAAATGATATCATTTAAGGGGTTTTTTGTTTTTAGAACATACCAAAATATGCATCTTTTAGCATACTAAAAGGGAGTAATTCGGGAGTTCATTGCCAGTCTGCTACCAACTCCCGAATTAGCTCATAATAAATTGATTTACAACGTGTTCAACCATTGAACATCTTGATTTCAGATGATTAATTAATCACATTTGTTCACTATTAATTAGTCAATTATTATGAGAACTACGCTCACGTTGCTTTTCTCCATGAGAAAGCCAAAAAATTATCAATCAGGCGACATGCCAATTTATTTGCGCATTACCGTTGATGGCCAACGCGCCGAAGTTGCTGTAAGTAGAAAATTTGATCCGTCACGGTGGGATACCCACTTAGGCCGGGCTATCGGTACCAAAGCAGATGCAAAGGCTTTAAACTCTTATCTGGAAGGCGTACAGGGCAAATTGCATGAGTTGCACCGCCAAATGACAGAAGCGGATGCAAACACCACCGCAGAAACTTTAAAGAACCGTTTTATCGGAAAGGTTGAAAAGGCCAGGACACTTATAACTGTTTTTGAAGATCATAATCAAAAAATGAAAAGCCTGGTAGGTCAGGAATTTGAGAAAAGCACCTTGCAGCGTTACGAAACCGCTTTGATGCACACAAAAGATTTTATGCAATGGCAACATAACGTTTCGGACATACCAATAACAAAAATCAACTTCGCTTTCCTAAATGATTTTGAATATTACCTGCGGAGTGTACGTAAGTGCGCCAATAACTCTGCAATTAAATACATTAAAAACTTGGGTAAGATTGTCCGTATCTGTTTAGGGAATGGTTGGCTGACTGTTGACCCCTATCTAAACTATAAACCTAAAACAAAGGCTGTCCACCGGGATGTACTGACTAAAGAAGAATTAGACAGGCTTATTAAAAAGAAATTTGACATTGAACGGTTGCGTGTAGTGAGGGACGTATTTGTTTTTTGCTGTTACACTGGCTTAGCCTATGTTGATGTACATAAATTAAAACGATCCGAATTGGTTAAAGGTATTGATGGCGATCTGTGGATTTATACCAGCCGCAAAAAAACCGACACCTTATCAAGAATCCCGGTTTTGCCTGCCGCGCTGTCTGTTATTAAATCCTACAACGAACATCCGCAATGTATAGCAGAAGATTCTTTGCTGCCGGTAATGAGCAATCAAAAGATGAATGCCTACTTAAAGGAAATTGCCGACCTCTGCAAGATCAATAAGCTATTGACCTTAAATATTGCCCGGCATACATTTGCGACCACCGTAACGCTTAATAATGGCGTTCCTATCGAAAGCGTGGCCAAGATGATGGGGCATACCAGTATCAAGACCACGCAAATTTATGCTAAGGTTATGGATCATAAGATAAGTTCGGATATGCAGCTATTGCGAGAAAAGTTAGCGTTTAGTTAAGCTGTTGCAAATCAAATTTACGGCAATAAATCATAAATATTGCCGTAAATTTGAATCACGCCATTGCTTTTTACCGCTTCTTTGTTGCATGCGCATGCTGTTAATCCGAAAAGGTGTAAGGAAATGCATTACTACCAACCTGTCTGAATAAACCACCCCATATTTACCGCTTAAGCAACAAAAAGCGCGAGCCGGGTAAATAGTCAAGGCCGGGCCACCGCTGAAAAACAAAACAAAAATGGCCCGCTCTGCATGGCCTTTACTTTTTATCCCGGCGGTGGGCTATCTTCGCGGATGTGGTGAATATGGAAAGTGAATTTTATACATTAACGACCGTGAAGTTAAAAAGCGGCCGCAACGTAATAACGTCACTTTTATGGCTAAAAATCTATATTTGACCCCAAAATCCGAAAGTAGTATCAATAAGCATTGCTCTATCAAGAAAGCTATTGAACTCTTCACACGATGTTTCAGGTAATAATGAACAAGAATAGCATGCCGCTAAATTTAGGCTCCCAATCCCTTGACCATCTGAATGATAACAGACAGGGTCAGAAGCGCAGTCTTTACTTCTGAAAATAGCAGAATTTAAGATCTTTTCGATAGATTCAGGATTGGCTTGAGACGTCAAGCCCCCATAACTTCCCTCGGAGCCAGCAACTGTGTAAACTAAAACGCCCTGCATATTTTCATCATCAACAAATAAACGCTCATTTAAAGATGTAGCAGCATAACCGCATAAAAACTCTAATTCCTTAATAAGAATATGAGAAAATGTATGTACCATAATAAATTTTGCAAGATGTCTTTCACTTTGAAATTTATTTTTTGATATAATTTGTGACTGCAAAATTCTTTCCTTCAACAAATCAATTCTTTCTTTAAATAGAGGTGTGTTGTCATAATGCAAATAAAACCACTCTTCAATCTTATTTTTATCGAAATCTATAAAAATGCCTTCGCCATAGCTTTCAGAAGCGATTAGATAGGTAGTATTAATGGCCTGATTTGATGTGTATTTTACTTTTACATTTGAAGTTGCATCCCCGTCACCTAAAAATAAGTCTTTGTCTAAGGGTTCTTGCCTTGTGTAGGCAGTTTGAACCGTAGTTAGTTTCAATCGCTTTACTTTTAATAAAGTACTAATAAAAAATTCAGGCATTGACGACATATCTTGATTTTCAT